>NZDS01000217.1 GCA_002690215.1 Rhodospirillaceae bacterium | reverse complement strand
GCCAACCACTCCATCAACTCCTCAACATATTGATTCTTATAGCATAATCTCCATCTCAGGGCATCGATTAACGAGTTCATCTGGGAAATGGGGGTGAAGATAACCTTTGCCCCCAATCCGGTCCACGTTTGGCCGAGGTTTGGCCCAGTTTTGGCCCCGTTTTGGCCCCTGTGGCTTGACAGCCATTCGATAAGTGCTAGTGTTTTCAAATAGATCCGTGCCTTGCGACTGCCGCGCGCCGGATGGCGGCCCGCGTCCAAGCAAGGGCTGAGAGCGCCTTTGGCCAAGAAGCTGTTCGTCAAAACCTACGGCTGTCAGATGAACGCCTATGATTCCGCGCGTATGGCGGATCTCTTGGCGCCCCAGGGCTATGGCGTTGCGGCGGCGGCCGAGGAAGCCGACATGGTCATCCTCAACACCTGCCACATTCGTGAAAAGGCGGCGGAAAAGGTCTATTCGGAATTGGGCCGGCTGCGTGCTCTCAAGCAAAACCGGCGGGCCACAGGGCACGATCTGGTCATAGCCGTGGCCGGTTGTGTGGCCCAGGCCGAAGGCGAAGAAGTGCGCCGGCGCGCGCCTTGGGTCGATCTGGTAGTCGGACCGCAGGCCTTTCACCGCCTGCCCGAGCTGTTGGCTGGGGTGAGGACCGGAGCCGGAGCTGCCATCGACACCGACTTTCCGGCGGCTGCCAAATTCGACCACCTGCCCGAGGAAGCCGGCGGCCGCGGCCCCAGCGTCTTTCTCACGGTGCAGGAGGGCTGCGACAAGTTCTGCAGCTTCTGCGTCGTGCCCTACACTCGTGGCGCCGAATATTCGCGCCCGGTGGCCGACGTCACAGCAGAGGCCGAGCGCCTGCTGGCCGGTGGCTGCCGCGAGATCACGCTCCTTGGCCAGAACGTCAACGCCTACCACGGTGCTGGCCCCGATGGCCCGGACGGGCGGCCCTGGGGGCTGGCCAGTCTGATCCGCCATTTGGCCGGCCTCGAAGGCCTGTCACGGCTGCGCTACACAACTTCCCACCCGCTCGACATGGAGGCCGAGCTGATCGCCGCCCATGCCGAAGTGCCTGCCTTGATGCCGTACCTCCACCTGCCGGTGCAGTCGGGTTCCGATGCCGTGCTGGCCGCCATGGGCCGACGGCACCGGGCCGAGGACTATTTGCGTCTGGTCGAGCGGCTGCGGGCGGCGCGCCCCGATTTGGCGATTTCGGGCGACTTCATCGTCGGTTTTCCCGGCGAAAGCGACGCCGATTTCGCCGCCACCATCACCCTGGTCCGCGAGGTGGGCTACGCCAGCGCCTATTCCTTCAAATACAGCGCCCGGCCCGGCACGCCGGCGGCAGACCTCGAGGGGCAATTGCCGGAGGCGCTCAAGATCGCACGCCTGGCCGAGCTGCAGAACCTGCTCGACGCCCAGCAATTGGCCTTCAATCGTTCCTGCGAGGGGCGCCGGCTCGAGGTGTTGCTGGAGCGCCCGGGGCGCCAACCCGGCCAGCTTGTCGGGCGCAGCCCCTATATGCAGGCCGTGCACCTGCCGGCGCCGTCCCAGCTTTTGGGTAAAGTCGTCAATGTGACCATCGAGCGCGGCATGGCCAACAGCCTGGCCGCCAGACTGGCCGACCCGCATGACGAGCTGGGGGCCGATGCAGCGTGAGGACCGAGCAAACTTGAAGACCGATGCTGACAGCGGCCCGGCGCCGCTTTTTATGGATTTCGACGACAACGGTCTGTTGACGCCGCTGTTCGGCGAGCACGACCGCAATTTGGCCCTCATCGAGAAGCGTCTCGAGGTCTCGATCACGCCCCGCGGCAACCGCCTCTCGATCGAGGGCAGCTTATGGTCGCAGCAGGTGGCTCAGGCGGTGCTGACCGATCTCTATGCCCGCTTGCAGCAAGGCCTGGACACCGGCAGCGGCGAGGTCGACGGCGCCATCCGCATGGCCGAGGCCACGGTGGGCCGCAGTGCCGAGGCGGCCGAAGCGGCGGCCATGGCCGAAGACGTCATCATCCGCACCCGCCGCCGGGTTATCACGCCGCGCTCACCGGTGCAGGCCGACTACGTGCGCAGCTTGCGCTCCGGTGAGTTGGTGTTCGGTCTGGGGCCGGCCGGCACCGGCAAGACCTATCTGGCCGTGGCGGTCGGCGTCTCGATGCTGCTCGACGGCCTGGTCGAGCGCATCATCCTGTCGCGGCCGGCGGTCGAGGCAGGTGAGAACTTGGGCTTTCTGCCCGGCGATTTGCGGGACAAGGTCGATCCCTATTTGCGGCCGCTGTTTGACGCGCTCAACGATATGTTGCCCACCGACCAGGTTATGCGGCGTATCGAAAGCGGCGAGATCGAGGTGGCGCCGGTGGCATTCATGCGCGGCCGCACGCTGACACGGGCCTTCGTCATCGTCGACGAGGCGCAGAATACCTCTGCGGTACAGATGAAGATGCTGCTGACCCGGTTGGGCGAGGATTCGCGCATGGTGGTGACAGGCGATCTGTCGCAAATCGACCTGCCGCGGGGCAAACGCTCGGGCCTGGCCGACGCCGCCGAGTTGCTGGCCGGTGTCGAGGGCGTCCGCTTCGTCCGCTTCACTTCCGCCGACGTGGTCCGCCATCCCCTGGTGACCCGCATCGTGCGAGCCTATGACGAGCGCGACCGCCGGCGCGGCGAGAGTGGCAATACTGGCGATACTGGGGACAAAGATGCCTGAGCCGGCAGCATCCTGTGGTCCGAGCCATATCGAGGTCGTGGTCAGCGTCGCTGCAGCGCCCTGGGCGGACCATGCTGAGGGACCGGAGGTCCTGGTCGAGCGGGCGGTCCGGGCCACTGTCGCGGCCACTGCCGAGCCCGGCGAAGCCGACATAGAAGTCTCCGTGCTGCTCACCGACGATGCCCAGGTGCAGACGCTCAATGCCCATTATCGGGGCCGCGACCGGACTACCAACGTGCTCGCCTTTCCCGGCGATGAGGACGCGGCCGAAGCCGCCACAGGGCTGCCCGGACTGCTGGGCGATGTGGTGCTGGCCTATGAAACGGTGGCTGGCGAGGCGCGCGACCAGGGAAAGACATTGGCTGATCACACAGCTCATCTGGTGGTCCATGGGGTGCTACACCTCAGGGGCTTCGACCATGGGGACGCCGCAGAAGCGGCGGCCATGGAGGACCTGGAACGCCGGCTGCTGGCTGCCCTCGGCGTCGGCGATCCCTATGCCACCCCCGATGGTCCCAAAGACCGCGGAGACTGAGAGTCGATGCCCGATCCTGACACCAAGGCCACTGAAACAGCGTCATCGACAACAGCTGCCGCGGTGCCGACTGCGATCGACGACGGCGAGCCGACCATTGGTGGCAGCCTAGTTACCTGGCTAAGGGGCTTGGGACGCGGCCGCAACGGCGATGCCAGCCTGCGCGAGAGCCTCGAGGAATTGATCGAGGAGCATGACGAGGCAGAACAGCCGATCAATCCCGAAGAGCGGCTGATGTTGATGAACATCCTCAAGCTCGGTGAGCTCAGGGTCGACGATGTCATGGTGCCGCGGGCTGACATCATCGCCGTCGAAGTCGGCACCGCGCTTGACGACATCGTCAAGCTTGTCGGCGAGGCCTTTCATTCGCGCATGCCGGTCTACCGCGACAATCTCGACGACGTTCTGGGCATGGTCCACATCAAGGACCTGATGCGCTATTGGGATCGTCGGCGGCCCTTCCATCTGCGCCGGGCCGTGCACGAGGTGTTGTTCGTGCCACCCAGCATGCTGGTGCTCGACCTCATGCTCAAGATGCGGGCGGCGCGCATCCATATGGCCGTGGTGGTCGACGAGTACGGCGGCACCGACGGTTTGGTGACCATCGAGGATCTGGTCGAGGAGATCGTCGGCGAGATCGAGGATGAGCACGATCAAATCGAGGGACCGCTAATCGTCGAGCGTCCCGACGGCAGCCTGGTGGCCGACGCCCGCGCCGCCATCGCTGAGCTCGAGAGCCGCGTGGGCTGCGATCTGCTGCCCGACGAGCGCGACGAGGAGGTCGACACTTTGGGCGGACTGGTCTTTTCACTGGTCGGCCGGGTGCCGCAGCGCGGCGAGGTGGTGGCTCATGCCGCCGGGCTTGAGTTCGTCGTGCTCGATGCCGACCCGCGCCGCATCAAACGCATTCAGGTACGGGGGCTGCCGACCAAGGACGCCGCCGCGCCGGACGCTGCCGACGGAAACCCCGGGGCCCGGGACTGAGTGCCGGACCGGGCGGTGCGACCATGAGCCGGCTGGCCTCGAGGCTTGCGGCCCTGACCGGTTGGCGGCGCTACGCTGTTGCCCTGGTAGCCGGCGCCCTGGCTAGCGCTGCGCTGCCACCGTTGCACTTGTTGCCGCTGTTGGTTCCCGCCTTCGTCGTCCTGGTCTGGCTCAACGATGGCAGTCAGCACCGCCGCGCGGCCTATGCCGTCGGCTTTTGGTTCGCTTTCGGCTTTTTCCTCTGCAGTCTCTATTGGATCGGTTTTGCGCTGCTGATCGATGCTGGCCGCCACGCCTGGCTGCTGCCCCTGGCGGTGGTCGGCCTGCCGCTGTTGCTGGCGCTGTTTCACGGCCTGGCCACCCTGGCGGTCTATTCGACGGATCTAGGTGGGAGGCTCGGGGGTGCTGCGCGGGTGCTGGCCCTGGCCCTTGCCTGGACGGCCGCCGAATGGTTGCGCGGCCATCTCTTTACCGGCTTTCCCTGGAATTTGATGGGCTACGTCTGGACGGTTTCGGAAGAGATGCTGCAGTTTGCCGCGCTGGTCGGTATTTATGGGCTCAGTTTCGTCACGGTGGCCTCAGCCGCCGCGGCGGCGACGCTGGCGACGCCAACCGGCGGCGGCAGCGGGGGAAGCAGGGGCTGGGCGCCTCCATTGGTGGCCGGGCTGGTGCTGGTGCTGTTGTGGCTGGGCGGTGCCGCCCGGCTGCCCGGTCCGGCGGACCCGGCTGCCGGAGTGCCCGGGGTGCGGCTGCGCCTGGTGCAAGCCAATCTGAGCCAGGAGAAAAAGTGGCGGGCCGACCTGCGCGAGGCCAACCTGGGCCGCCATCTGCAACTCAGTTCAGGGCCGGGCAACGAGGCCGTCAGTCACGTCGTCTGGCCGGAAACCGCAGTCCCCTATTTCTTGCAGCGCGACAAGGTGGCGGCGGCGCTGGTGGGTGGTCTGGTGGGTCCCTCCGGGCTGGTGTTGACCGGCGGTCTCAGGGCGGCCCCCGATGCCGCCGGCGTGCCGCGGATTTGGAACAGCATGCTGGCGCTGGACGTTAACGGTGGCGTCGTCGCAGCCTACGACAAGGGCCACCTGGTGCCTTTCGGCGAGTACCTGCCCTTTGCCCCCGTTCTGGCCCGATTGGGCTTCAGCAAGCTGGCTCGCGGGGCGGCCGGGTTCGCGGCCGGAGCGGGTCGTCGTAGCCTTAGTCTGGCGGGCCTGCCGCCGTTCAGCCCTTTGATCTGCTATGAGGTGATATTTCCCGCCGAGGTGGTGGCACCGGGGGCCCGTCCCGGCTGGCTGCTCAATCTCACCAACGATGCCTGGTATGGTCGCAGCGCCGGCCCCTATCAACATTTTGCCATGGCCCGGGTACGTGCCGTCGAGGAAGGTCTGCCCCTGGTGCGGGTGGCCAATACCGGCATATCCGGCGTCGTCGACGGCTACGGCCGGGTGCTCCGGCGACTCGGCCTGGGGCAAGCGGGCATCATAGATTCGCAGTTGCCAAAGGCGCTGGCGACGCCGCCGCCTTACGCCCGTTTCGGAGATATCGGGATTGGGCTGCTGTTGACCGTGGCGGCTGTTTTTTTGGCATTCGTCAAATTGCGTCAGCATTTGGCCGAACGCTGAGGACATTCAAAGTCGCGCTCGCGACCGAGTCGAAAAACGCATAACGACAAAAACCTACTGTAGCTGGCAGCACCGATGACGGGATAATCCGCCAATAATCTTATTGACCGAGCATACCTGCATATCCTATTAACACCATGAGTAGTTGCGGAACCAATATTCTTGCACTTTCCAGGCGGGTTCCCGCTCCCAGAATCGGATGGCGGGTTGGGCCGCGGATGCAATGGCGCGGAGGTCGAACAGGTGGCCAAGATTCCCAATCCCATCGACGTTCATGTTGGCGGCCGCGTGCGCCTGCGCCGAACTCTGCTAGGCATGAGCCAGGAAAAACTGGGCCAGGCTGTCAGCCTCACCTTTCAGCAGATCCAGAAATACGAGCGTGGCGCCAACCGTATCGGTTCCAGCCGGCTCTACCAATTCGCGCAAGTGTTGGACGTACCGGTAAGCTTCTTTTTCGACGATATGCCGGCCTCGGTGACGGGGCGCGGGCCTGGCCTTAGCGAAGACAGTGTGGAAAAGTTCGAGCAAGACCAATTCGTCCGCCGCGAAACTCTCGAATTGGTTCGCGCTTATTACAAGATAACGGACCCCTTGGTGCGCAAGCGGGTATTCGAGCTGACCAAGGCAATTTCCGGCATCGCCGGCGTTACCGGTGAGGTTGCGGAAGGCCAGTAGGCGCCGCGCGGCTCGCAGCGCTCTCTTTGGACATGCCCTGCAAGTGATGTTTCGGTGATCGCTGAAGCGAAGTTCAGCGCCATTGCCTCAAAGCGTCTCTCCGGCCCTTGACCTGCGCATCAAAGCTTGCCACAAGAGCACGCCCGCTCGCATCCAGAGGCGGGCGGTAGAATTTGGGCGGAGAATGGCAGTGGCCGATATCGAATATTTGTTTACCAGTGAATCTGTTTCCGAAGGTCATCCCGACAAGGTTTGCGACCGTATTTCCGACGCCGTGGTGGACGCTTTTCTCGAGGCTGATGCGGGCAGCCGTGTGGCCGTCGAGACCCTGACCACCACCAACCGCATCGTGCTGGCTGGCGAGGTGCGCGGCCCCGACACCATGACCGCCGAGCGGCTCGAGGCCACGGCTCGCGCTTGCGTCAAGGATATCGGCTACGAGCAGGACGGCTTTCACTGGCAGAAGGCTTCGGTCGAGGTTCACGTGCATTCGCAATCCGGCGACATCGCCCAGGGCGTCGACGCCGGTGCAGACAAGGACGAGGGCGCCGGCGACCAGGGCATCATGTTCGGCTACGCCTGTCGCGAAACAGAGCCCCTGATGCCGGCCCCGATCTACTATTCCCACGCCATCTTGCGAGCCCTGGCCGAGGTTCGGCATTCCGGTGCCGAGCCGGGACTGGGCCCCGATTCCAAAAGCCAAGTCACCTTGGGTTATGCCAACGGCCGGCCTGTTTGTGCCACTTCGGTGGTGGTCTCGACCCAGCACAGTGCCGACCTATCACAGGATCAGGTACGCGAAATTGTACGGCCCTACGTGGTCAATATCCTGCCCGAGGGCTGGATGTGCC
Organism: Rhodospirillaceae bacterium; assembly: GCA_002690215.1. GTDB lineage: Bacteria > Pseudomonadota > Alphaproteobacteria > UBA2966 > UBA2966. The sequence continues at coordinate 37,194 of NZDS01000217.1, read as the reverse complement.
CTGAGGAGGATTTCTACGTTAATCCCACCGGCCGTTTCGTCACCGGCGGTCCTGACGGCGATGCCGGCCTGACCGGGCGCAAAATCATCGTCGACACCTATGGCGGTGCCGCCCCCCATGGTGGCGGTGCTTTCTCAGGCAAGGATCCGACCAAAGTCGACCGCTCGGCCGCCTATGCGGCGCGCTACTTGGCCAAGAACGTAGTTGGTGCCGATTTGGCTGAACGCTGCACCATCCAATTGGCCTATGCCATTGGCGTCTCCAAGCCCTTGTCGGTGTACGTCGATCTTCATGGCAGCGGTCAGGTCGATGAAAAGCGCCTCTCGGGGGCGCTGCAGGATGTCATGGATCTGAGCCCCCGTGGCATACGTGAGCACCTCAAGCTGAGCCGGCCGATCTACGCCCGCACGGCTGCCTACGGGCATTTCGGCCGGGCGCCCGACCCCGACGGTGGGTTTTCCTGGGAGCGCCTGGATCTGATCGACGATCTCAGGTCCGCACTGGGTTAGCCCGCACTTTTCACCGGGTCATGCCCGGCCCACATTCCGACAACCGCACATACGGCCGGCGTCGTGGCCACAGCCTGCGACCGGCGCGCCAAGCGCTGGTTGACAGACTGTTGCCACGCCTGACACTGGAATTGCCGAGCGTCGGGCAGCTCGACACCGAGCGCCTCAAGGACGGCGCTCGTGAAATCTGGTTGGAAATCGGCTTTGGCGCCGGTGAGCATCTCGTTGTCCTGGCCGAGCGCCATCCCGAGGTTCGCTTCATCGGCTGTGAGCCCTACCTAAACGGCGTTGCCAGTCTGCTGCGCCAAGTACAAGAGCGTGGGCTCGACAACATCCGCCTGATCCATGGCGACGCCCGGCCGCTGCTGGCGGTTCTGCCCGAGGCCTGCCTGAGCCGGGTGATCTACCTCTTTGCCGATCCCTGGCCCAAGAAGCGCCACCACAAGCGCCGTTTCATCTGCCGCGAAAACCTCGATGCCCTGGCCCGGGTGCTGGTGTCGGGCGGCGATTTTCGCTTTGCCAGCGATCATGGCGAGTATGCTCGCTGGACGCTGGCTCGGGTGCTGCGCCACGACGCTTTCGCCTGGCCGGCCCGTAGCGTCGATGACTGGTTCCGGCGGCCGGACGACTGGCCCGGCACCCGCTATGAGGCCAAGGCCCTGGCGGCCGGGCGCCAGCCGCTTTATTTCCGTTTTCTCAGATGCCGGCGGACGTAAGTTTCTTCTTGAAGCGCCGCAGCATTAGGCTAATATCTCCGACGGTAACGGTTTTGGCCTAAACAATAACAAGCACTGACGCCGGTGGGCCAGAGGCCCACTTTTTTTATGCCGCCCGCCGGTGGCGGCGCTAGTGCAGTGGTTTGGCAGCACCTTTGCCCGTTCGTGACCGAGGATGTGATGGAACAAACGGCCCGCATCGAGAGACTGATCGCACCGTCGCTGGAAGCGATGGGTTATGCCGTCGTGCGCGTGCGCATGATGGGGAGCGACGGAGGCACGTTGCAGATCATGGCCGAACCCCTAGTCGAGCGGCAGATGACGGTGGACGATTGCGCCGAAATCAGCCGCGCGATCTCGGCGCTCTTGGATGTCGAGGATCCCATCGCCGGCGCTTACGTGCTCGAAGTGAGTTCGCCGGGCCTCGACCGGCCGCTGGTCAAATTCGAGGATTTCGAGCGATTTGCCGGCCACGAGGCCAAACTCGAGCTTGGCGGTTTGCGTGAAGGCCGCAAGCGCTTTCGCGGCCGTTTGCTGGGGGCCGAGGCCGGCACTGTGCGCATCCGCGTGCCGGATGACGGTGAGGAGCGGATTTTCGAGCTTCCCTATGTAGATATCGTCAATGCCAAACTGACGCCGGGCGACGACGTCATTAGCGCAGCGTTGCGGTCGCAGCAGCGCCACTAATAGGCCGTTCACAAGACGAAAACGGCCGGAGAGAGAGCATGGAATCGACAGTTACAAGCTGGAACCGCGTCGAGCTTTTGCAGATCGCCGACACTGTGGCGCGGGAAAAGAGCATCGAACCCCAGACGGTGATACAGGCCATGGAGGAGGCGATCGAGAAGGCCGCCCGCTCCAAATACGGCCACGAAAACGAGATCCGCGCGGAAATCGACGCCAAGACCGGTGAAATCCGTATCTTCCGGGCGCTCGAGGTGGCCGACGAGGTGGACAACGACTACACCCAGATTTCCCTGATCCGGGCTCGCGAGCACAACCCCGACGCCCAGATCGGCGATTACATCGCCGAGCCGCTGCCGCCCATCGACTTCGGCCGCATCGCCGCCCAGACGGCCAAGCAGGTGATCGTCCAAAAGGTGCGCGAGGCCGAGCGAGAACGCCAGTACGAGGAATACAAGGACCGCATCGGCGAGATCGTCAACGGTCTGGTCAAGCGGGTCGAATACGGCAACGTCACCGTCGATCTGGGCCGCGCCGAGGCCGTGGTGCGTCGTGACGAACTGCTGCCCCGCGAGACCTTTCATCAGGGCGACCGCATCCGCGCCTATATCTACGACGTGCGCCGCGAGCCCCGGGGGCCGCAGATCTTCCTCTCGCGCACCCATCCTCAGTTGATGGCCAAGCTGTTTGCCCAGGAAGTGCCGGAGATCTACGACAGCATCATCGAGATCAAGGCAGTGGCACGCGACCCCGGTAGCCGGGCCAAGATCGGCGTCATGTCCAACGATGCCAGCATCGACCCGGTGGGCGCCTGCGTTGGCATGCGCGGCAGCCGCGTCCAGGCCGTGGTCAACGAGTTGCAGGGCGAAAAGATCGACATCATTCCCTGGTCGCCCGATCCCGCCACCTTCATCGTCAACGCCCTGGCTCCGGCCGAGGTCAGCAAGGTGGTGCTCGACGAGGAGAGCCGCCGCATCGAGGTGGTGGTGCCCGACGAACAGCTCAGCCTGGCCATTGGCCGGCGCGGTCAGAACGTACGCCTGGCCTCGCAGCTCACCGGCTGGGACATCGACATCATGACCGAGGCCGAGGAATCCGAGCGCCGTCAGGAGGAATTCCGGCGCCAGAGCGAAATGTTCATCGCCGCCCTGGATGTCGACGAGGTGATCGCCCAGTTGCTGGTCATCGAGGGCTTTTCCTCGGTCGAGGAAGTGGCCTACGTCGAGATCGCGGAATTGGCGGAGATCGAGGGTTTCGATGCTGACCTGGCCGAGGAACTGCACGAGCGGGCGGAAAAATATCTGGCCGTCGAAGCCGCCCAATTGAACGAGCGCCGCATTGAGCTTGGTGTGACCGATGAAGTGGTGGATCTCCAGGATGTGACGCTGCGCATGGCGGTGGCCTTTGGTGAGAATGGCATCAAAAGCCTCGACGATGTTGGTGATCTGGCCAGCGATGAATTGCTGGATTTGCTCGGCAACAACAGCTCGCTAGAGCCGGCCGAGGCCGATGCCATCATCATGGCGGCCCGGGCGCATTGGTTCGATGACGAGGAATTGCCGCCTGCCGACGAAGCGGCGGAGCCGGCAGAGGGCGAGTCGGCGCCATCAGAGGGCCCAGGGGATGCTGACAGCGACGTCGGCGCCTAGCTCAGGCGTGCGAGGATGCGAACCAGCCATGACAGCGCCAGCAACAAGAATCCGCAACGCTACGACGACGGCGGCGTCCGGGTCGCGGCAACGGCGCTGCATCGCTAGCGGCCGGCGGTTCGATCCGGCTCAGCTGGTACGTTTTGTGCTGTCCCCCGACGGCGCCGTGCTGGCCGATGTCGGGGGCCGTCTGCCGGGTCGCGGTATGTGGTTGGAGGCCCGCCGGGAAGCGGTCGAGCTGGCGTTGAGCAAGCAAAGCTTTGCCCGAGCAGCAAAGCGCCAGGTGCAGGTTGAGCCCGACCTTGCCGACCGCGTCGAAGGGCTGCTCGCCGGGCGTTGCCTGGAAGGTCTCGGATTGGCCCGCCGGGCGGGCCAGGCGGTCACTGGCTTCGAGCGCGTCAGGGTGGCTTTGCAGACCTCGGAGGTGGCCATTTTGCTGGCCGCTGCCGACGCTGCCGCCGACGGTCGGCGCAAACTGACGGCCCTGGCTAGGGCCATGATCGGGGGCTGCCCGGAAGTGGCGCTCTTTTCGCGGTCCGAATTGAGTTTGGCATTGGGCAGGGAAAATGTGGTACATGCTGCGCTGTTACCGGGGGGACTGGCTGATCGCTTGGCGCTCGACGTTGATCGGCTGGCCGGTTTCCGTTTGTGGGATGGGCGCATGTGTAATGACTTCGGGACACAATCGGGGGCGCAATAGGTCGCTAAGGCCTTTGCCACCGCAACGCAGGCAGTGATGATGAGTGAGTCGAAAGAGCCCGAACAGACCGATGAGAGGAAGTCGCTGAGCCTTGCCCGGCCCAGCCGCCTCGAACTCAAGAAGAAGGTCGAGTACGGGCAGGTTAGGCAGAGCTTCTCGCGCGGCCGCACCAAGGCCGTGGCCGTCGAGGTACGAAAAAAGCGCAGCACAGGACGTGAGGGTCCGGCCGCTCCCCCGGCCGTGGTGGAAGCGCCGCCGGTCGAGGTCAAGCCGGCACCGGTGAAGGTGGTCGAGGAAGTACGCGAGGAGATTCTCGACGACGCCGCCTCGGCCCGCGGCCGGGTGGTGCTGAAGTCGCTCACCGAGGACGAAAAGGCAGCCCGGGCGAGGGCCCTCGAAGGAGCCAAGAAGGCCGACGATGCGGCCCGGGCGCGGGCCGAAGACGAGGCTCGCGTACAGGCCGAGGAAGACGTCCGCCGAGCCCAGGAGCACGAGGCAGCGGATCAGCGCGCCGCCGAGGAGGAGGAGCGCAAGCGCCTCGAGGCCGACGCCCGGCGCAAGGCCGAGGAGACCGCGCGCCAGAAACTGGATGCGCCGGATCCCGAGGCGGCCAGCACCGAGCCCGGCAAAACGGTTGCGGTGGAGGCGCGCGAGAGCGAAAGCGACGGGCTGCGGCGCCCGCGGCCGGATACCAAGCGCCAGCCGGGCCGGCGCGGCCCGCAACGCCGCCGCGGCGGCAAGATGACAGTCAGCGACGCACTTTCCGATCGCGACGAGCGCATGCGCAGCCTGGCTTCGGTGCGCCGCGCCCGCGAACGCGAAAGAAGGGCGGCCCGCGGCGGCGGTGGCCTGGAGACCCAGAAGATCATTCGCGATGTCATCATCCCCGAAACCATCGTCGTTCAGGTGTTGGCCAACCGCATGGCCGAACGCGGGGTCGATGTCATCAGGACACTGATGAAGCTTGGCGTCATGGCCAACGTCAACCAGACCATTGACGGTGACACCGCCGAGTTGGTGACCACCGAGTTCGGTCACCGGGTGCGCCGGGTTAGCGAATCCGACATCGAGTTCGGCCTCAAGGCCGATGATGACGAAGGCGCGGTTTTGCAGTCACGGGCCCCCGTGGTGACGGTCATGGGCCACGTCGACCACGGCAAGACCTCGCTGCTGGATGCGCTGCGTGAGACTGACGTGGCCGGTGGCGAAGCCGGCGGCATCACCCAGCACATCGGTGCCTATCAGGTTGAGCTCAGCGGTGGCGACAAGATCACTTTCCTCGATACCCCTGGTCACGAGGCTTTCAGTGCTATGCGGGCCAGAGGTGCCACGGTCACCGACACCGTGGTTCTGGTGGTGGCGGCCGACGACGGCATCATGCCCCAGACCGTCGAGGCCATTAATCACGCCAAGGAAGCGGGCTCGCCGATAATCGTTGCCATCAACAAGATGGACAAGCCCGAGGCCGACCCTGGACGGGTGCGCCAAGAACTCCTGAATCACGAATTGGTGGTCGAGGAATTGGGCGGCGACATCCTGTGCATCGAGCTTTCGGCCAAAGAGCGCACCAACCTCGACAAACTCGAGGAAGCCATTCTGCTGCAGTCCGAAGTACTTGAGCTCAAGGCCAACCCGGACCGTGCTGCCGAGGGTGTGATCATTGAGGCCAAAATCGATCGCGGCCGCGGCCCGGTTGCAACCATCCTGGTGCAGCGCGGCACCTTGGCTGTGGGAGACGTCTTCGTGGCTGGTGGTGAGTGGGGCCGGGTGCGGGCACTGGTCGACGACCATGGCCAAAACATCGAGTCGGCCGGACCCTCGGTACCGGTCGAGGTGCTGGGCCTGACCGGCGCGCCTGAGGCGGGCGACGAGTTTTCCGTCGTCGACAGCGAGGGGAGAGCCCGCGAAGTGGCAGAATTCCGTCAGCGGCGGGCGCGGGCGATGAAGGTGGCCAAGCCCGAGCGCGGGACCCTGGAGGAAATGTTCGACCGCATTTCGAGCGGCGAGACCAAGGAGTTTCCGGTCGTCATCAAAGCCGACGTCCAGGGCTCGCTGGAGGCCATCGTCGGCGGTCTCGAAAAGATGTCGACCGACGAAGTCAAGGCGCGCATCCTGCACGGCGGTGTCGGCGGCATCAACGAATCCGACGTGACCTTGGCCCAGGCCTCGCAGGCCCTGGTTATCGGCTTCAACGTACGGGCCAACGCCCAAGCCCGCGAACTGGCTCGCCGCAAGGGTGTGGAAATTCGCTATTACTCGGTCATCTACGACGTTACCAACGACGTCAAAGCCGTGCTTTCGGGTATGCTGGCACCTGCCATCAAGGAAAATTTCCTGGGCAACGCCGAGGTGCTCCAGACCTTCGGTATTACCAAGGTCGGCCGTGTCGCCGGTTGTTTGGTAACCGAAGGATCGGTCAAGAAGGGGGCTGGCGTGCGCCTGCTGCGCGACAACGTGGTTATCCACGAAGGCAGCCTGTCGACGCTGAAGCGCTTCAAGGACGACGTCGCCGAGGTCCGGGCCGGGATGGAATGCGGCGTACAGTTCGAGAACTATCAAGACGTCCAGGCCGGCGACGTGGTCGAAGCCTACGAACTCGAGGAAGTCGCCCGCACGCTCTAGAGCGGCAGAGACACTTATGGCACGACATGGCAGGGCGCCCAGTCAGCGCCAGCTTCGGGTCGGCGAGGAATTGCGCCACGCCCTTTCCGAATTGTTCGCGCGGCATGATTTGCGCGATCCCGATCTGGCCGATCTGACAATCACCGTAACCGAGGTGCGGGCCAGTCCCGACCTGCGCCAGGCTACAGCCTATGTGCTGGCGCTGGGCGGCGGCGAAGAAGAGCTGCTACGGCGCGGTCTGGATCGCTCGGCCGGTTACCTGCGGGCGCAACTGGCAAAGCAAGTGCACCTCAAATTCACGCCACGGCTGGTGTTCGAGATCGATCGCTCGTTCGATGCCGTGGCCCGTCTCGACAATCTGCTGCTCAAATCCGAGGCGAGCGACGACCTCGCAGAACCTGGCGGGCCGGGCTCCAGCGGCAACGGCGAAAGCTGAGCGGTAACCGCCTATGGCGCGCCGGCGCAAAGGCCGACCGATCCACGGTTGGCTGGTCATCGACAAGCCTCAGGGCTTGACCTCGGCCGCTGTGGTGGCGGCAGTACGGCGTATCAGCGGTGCCGCCAAGGTGGGGCACGGCGGCACCCTCGACCCGCTGGCCACCGGGGTATTGCCGGTGGCTCTGGGCGAGGCCACGAAGACGGTGTCCTACGTCATGGACGGTACCAAGGCCTACAGCTTCACGGTGGCCTGGGGCGAGGCCCGCGACACCGACGACAGCGAAGGCGCGGTGACGGAGCGGAGCGATGTTCGCCCCTCGGCGGCGGCCGTGACAGCGGCGTTGCCCTCCTTCATCGGCACCATAGAGCAGTTGCCGCCGGCCTATTCGGCGCTCAAGGTTGGCGGTCGCCGCGCCTACGATCTGGCCCGGGCCGGCCAGGCAGTGAAACTGGCGCCGCGCCAGGTGCGCGTGGACAGTTTGAAGTTGCTGGCCAGCCCGGATCCCGACCACGCTTGCTTTGAGCTGGTCTGCGGCAAAGGCACTTACGTTCGGGCGCTGGCCCGCGACCTGGGCCGGCTTTTGGGCAGCTTTGGCCATGTTGTCGAAATGCGTCGCGCCCGGGTCGGCGATTTCTCGGAAGGGCAGGCGATTTCACTGGATAAACTGAATGAGTTACGGCATAGTTCGGCGCTCGATTCAGCGATCTTGCCGGTCGAGACCGCGCTGGCCGACATCCCGGCGCTGGCCCTGACCGGTCCCCAAGCCGAACGCCTGCAGCATGGCCAGGCGATTCGCGTGCTGAATATCGCAGATGGCATCTGCCGCACAATGACGGACGGACGCCTGGTTGCTCTCGCTGAAGCCAATGACGGCGAGGTGCGGCCACTGCGGGTTTTTAATTGCTAACGCCAGGAGATGACGATGTCGATAACAGCCGAACGCAAGCAAGAGCTTGTGGGTAAATTCGCGACCGTGTCCGGCGACACCGGATCTCCCGAGGTCCAAGTCGCCGTTCTTACCGAACGCATCGTCAATCTGACGGAGCACTTCAAATCACACCATAAGGATCTGCATTCCCGACGCGGACTGATCAGGATGGTCAACCGCCGGCGCAGCCTGTTGGACTATCTCAAACGCAAGAACCAGCAGCGCTACGAGGTGTTGATCAAGGAACTCGGTCTACGCAAGTAGAATGCCGACCTGCGCCGTCTTCGGCGCTGGATCCAAAAGTCGCTGAGCTGAGCGACAAAGGAAAATCACCAACCGCCGGTCGAGCCGGCGGATGACAGGCGGCAACCGGAAGGCCGGTTGCCCAGATGGGTGCGCCGCATGGGCCGCGCACCCCGTTGGAAGGAAACGAAAGATGTTTGAAATTCACCGCAAAGAATTGATGTGGGGAGGCCGCAAGCTGGTCATGGAGACCGGCCGGATGGCCCGCCAGGCCGATGGCGCCGTGCTGGTGACCTACGGCGAAACCGTGGTGCTGTGCACCGCCGTCGCCCAGAGATCGGCAAGGGTCGGTATCGACTTCTTCCCCCTCACCGTCAACTACCAGGAAAAGACTTTCGCCACCGGCAAGATCCCCGGTGGCTTTTTCAAGCGCGAAGGCCGTCCCTCGGAGAAGGAGACGCTGACCTCGCGACTCATAGACCGGCCCATCCGGCCGCTTTTTGCCAAGGGCTTCCGCAACGAAACCCAGGTTATCTGCACCGTTCTCAGCCACGATCTCGAAAACGATCCCGACGTCGTCGCCCTGGTCGGCTCAGCGGCTGCCCTGACATTGTCGGGGATACCGTTCTTAGGCCCGATTGCGGCCGCCCGGGTCGGTTTCATCGATGGCCAGTACGTGCTCAATCCCAAGGTCGAAGATCTGGACGGCAGCCGCCTGGATTTGATCGTCGCCGGCACGGCCGACCACGTCATGATGGTCGAATCCGAAGCGCATGAGCTCAGCGAAGAGGAAATGCTGGGGGCTGTCAACTTCGGCCATGAGCAATTCCGCCCGGTCATCGAGGCCATCATCGAACTGGCTGAGAAGGCGGCCAAGGATCCCTGGGAGTTGCCCGAACCGGTCGACAACAGTGCCGTTGCCGACAAGGTCAAGGAAGCGGCCGAGGCCGATCTGCGCGGCGCCTATGCCGAGGTGGTCAAACAAACCCGGCAGGGCAAGATCGATGCCCTCCGCGACAAGGTATCAGCGGCATTCGAGGATGGCGACGAGGCGGAAAAAAAGGCTGTTTCCGGCGTCTTCAAGGATCTCGAAAAGAGCATCGTGCGGCGCCAGATTATCGACACCGGCGTGCGCATCGACGGTCGCGACACCAAGACTGTGCGGCCCATCTCGTGTGACGTCAATCTGCTGCCCCGGGCCCATGGCTCGGCTCTCTTCACTCGCGGTGAGACTCAAGCCCTGGCGGTGGCCACGTTGGGCACCGGGCGCGACGAGCAGATCATCGACGCCCTGCAAGGGGAATATCGCGAGCGCTTCATGCTGCACTACAACTTCCCGCCCTATTCGGTCGGCGAAGCTTCGTTCCTGCGCAGCCCCGGCCGGCGCGAAATCGGCCACGGCAAGCTGGCTTGGCGGGCTTTGCGGCCGCTCATGCCGAACTGGGACGATTTCCCCTACACCATCCGGGTGGTTTCGGAGATCACCGAATCCAACGGTTCCTCGTCGATGGCCACGGTCTGTGGCACCTCACTCTCGCTGATGGACGCCGGCGTGCCTCTAAAGCGTCCGGTGGCCGGCATCGCCATGGGCCTGATTCTCGAAGACGACAGCCACGCGGTGCTTTCCGACATCCTGGGCGACGAGGACCACCTCGGCGACATGGACTTCAAGGTTGCCGGCACCGAGGAAGGTGTTACCTCGTTGCAGATGGACATCAAGGTTGCCGGCATCACCAGCGATATCATGAAGCTGGCGCTGGCCCAGGCCCGCGAAGGCCGTCTGCACATTTTGGGCGAGATGGCGGCCGCCCTGGCCCGGCCGCGCGATGAGGTCGGCCAGTACGCGCCGCGCATCACCACCATCGAGATCCCCAAGGACAAGATCCGCGAGGTCATCGGCACCGGTGGCAAGGTGATTCGCGAGATCACCGAGGAGACCGGTGCCAAGATCGACATCGAAGACGACGGTACCATCCGTGTTGCCGCCGCCAGCATCGAGGTGGCCGACGCCGCCATCGCTTGGATCAAGGACATCGTGGCCGAACCCGAGGTCGGGGTGATCTATACGGGCAAGGTGGTCAAAGTGGTCGATTTTGGCGCCTTCGTGAATTTCATCGGCAACCGCGATGGCTTGGTGCACATCAGCGAACTGGCACCGCGGCGCGTCGGCAAGGTGACCGATGTGGTCAACGAAGGAGACGAGGTCTACGTCAAGATGTTGGCCATGGACGATCGCGGCAAGGTGCGGCTCAGTATGCGCTCCGTCGATCAGCAGTCGGGCCAGGAAATCAGCGACGACAAGAAGGACGGTGAGGCGGCGGCAGGCAAGTCGTAGGTTGCCTGCCGAGAACGCCCGCCCCACGGACGACGGAGAGCAACGAGTGTGAAAGCATTGAACCCCGTGGTTGTCTCCGGACGTGAGGTATTGCCCTTGGTCGAGGGCGGCAAAGGCGTGGCGGTGACCAATGGCGAATGTTCGGGAGCCTGGGCGGCGGCCGGCGGGGTAGGGACGTTCTCGGGCGTCAACGCCGATTCATACGATGAAAACGGCGACGTCATCCCGCAGATCTATCACGCCAAGACACGCCGCGAACGTCACGAGGAGCTGATCGCCTACGCCATTCGCGGCGGCATCACCCAGGCCCAAATCTGTCATGAGACGGCGGCCGGCGAGGGCCGAATCCACGTCAACATCCTGTGGGAGATGGGCGGCGCGCAGCGCGTCGTCGAGGGTATCCTGGAGGGAGCCAAGGGCCTCATACATGGTGTCACCTGCGGCGCCGGCATGCCCTACAAGATCGCCGAGATAGCCGCCAATTACGGCGTTTACTATTATCCCATCGTATCCTCGGCCCGGGCTTTCCGGGCGCTCTGGAAGCGGTCCTATTCCAAGTTCGCAGAGCTCATGGGCGGCGTCGTATACGAGGATCCCTGGCTGGCCGGCGGCCACAACGGGCTGACCAACTCGGAGGATCCGCGGCAGCCCGAGGCACCCTATCCCCGGGTGCTGGCGTTGCGCCAGGAAATGCGCAGCTACGGGCTCGATCAGACTCCGATCATCATGGCCGGCGGGGTCTGGTACCTGCGCGAGTGGGAAGACTGGATCGATAATCCGGAGCTCGGTCCCATCGTCTTCCAGTTCGGCAGCCGCGGCCTGCTGACCGAGGAAATTCCCATTCCCGATGCCTGGAAACGGCGTCTGCTGACGCTGGGCGAGGGCGATATCCTGCTCAATCGCTTCAGTCCCACCGGGTTCTGGTCCTCGGCCGTGCACAACGATTTCTTGCGTGAGCTCGAGCAGCGCAATGCTCGCCAGATCGCCTACACCAGCGAAGCGACCGACGATCATCCAGCCGAGCTTGGCATCGGCCCGCGCAACCGCCTGGTCTACTTGAGTGACAACGACCGGAAGCGGGCGGAGGAGTGGATCGCCGCCGGCAACAGCATGGCACTGCGTACCCCGTCACAGACCTTGATCTTCGTCAGCCCCGAGCGCGCCGCCGAAATTCGCAAGGATCAGGTCGATTGCATGGGCTGCCTGAGCCATTGCCTGTTCTCCAACTGGGCCGCCACCGAGGAAGGCACAACCGGCAAGAAGTCAGACCCTCGCAGCTTCTGCATTCAGAAAACGCTGCAAGACGTGATTCACACCGACAATACCGAGCATAATCTTATGTTTGCCGGGCACGGCGCCTATCGTTTCGCTAGCGATCCATTCTACTCCAATGGATTCATCCCAACGGCGCGCCAACTTGTCGAGCGGTTGATGACCGGCGATTAACCAAAGTCAATGTCTTGCGCTGCATTTTGAAATAATTCAAAATACATTGTGGAGCTGCGGCTTAGCTCCTTGCTTCTCTTTGCTTCCTCGTGGACCGCACTATATGTAGTCGTAGCGGGTGCGAAAGGGGCAGTGCGCATCGTCATCATGCAGTAATGTTGAGGCCATCGTGGAACAACAACGACCCTATTTCGAGGCTCTAACGCGGCTCCGTGCCGCCAACCTCCGTCCTACCCGCCAGCGGCTGGCACTTTCCCGGCTGCTCTTCGACAATGGAGACCGGCACATAACGGCAGAGGTCCTGCACAGCGAGGCGCTTGCCTCGAATGTCAGGGTATCTTTGGCGACGGTTTACAACACGCTACATCAGTTCACCAAAGCCGGTCTGCTGCGCGAGGTGGTGGTCGATTCTGGACGCTCGTATTTCGATACAAACACCACGCCGCACCACCATTTCTTCTTCGAAAAAAGTGGCCGGCTGGAAGATATTCCGGGCCTTTCCTATACCGTTAACGACCTGCCGCCACCGCCGCCGGGAACCCTGATCGACAGCGTCGACGTCGTTGTAAGGCTGCGCGAAACTGGAAATTGATGGGGATTTGAGGTTAAAGAGCTTAGACTTGCATTCTTTTTTTGAATAATTCTAGCTTTTGCTCGATATCCATCCACATGTCTTGTAAGGTAGCGGCCAGGTTGAACCGCTGACGCTTGTGATGACCGATGTGCCGTCGGCCTCGGCGCCGCCGCGACCACCAACATTGTTGACGCCTACGAGGGAGAAACCGATGCCGTCTCTAGCTGGAAGCAAGACCGAACAGAACCTGAAAGATGCCTTCGCCGGCGAGTCCCAGGCCAACCGCCGCTATCTATACTTCGCCCAGAAGGCCGATGTCGAAGGTTATCCCGACGTCGCCATGGTGTTCCGCTCCACCGCCGAAGGTGAAACGGGCCACGCCCACGGCCACCTGGAGTATCTCGAAGAGACCGGCGATCCGGCCACCGGCAAGCCCATCGGCGCCACCAGCGACAACCTGGCCGCTGCGGTGGCCGGAGAAACCCACGAGTACACCGATATGTATCCGGGTATGGCGCGGGCCGCGCGGGACGAGGGCTTCGACGAGATCGCCGACTGGTTCGAGACTCTGGCCAAGGCGGAAAAATCGCACGCCGGTCGTTTCCAGCGTGCCCTTGACGAGCTTGACTGAACCGTCTCGGCGACGACGTTTGCGGCTGCTGCCGGTAAACAGCAATGAGGGGAGCGGGAACGCTCCCCTTTTTGTTTGCCCCGCAACGCCGTTCCGAGCATTTTGGTGAACATGAAAGAAGGCAGCACCGAGGCCCCCATTCGCCACCCCCTGGCCTGGCGCGAGCCTGAATTTCTCGAGACTGACAATATCGAGGCCGAGCTCACGCGGGTCTTCGACATCTGTCACGGCTGCCGGCGCTGTTTCAATCTTTGCGACAGCTTTCCCAGGCTTTTCGATCTGATCGACGAATCCAAAACGGGTGAGCTCGATTCCGTTTCGCCAGCCGATTATGCCCCCATCGTGGCGGCCTGCACGCTCTGCGATCTCTGCTTCATGACCAAGTGCCCCTACGTGCCGCCGCATGACTTCGACATCGATTTTCCCCACCTCATGCTGCGCGCCCGGGCCGCCCAATTCGCTGCTGGCAAGGTGGGTTTTTGGCAGCGCCAGCTCGGTCAAACCGATCGCAACGGCCGCCTGGCCGGATCCCTGGCGCCGCTGGTCAACTGGGCTTCGGGCTGTGGAAACGGCCTCACCCGTCCGTTGATGGAAAGCGTCGTCGGCATCCATCGCGAAGCCGAAGTGCCGCGGTTTTGCGCCCGAACGCTGGTCGCTGAGGCCGAGCGCCAGCCGCTTGAGATCAACAGCGAGGCGCCAGCCGCGGGCCGCAAGGCGGTGCTCTACGCCACCTGCTTCGTCAACTACAACAATACCCCCGTGGGTCTGGTGGCGCGCCGGGTGTTGGCCCATAACGGCGTCGACATTCGGGTCGAACATCCTGGCTGTTGCGGCATGCCCCAGTTCGAGCACGGCGACCTGGAGGCGGTGGCGGCCAAGGCGCGCCGTGTGGCGGCGGCATTGGCGCCGGCGCTCGACGAGGGACGTGACATCGTTGCGCTGACACCGAGCTGTGCCCTCATGATGAAATTCGAGTGGCCGATGCTGCTGCCCGATAACACCGAGATCGCGCGGCTTTCACAGGCCACCTTCGATATTTGCCAATATCTCGTCGATATCGCTGCCAACGAAGGCCTGGCATCCGGGCTCGGACCCCTCGACGGCGGAATTGCGGTGCACTTGGCCTGTCACGCCCGGGCTCAGAATATGGGCCCCAAGGCAGCCGAGATGCTGCGCCTGTTGCCTGACACCGAGATCAGCGTCATCGAACGCTGCTCCGGTCACGGTGGCTCGTGGGGCATGATGAAAGAGAATTTCGAGGTTGCCCTCAAGGTCGGACGGCCGGTGGCTCGCCAGGCCGCCGAAGCGGGCCGGCGCTGGCTGGCCTCGGAATGTCCCTTGGCCGGCGCTCACGTGATGCAGGGCATCGAACGTCTCGAGGCTGGGGAGGCAGACGGGCCGGATCGGGCCTACCATCCGATCGAGTTGATGGCCCGGGCCTGGGGCCTCGACGGTAAGGCGCAGCCATGAGTGCCACTGAGCGCCGTCTCACCCGGGCCGACATCATGGCGCCCGAGGCCTATGCCGCCGAGCGCCGCCAACGGCGCCGGGCGCTGATGACGGTGAAGACCGACCGCCGTCTCGAGGTCGGCCCCTTCGCCAGCTTCTATTTCGAGAACTACGATACCATGTGGCATCAGGTGCATGAGATGCTGCATATCG
This sequence comes from Rhodospirillaceae bacterium, assembly GCA_002690215.1. Classification (GTDB taxonomy): domain Bacteria; phylum Pseudomonadota; class Alphaproteobacteria; order UBA2966; family UBA2966. The sequence goes on along the minus strand of NZDS01000217.1, from coordinate 22,056 downwards.
AAAAGGGTGGCGAGGAACAGATCGCGGGTGAGCTGGCGGCCTACAATCCGCTGATCCCGCAGGGCCGTGAGTTTGTTGCCACGCTGATGCTGGAAATCGAGGAGCCCGACCGCCGGGACCGCGAGCTGGCCGGCCTTGGTGGTATCGAAGAGACGGTAACGCTGCGCATTGGCACCAGCGTCGTGCGCGCCGTTCCCGAGGCCGATCTCGAGCGCACCGACGAGGACGGCAAAGCGTCATCGGTGCATTTCCTTCACTTTCCCCTGACCAAATCCCAGGCCAAGGATTTCGGAAACGCTTCCGTGGATGTCATGCTGGGCATCGAGCACCCCAACTATGCCCACATGACGCGGCTCTCCGAACGCATCCGCCAGGCCCTGGCGACCGACTTGGACTAAGGCGGCGATTCGGCCCAGCCATGCCGCTGCTAACCACCCTGGTCGGTGCCCTGCCCAAGCGTATCTACACGCCCTACGCCACCGGTTCGGGCGGCTACATCATCGACGATGCCTACGGCGGCGAATACGGCCGCCTGCAACAGCACCGGCCGCTCGCCGACGTCATCGCCATGCAGCTCTTTCTGGGCATCCTCAAGCAGGTGCAGTTGGGCCTCGACGTGCCTGTCGACGGCGAACTCTCGCGCCTCGTCTACTGGCAGTACAACTGCCTCAACATGGGCGGCGTGGAGCGCCACGGCGACGAGGTGCGGGTAACCGGGCCGATCTCCGCCGGCCCGCCCCTGCTGGTCGACGACTGGCGCCAGGCCCAATCGTTCACTGAACGCCCGCTCAAGATTGCCACCGTCGGTCCGGCCACCCTCAGCGAATACGTCGTCGACCAGCACTACGGCGACAAACGGACCCTTTGCCGGGCCTTTGCCGCAGCTCTCAAAGTCGAGCTCGAGGCGCTGGCGGAAGCTGGCTGTCGCTGGTTGCAGCTCGATGAGCCGCAGCTCGGTTTCCAGCCTGAAATGGCGCTCGCCTACGGCTTCGAAGCGGTCGATGCCTGCTTTGCCGGGTTACCGGCGGAAGTCCGGCGGGTGCTCCACATCTGCCGTGGCTACGCGCCGGTCGACGGCGACTGGGAGGGCCGCAACCCGGCCCGGCCCTACGCCAGGCTGGCGGCGGCCATCGAAGACTGCGCAGCCGACGTGTTCTCGCTCGAGGATGCCTCGCAATACCACGAAGACCTCGGGTTTCTCGAACACCTGACCAGCACCAGCGTGATGTTCGGCGCGGTTTCCAACCTCGACACCAATGTCGAGCCCGTCGAGCAGATCCGCGAGCGCCTGAAAACCGCCCTCGACCACATTCCTCCCGAACGCCTGATCGTAGCGCCCGATTGCGGCTTCGGCACCTACCGTGACGAGGACGCCTCGTTTGTCTGGCAAAAGCTCACCAACATGGTGGCGGCAGCGAAATCTCTTTAACGGCCGGCCGCTTCCGGCGCCACCGCTGTCGGCGGTCCCGGCCGGTGGCCGGCCTTGGCTTTGTTCTCGACCACCGTCTCGACCGCCGCCTGGGCCATGAAGGCGCGCCAGATACGTGCCGGCAGGCCACTGCCGGTGACCCGCTTCATTTCCTTTTCATCATCGTTACCGACCCACACTCCGGCCACCAGATTGCCGGCATAACCGATGAACCAAGCGTCCCTGTGGCCTTGGCTGGTGCCGGTCTTGCCCGCCGTGGCAAAGCCCAGCCGGGCGGCCCGGCCACCACCCATTTCCACCGCCGCCCGTAGCATGGCATCGAGGTCGGCGGCCACGCCGGGTGCCATGACGCGGCCCGGGCCGGAGCCGGTGCGGCGATGAATTTTCCGGCCGCCAATTTCGGCGATGGCGCTGATGCCGTGGCTCCAGACGCCCTGGCCGCCGGCCGCCACGGTGGCGTAGGCAGCGGTCATTTCGAGCAGCGAGACGCCGTTGGTTCCGAGGGCTGTGGAGGGATGGGCCGGCAACGGCGAGGTGATGCCAAGCCGCGCCGCGGCCTCGACGACGCGCCAGCGTCCGGCACGCTCCGCCACCTTCACGGCTACCGTGTTGATCGAGCGGGCGAAGGCCTGGGTCAGGCTGACCGGCCCGGCATATTTTCCCGAATAGTTGCGGGGCGACCAGCCGGCCACCGTCAGCGGCTCGTCGCGCATTTGCGTCTCGGGCCTGAGGCCGGCCTCGAGTCCGGCCAGGTAGACGAATAACTTGAAGGTCGAACCCGGCTGGCGGCGCGCCTGGCTGGCGCGGTTGAATTGGCTCAGGCGGTAGTTTCGGCCGCCCACCAGGGCGCGCACGGCGCCGTTGCGGCTCATGGCCACCAGCGCCGCCTGGCTTGCCGCGAGACGTTTGCCGTCGGCCGCCAATTGGCTTTCGATCACGCGCTCGGCCAACTCCTGGAGCTTCGCATCCAGGGTAGTGGTGACGACGATGTCGCGCCGGGCGTGGCCGCTGTAGCCCGGCACCTGCTCGACGATCCAGTCGGCGGCATAGCGCCCGGCCCGAGCCCGCGCAGGCTTTTGCCGGCGCGTCCGCAGGTTGGCCAGGCGTTGTCCCGCCTTCGTTGCCTGGGCTTTCGTGATGGCGCCTGAGCGCACCATGCTGGCCAGCACCACTTTGGCCCGGGCTCGGGCGCGCTTCGGGCTGCTGGTCGGGGCATAGCGCGTCGGCGCTTTCAGAAGACCGGCCAGCAGCGCCGCCTGGCCCAGCGACAGCCGGCGCGCCGAGATGCCGAAATAGCGCTGTGCCGCCGCTTCGACGCCGTAAGTGCCGGCACCCAGGTAAACTCTATTAAGGTAAAGCGTAAGGATTTCATCCTTGCTGAAATGGGCCTCAAGCCAGAGCGCCAGCAGCACCTCCTGGGCCTTGCGTTTGATCGTACGTTCGGGTTTGAGAAAAAGGTTCTTGGCCAGTTGCTGGGTGATGGTGCTGCCGCCCTGGACGATGCGGCCGGCCTTGAAGTTGGCCACGGCCGCCCGCACCAGGCCGATCAGGTCGATGCCGAAGTGCCAGCGAAAACGCCGGTCCTCGATGGCCAGCACGGCCTGGGACATGACCGGCGGCAGCTCGTCCAGTGCCACCTCGGCGCCGTATAGATCGCCGAAGCGGGCCAACGGACTACCGTCTGCATAGTGGAGCAGCACCGCCGGTCGCGGTTTGGGTGCGCCAGGGGCGTCGACGTCTGGCAGGTCGTAGGCATACCAGGCCACCACGCCGATCAGGGCCACGGCGCTCCAGATCCCCATTACCACCAGCCAATAGGCCAACCTGCCGATCAGGCCGGGTCGATCCGGGGCCGTGGTTTTTTTCGCCATCCCCTGCTTCCGCTAGTATGGGCGTCCCTGGCAACCTGTCTCACAGGTGTTCATTCCACAACCAAAACGAAATTCACCCATGACCGATCTGATTTCCATCTTTGCTGCCGTGTTCGTGGCCGAACTTGGCGACAAGACCCAGGTGGCGACGCTTCTCTTCGCCGCCGAATCCGAGCGCCATCCGGGGCTGGTATTTGTCGCAGCGGCAGCGGCGCTGGTGTGCTCCACTGGCCTCGCCGTAGCGGTCGGGGCCGGGGCCGGGCGCTTTCTCGATTTCCTGCCGTTGAAGCTGATCGCCGGCCTGGGTTTCATCGCCATCGGCGGTTGGCTGGTGACGGAGCACTTCCGTGGCGCTTGATGTGCCCTAGACGTCGAGGTTGGCCACGGCCAGGGCGTTTTCCTGGATGAAATCGCGGCGCGGCTCCACCAGGTCGCCCATCAGGGTGGAAAACAGATCGTCGGCCTCGTCGGCGTGGCTCACCTTAACTTGCAGGATGGTGCGCACCTCGGGATCGAGCGTGGTTTCCCAAAGCTGTTCGGGGTTCATTTCGCCAAGTCCCTTATAGCGCTGGATCGAGAGACCTTTGCGGCCCAGCGCCAGCACTTGGTCCAGCAGCTGGGTGGGCGAGCGGATGATGAGCTCCTCACCCTTGCGTGCCAGCACGGCGCGCACCAGGTAGGTTTCCTGCTGCCGGCCCAGCTGGTCATCGAGCTTGCGCGCATCGGCCGAACGAATCAGCGGGCCGTCGATGAGGTGGCTCTCTAGTACGCCGCGCACCGTTCGGCTGAAGCGTAGCCCACCGTCGTCCGTGGTCTCGCCCTGCCAGCCGCGCTCCGTCTCGGGTGCCAACTGATCCAGCCGGCGGGCAACGTAGGCGCAAGCCGCGGCGGCCCGCTCGGCATCTGCCAGGGCCTGTGGATTGAGGGCACCGGCGATGGCGGTCTGCTCGACCACCGACCAGGAATAGCGGCGCGCCACCGATTCCAGCAGCTTGCGGCTGGCGCGGGCCTTTTGCACCAGCTCTGTGAGATCCTCGCCGGCCCGTTGTTCGCCGGTATGCAGCGTCAGCACGGCTTCGTCGATGCCCAGCGCGATGAGAAAATCCTCGAGCTCACGCTCGTCCTTGAGGTAGCGCTCGGAACGGCCTTGCGAGACCTTGTAGAGCGGCGGCTGGGCGATGTAGAGATAGCCAGCCTCGACGATCTCGCGCATCTGACGATAGAAGAAGGTCAGCAGCAGCGTGCGGATGTGGGCGCCGTCGACGTCAGCGTCGGTCATGATGATGATGCGATGGTAGCGGATCTTCTCGAGGTCGAAGTCTTCGTGGCCGATACCAGTGCCTAGCGCCGTGATCAGGGTGCCGATCTCGTTGGAACTGAGCATCTTGTCGAAGCGAGCCCGCTCGACGTTGAGAATCTTGCCCCTCAGCGGCAGTACCGCCTGGGTGCTGCGGTCGCGGCCCTGCTTGGCCGATCCGCCGGCCGAATCTCCCTCGACCAGAAAGAGCTCGGCCTTGCTCGGGTCGCGCTCCTGGCAGTCGGCCAGCTTGCCCGGTAGGCTGGAGATGTCGAGCGCTCCTTTGCGCCGCGTCAGCTCGCGCGCCTTGCGCGCCGCCTCGCGCGCCGCCGCCGCTTCGACGACCTTGCTGATGATGGTGCGGGCCTCGCCGGGATGCTCTTCGAACCATTGGCCCAGCTTGTCGGCGATGAAGCTCTCGACCGCCGGCCGCACCTCCGAGGAGACCAGCTTGTCCTTGGTCTGGGAGGAGAACTTGGGGTCGGGCACTTTGACCGAGAGCACGCAGGTCAGGCCCTCGCGGGCGTCGTCGCCGGTCAGGTTGACCTTTTCACGCTTGGCGATGCCGCTCTTGTTGGCGTAGCCATTGATGGTTCGGGTCAGCGCCGCGCGCAAACCCGCCAGGTGGGTGCCGCCGTCGCGTTGCGGGATGTTGTTGGTAAAGCAGAGCACGTTTTCGTGGTAGCTGTTGTTCCACTGCAGCGCCACATCTATGTCCAATTCGTCGCGCTCGCCGGTCACGGTGATGGGCGGCTCGTGGCTCGCCGTTTTGTTGCGGTCGAGGTATTTGACGAAGGCTTCGATGCCGCCTTGGTAATGAAGTTCGGTGTGTTGCGGCTCTATGCCGCGGGCGTCATTGAGCGCGATGGTGATGCCCGAATTGAGGAAGGCCAGCTCGCGCAGCCGATGCTCCAGGGTGACGAAATCGAACTCGATATCGGAAAACACCGTGTCCGAGGGCCGGAACTCGATCTCTGTGCCGGTGCGCTCCGACTGGCCGACGATTTCCAGCGGTGCCTCCGGCTCGCCTTCCTTGAAGCGCATGAAATGTTCGTTGCCGTCACGCCAGATGCGCAGATCGAGCGTGCCCGAAAGGGCGTTGACCACCGAGACGCCCACGCCGTGCAGACCGCCGGAGACCTTGTAGGAGTTGTGGTCGAACTTACCGCCGGCATGCAGCTGCGTCATGATGACCTCGGCCGCCGAGACGCCTTCTTCGTCGTGCAGGTCGGTGGGAATGCCGCGGCCGTTGTCGTTGACGGTGACCGAACCTTCTGGATTGAGGGTCACTTCAATGCGGTCGCAGTGGCCGGCCAAGGCTTCGTCGATGGCATTGTCGACGACTTCGTAAACCATGTGATGGAGGCCCGAGCCGTCGTCGGTGTCGCCGATGTACATGCCCGGACGTTTGCGCACGGCATCGAGTCCGCGCAGCACTTTGATGGAATCGGCACCGTATTCGTCGGTCCCTGTGGCACCGTTGGTGATCGGCTGTTCGTCGCCGCTAACGGCCATTAGGCATTCTCCCCACAGGCCGGAGCGGACACCAGCTGTCCCCCCTCGACCTGGCAAAACTGGGCTCGGCCGGCCAGCGCGGCAAACAATCCGGCATCGCTGCCACTGAGCCAGGCCTGGGCACCCAGGGCCTGGATTTCGTCGAACAATGCAGCGCGGCGCTCGGCATCGAGGTGGGCGGCGATCTCGTCCAGCAGCATGATTGGTGGCCGGCCCTGGCGTGCCACCTGCAAGCGGGCGTCAGCCAGCACGATAGCTATCAGCAGCGCCTTCTGCTCGCCGGTGGAACAATCGGCTGCCGCCAATTCGCGCTCGGTGTCGCTGACCAGCAGATCGCTGCGGTGTGGCCCCATCGCGGCGCCGCCGCTTTCGCCGTCACGCCGCCGGCCGGACTCGAGTTGCCCGCGAAAGCGCTCTTCCACGGCCAACGCCGGCTGGTCTTCGAGCCAGGTCTCGAGGCTGCCCTTGATTTCGAGGCGGGCGCTGGGGAACGGCCCCGCGGCGGTCATGGCGCCGTTGAGGCGGGCCACCGCGTCGCGTCGAGCGACCGCCACGGCGACGCCGAAATCGGCCATTGTTTCTTCCAAAGCGGTCAGCCAGGCGCTGTTGGTCTGGCCTCCATTTCCCCTACGTAGCAGCCGTGAACGTTCCCTCAGCGCCCGCTCAAAGGCCGATACGCGGCCCGCGTGTTGACTATCGAGGCCGTAGACCAAGCGATCAAGGAAGCGCCGCCGCGGCGCCGCGCCCTCGATGAAAAGCCGGTCCATCTGCGGTGTCAGCCAGACCAGCGAGGCGGCTTCCGCCAGGGAGCCGGCGCTGGCTGCCGTCTTGCCGTCGATGCGAATCAGGCGGCGGTCGCGGGGTGTCCGCGTTTCCGATTCCGATCCCAGCTGCGGTTCCGGCTGTGGCGTTGGCGTCGGCATTGCGGCCAGCCCGCTGCCTACCTCGACCGTTCCCGCCGGTGTCTCCAAGGTGGCCGCCACAGCCCACGGTGTGGCCGCTCCGTGGCGTTGCATGTCGGCCAGCCGGGCTCGGCGCAGGCCGCGTCCTGGTGCCAGCAGCGACAGCGCTTCCAAAAGATTGGTCTTGCCGGCGCCATTGGCGCCGTTGAGCACCATCAGATCGGCCGCCGCATGCAGGCGCAGGCTCTGGTAGTTGCGGAAATCGGTCAGCACCAAGCGCCGCGCTGCCAGCCGAGACGGTGTTGGCGCTGCGGGCGCCATGATTCCTGAAATCCCTTTGGGCTGGGCCCCGGGCCTGGCTGTTGCTGCCGTCACCGGCCTCAGACCCGCATGGGCATCAGCACGTAGAGCGCGCCGTCGTCTGCGCCGTCGCGGACCAGCGTCGGTGACACCGCATCGGCCAATACGAACTGTGCCTGGTCGCCCTCGATCTGGGCCGTGATGTCGAGCAGGTAGCGCGAATTGAAGCCTATTTCGAGGGCCTCCTGGTCGTAGGAAACGGCGATCTCCTCGGAGGCGCTGGCGCTGTCGGGGCTGTTCGCGGCCAGCACTGCCCGGCCCTGGTCGAGGGCCAGTTTGATGGCCCTGGATTTCTCCGTCGACACCGTCGAAACCCGGTCGACGGCTTCGGCGAAAACCTTGGTATCGGCTTCCATTAGCTTGTCGTTGCCCTCGGGAATGACCCGGTGGTAGTCGGGAAAGGTGCCGTCGATGAGTTTCGATGTCAGCACCGCCTCGTCAAAAGCGAAGCGGATCTTGGTGTCGGAAAGCGCTACCTCGATGGCGCCGTCGGTTTCCTCGATCAGCTTGCGCAATTCGCTCACCGCTTTGCGCGGCGCGATAACACCTGGAATGCCGGCGGCGCCTTCCGGCAGCGGCGTGTCGACTCGGGCCAGGCGGTGGCCGTCGGTGGCCACGGCGCGCAGCATGGCCACGCCCTGTGCCTCGGCAGCGTGCAGATAGATGCCGTTGAGGTAGTAGCGCGTCTCTTCCGTCGAGACGGCAAAACGGGTCTTGTCGATCAGGCGGCGCAGCTCGGCACCGCCCACCATGAAGCGATGCGGCAACTCGCCGCCTGACATGGCCGGAAAGTCTTCGCGCGGCAGGCAGGGCAGGTTGAATTCCGAGCGGCCCGCGGTGACGTTGAGGCGTCCGCCGCCCTCGCTCAGGCCCAACGAGACCTGCGCTCCGTCCGGCAGCTTGCGCACGATGTCGTAAAGCGTGTGAGCCGGGGTCGTGGTGGCGCCTTCCTGGGTCACCTCGGCAGGCGCCTTGTCGACGATTGCCAGGTCGAGGTCGGTGGCGGTCAGGCTCAATTTCCCCTCGGCTGCCTCGAGCAGAACGTTGGACAGAATGGGGATGGTATTGCGCCGCTCGACGACACTCTGAACGTGGCCCAGCGAGGTCAGAAGATCAGCGCGTTCGGTTGTCAGTTTCATGCCTGCCTGTGCCCTTCGATGTGGACGCAAAAAAACCTGCTTTTGCACATAACCGTGCCGTTACGGGCGCTGACGACGGCCGTCAGCCCAACCGCTCTCGACGTGCCCGTGTGCAGGATACCCGGGTCGCCGACCAACGCGGCGCGGTCCCGGAAGATGGCCTCAAGTGCAACCCAGGGAAGTTCCAGGAAAAGAGGTCAATTACCGGTTTTGCAGTATAGCAGAAGGCAATCCCCGCCACACGAATATTCGCTGAAATCGAGATCCCGGCAGCGCCGCCGTACGAGCCGGTTTCAGGCTTCCAGCATACGTCGCAAAAGGTCGATATCTTCGGCCAGGGTGCCGTCCGATTCCTTGAGTTCGGTGATTTTCTTGACCGCGTACATCACCGTGGTGTGGTCGCGACCGCCGAACTTGCGCCCGATCTCAGGCAGCGAGCGGGTGGTTAGCTGTTTGGCCAGGTACATGGCGACCTGGCGCGGGCGGGCCACAGCCCGGGCCCGGCGCTCGGAGTACATGTCGGCCAGGCGGATGTTGAAGTGCTCGGCCACCCGTTTCTGGATGTCGTCGATGGTGACGCGGCGGTCGTTGGCGCGCAACAGGTCGCGCAGCACCTCCTGGGTGGTCTCCAGCGTGATGGGCCGGCCGACCAAATTGGAATAGGCCAGCACGCGATTCAGCGCGCCCTCCAACTCACGCACATTAGAAGTGATGCGATGGGCCAGGAATTCCAGTACCCGCATGGGGATTTGGCTGGCACCGGCCTGTTCCGCCTTGCTCTGCAGGATGCCGATGCGCAGCTCGTAGTCAGTGGCGTGGATGTCGGCCACCAAGCCCCAGCCCAGCCGAGAACGCATACGTTCTTCCATGCCGTCCAGGTCCGAGGGTGAACGGTCGCCGGAGATGATGATTTGGCGGTTCTGGTCGACCAGGGCGTTGAAGGTGTGGAAGAACTCCTCCTGGGTCGAATTCTTGTTGGCGATGAACTGCACGTCGTCGATCATCAGCACGTCGACCGAGCGGAATTGGTCCTTGAAGGCCATCACGTTCTTGTACCTGAGTGCCCGGATGAACTGGTACATGAACTTCTCGGCCGAAAGATAAATCACTTTGCGCTCAGGCTGACCTTCGCGGATGTGCCAGGCGATGGCGTGCATTAGATGGGTCTTGCCCAGGCCGACACCGCCATAGAGGTAAAGCGGGTTGAAGGGCACCACCGGCGCCTCGGCGACGCGCCGCGCGGCGGCGTAGGCCAATTCGTTGGGCTTGCCGGCGATAAAGTTCTGGAAATTGAAACGGGGATCAAGCGGCGCCCCCAGCTCCAGGGCGCGGCGATCACCCAGATTTTGGGCCACGCCGTGGCCGTCTGCCAGGGCCCCGTCCTGGGCCTGCTCGTCATGCGCCAAGCCGACCTCGGCCTGGCGCACGTAGATCTCCACCGAAGCCACCCCGGTATTTTCGTCGCTCCACAGAAGGCGCAGTTTGTCGGCATAATTCGAGACCACCCAATCGCGCATGAAGCGCGTCGGTACGGTCATGACAACCTGATCGTCACTCGACGAGGCCAGGGTCAGCGGCCGCAGCCAACTGTTGAAGGCGGCGTCGCCGACCTCGCTGCGCAATCGCGCTCGCACCCGGCCCCACTGGGCCTCGATCTCTGCCGGGATGGTGGTTGACCGGTTCACGCCCTACTCCTGTACCCAGGGCAGCCCGGCGTGGCGCCAGCCGCCCATGGCGCCGCGTCGCTTGGCTTCGCTGCGGTCACCCTCGAAGCCGTCTGAGATATTGTAGCAGGGCCCCAAACCAGCCTCGGTCATGGCTCGCGCTGCGGCGCGCGAGCGCACGCCGGAGCGGCAGAGGAAGAACAGCCGCTGGCCGGGCTGCAGGCCCGCTGCCTCGAGCTGGCCCTGAAAGTCGGCATTCTCGGTCATGGCCGGAAACAGTTTCCAGGAGACGTTGAGCGGTCGCTTGTCGAGCGACGTGAGGTCGGGCACGCCAACGTAGGACCATTCGGCATTGGTGCGCACGTCGACCAGTACCGCTTCGGTATCCCCAGCCAGGTGCTGCCATGTTTCGGCTGCCGGGATGTCACCGGCATAGCCTTCCGATGATGAAGTTCTGACCGTCGTCGCGTCGCTGAGTGTTCCGCCAGACATACGTGGACCCGCCCCCGCAGACCATCGACTTTTTGCACCAATTGGCGGCTGCCCCTGCCGCTCCAGACTTCCGCACGCTCACCAAACATTTTTTTTACTTTTCTTTTACTTGGATACGCTTCCCAACGCGAATCCAACCGAAGTTTATCTCACGTAAAGCCCGCCCCGAAGTCAGGCTTTTACTTCATCTGCATTTGGTTTGGTGAACCGCAGCGTTGTATCTGAGAGTAATTGACAGCGTGCCCAGGCGCAACAAGATCGAAAGGGGAACACAAAAAAAATACGGTCCGGCTAGCGTCTCGGCCCTCGACTGCCACTAGATGTTGGGCCGGTAGGTTCGCGCAAAAAAAACCGCGCCCGAGGCGCGGCTTCACAACTCACTGCGACGGCGATCCGGCGCCAGCGTCAGCCGGCCATCGCCTTGATCCGTGCCGACAGCCGCGAGACTCGCCGCGAGGCCGTATTGGGGCGCAGCACGCCGCGGCTGGAGCCGCGCATGATTTCGGGCTGGGCTGCCTTGAGTGCCGCCTTTGCCACGTCCTGGTCGCCGGCCGTGATGGCCTCCTCGACCTTGCGGATGAAGGTATGGATGCGGCTCTTGCGGGCGCGGTTGACGGCCGTGCGCTGCTCGGCGCGGCGCATGCGTTTCTTGGCGGATTTATGATGCGGCATGGCTCGGTTGATTTGCTGGCGAAATGGCCACAGAGGCCGAAAGACCGCAGGCTTATACTGCCGGCGGCCGCCGCCGTCAACGCTTGAGTGCGTTGCACAAAAGCTGCCCCTTGGCTGCGCTAACGGTTTTTGAAGTCAGGCGGGCGCTTTTCGATGAAGGCGGCCATGCCCTCTTTCTGGTCCTCCAGCGCAAAGGTGGCGTGAAAGATGCGGCGCTCGGCCTTGATGCCCTCGGCCAGCGTGGTTTCAAAGGCCCGGTTGACGGCGTCCTTGGCCATCATCACCACAGGAAGCGAGAGCTGGGCGATCTCGCTGGCCAGCTTGATGGCTTCGTCGAGCAATTCGGCCGCCGGCACGACGCGGCAGACCAAGCCGGAGCGTTCGGCTTCCTCGGCGTCCATCATGCGGCCGGTGAGGCACATCTCCATGGCCTTGGCCTTGCCGATCGCCCGGGTCAGGCGCTGGGTGCCGCCGGCACCTGGGATGATGCCCAGCTTGATTTCGGGCTGGCCGAAGCGCGCCGTGTCGGCGGCGATGGCGATGTCGCACATCATGGCCAGCTCGCAGCCGCCGCCCAGCGCAAATCCGGCCACCGCCGCGATCAACGGCTTGCGGCTTTGCGTCGCGCTCTCCCAGTCCCTGGTGATGAAGTTCTCGAGGTAGACGTCGGCATAGTTCTTGGGCTGCATCTCCTTGATATCGGCGCCAGCGGCAAAGGCTTTTTCTCTGCCCGTGATGACCACCGCGCCGATCGCCTCGTCGTCCTCGAAGGCGCTCAACGCCTGGCCCATCTCCTGCACCAGCGGCGTGCACAGCGCGTTCAGGGCTTCGGGCCGGTTCAGCGTAATCAGCCCGACCGGGCCGCGGCTCTCAACGAGGATGTATTCGTAGGACATAGCGGACTCCATAAGTGATGCGACGCCGGGCGTGGTGCGCGATCACGCCACCGTTGTCAAGCACGCGTTCGCGTGTTTTTTGTTTGCGGCGTTTCGGGCACGGCTGGATTTGCCGTCCGCCGCGCTAGCGCGGCGCGATGGAAAACCGCACCAGCAAGCCGTCGCCGCCTGCTGGCTGGGGAAATCGGATCGTCAAGATTTCGCTCTCGCGGCGATAGCTGATTTCGGATTCGGCCGCCCAGCCAAGTTGCGGCAGGGTCTCGCTGTAGAACGCAAGCACCCGCGCCGGTGCCACCGGGCCTCGGGCATAGGCCTCGACGATGCGCCCCTCGGGCTTGTCGTAAATCAGACCGAGATCTGCCACCTCATTCAGGCCGGCCATCAGCGGCAAGTCCTCGAGGCCGGAAAAAAAACGCTCCTGGGCAACCCCGGGCGCCGCCCACAATGCCAGCAGCAAAGCCAGATCAAGAATCCGCGCCACCTTCATGTCCCTAGTAAACGCTCCCCGGTCGCAGTCGTCCAGTGCCCGGCTTCCGGAATTTCCGGATCACCTTCAACGCTGACGCTTGGCACAAAAGAAGGTCGAACGGCCGGCCTGGTTGATGCGGCGCACCGTGGCGTCGCAGTCGCAGCCTGGGCACTTCTCTCCCTCGCGGCCGTAAACCGCGAAGTCGTGCTGGAAATAGCCCAGCTCGCCTGAGGCCTGGACATAGTCTCGCAAACTCGAGCCGCCGGCGGCGATGGCGTCGCGGAGCACCGCTTGCACCGCCGGAACGAGCCGTTCGGCTCTCTTGCCTGCCACCGAGGCGGCCAGGCGGCGGGGCGAGATGCCGGCCCGGAAGAGCGCTTCGCAGGCATAAATGTTACCCACCCCGGCGACGATTTTTTGATCCAGCAGTGCCGCTTTGATCGGTGTGCGCCGGCCGTGTAGGACGGCCGAGAAGTCATCGGCGTTGAACGCGTTGCCCAGCGGCTCGGGCCCCAGCCCGGCAAGCAGGGCGTGGCTCTCGACCTGGTCCGGTTCCGCCAGGGTCATCAGGCCGAAGCGGCGCACGTCGTTGAAGACCACGGTGGTGCCGTCGTCGGTTTCGATGATGATATGGTCGTGCCGGCCTGGGAGAAAATGGTCGTGCCGGCCTGGGGTATGGCCCTCGGTGAAAAATAGCCGCCCCGACATGCCCAGGTGGACGATCAGCACGCTGTCACCCAACTCCCACAGCAGATATTTGGCGCGGCGCCGGATGGCCTCTATGCGGCGGCCTTCGAGGCGGGCCGGGAAGTTCTCGGGAAAGGGCAGGCGCAGCCCTGCCCGGCGCTGTTCGACGCGGCTGATGCGGCGGCCCACCAGGCGGCCCTGGAGGCCGCGGCAGACGGTTTCGACTTCAGGCAGTTCGGGCATTGGGCTCTTGTACGCTCTCGCTCGGCAAGTGGCCCCAAGGTAGCGTCTCTCTCGGCCCTGCGCTATGGTCCGGACATGGACAAAGGCCGCGATGACACCACCCATTTCGGCTTCCGCACAGTGGCGCGGGGGCAGAAGGCGGCGCTGGTGCGCGAGGTATTCGACGACGTCGCCGGGCGCTACGACCTGATGAACGATCTCATGAGCGGCGGCGTTCATCGGCTCTGGAAAGCGGCCCTGGTGGAATGGCTGAAACCGCGCCCGGGCATGCACTTGCTCGACGTGGCCGGCGGTACCGGCGACATCCCGTACCGCGTGCTCGATCGCCTGGGCGGTGGCCAGGCGGCCCGAAAAGCCGGCTTTCGTGCCAGCATCTGCGACATCAACCACACCATGCTCGAGGCTGGCCGCGACCGGGCCTTGGACCGCGGCATCGTCGACGGCGTCGATTGGCTTTGCGCCGATGCCGAGGCGCTGCCGCTCGACGACGCCAGCGTCGACGCCTACACCATCGCTTTCGGTATCCGTAACGTCACCGACATTGCCGCCGCCCTGGCCGAGGCGCGGCGTGTGCTGCGCCCGGGCGGGCGCTTTCTTTGCCTCGAATTCAGCCGTTTGTTGCTGCCCGGCCTGACGCCCATTTACGATGCCTATTCACTGCGCGTGCTGCCGGCGCTGGGCGATGTCGTGACCGGCAACCGCGAGGCCTACCTCTATCTCGCAGAAAGCATCCGCCGCTTTCCCGACCAGCAGGACTTCGCCGCAATGATCACTGAGGCCGGCCTGGAGCGCGTGCGGGTGCGCAATCTCTCGGGCGGCATCGCCGCCATGCACTCGGCCTGGCGGCTCTGAGTTCCGGGGGGCCTCAGGTGATACGAGCGCTGCGCAATCTCGGCCGCGTCATCCGCATCGGCCGCACCCTGGCGCGCCATGATGCCTTGTTTCCGCTCGATGCCGCCGGCCTGCCGCCGCTACTGGTGCGCGGCGTGAAACTGCTGGCCGGGCCGCCGGGGCGCCAGGCCCAGGCGCTCAGGCCGGGCCAGCGTCTGGCTGCGGCGCTGCAGGAGTTGGGGCCCAGCTTCATCAAGTTCGGCCAGTCACTGTCGACCCGGCCGGACGTTGCCGGCGAAGGCGTCGCCGCCGACCTGGGCGAGCTGCGCGACCGGCTACCGCCCTTTGCCGCCGGGGAAGCGCGGCGCACCGTCGAGCAGGAATTCGAGCGGCCGTTGGAGGAGATGTTCGCCCGTTTCGAAGACCAGCCAGTGGCCGCCGCCTCGATCGCCCAGGTTCACATGGCCGAGACCGCCGACGGTGCCGCAGTTGCCGTCAAGGTGCTGCGGCCTGGCATCGAACAGGCTTTCCAACGCGACCTCGACCTCTTTTACTGGCTGGCCGAGATGGTCGAAACCTTCCAGCCGGATTTTCGCCGCCTGCGACCGCTCGAGGTGGTGCGCACCTTCAACGAGACCGTCGATATCGAGATGGACTTGCGCCTCGAGGCTGCCGCGGCTTCGGAACTGGCTGAGAACTTCGAAGGCGACGAGAGCTTCCGCGTGCCCGAAGTTGACTGGCAACGCACCGAGCGCCGGGTACTGACGTTGGAGCGCATCGAGGGCATTCCCATCGACGACAACGCAGCCCTGGAGGCCGCCGGCCATGACCTCGACGCGGTGGCCGCCAAGGTGCTGCTGGCCTTTCTCAAGCAAGCTTTTCGTGACGGCTTCTTCCACGCCGACCTGCACCAGGGAAACCTCTTCGTCGATCCCGAAGGCAACATCATCGCCGTCGATTTCGGCATCATGGGCCGGCTCGACCGCCAAACCCGGCGCTATGTTGCCGAGGTGCTGCTGGCCTTCCTCACAGGCAACTATCGCCGTGCCGCCGAGGTCCATTTCGAAGCCGGTTACGTGCCGCAGCACAAATCGCTGGACGTATTCACCCAGGCCTGCCGCTCCATCGGCGAGCCTATCCAGGGCCGGCCACTCAACGAGATCTCGATCGCCCGTCTGCTGGCCCAGCTCTTTCGTATCACCGAAACCTTCGCCATGCAGACCCAGCCCCAGTTGCTGCTGCTGCAAAAGACCATGGTGGTGGCCGAAGGGGTGTGCCGCAATCTCGGCCCCGGGGCCAACTTCTGGCAAATCGCCGAACCCTTCCTGGCCGATTGGGTCAAAGAGAACCTGGGCCCCGAAGCGGCCGTGCGTGACACCATGGGCGAGGCCGCCGCCACCATGCGTCAGATCCCCGGACTGATGGAAAAGGCCCAACTGGCCGTCGGTGCCCTGACACCTCAAGGGGTCAGGCTGCACCCCGACAGCGAACGCGCCATAGCCCACGAGGCGGCGCGCCGCCGTGGCCTGTGGCCGATGCTGTTGTTTGCCGTGGCGGTGGGATTGGTACTGCTGCTGGCCGCCAAGATCTAGCCTGGGCTAACCGCACAGCGGCCTTGCGTTGATTTCCCGCGAGGGATAGGCTGCCGCAAAGTTTCACAGGCAATTGACGTTAATTATTCCATTTCACGAATTGGAAATCCGCCGTGCTGAATGGCAAACGTGTCCTGTTGATCATTTCCGGCGGCATTGCCGCCTACAAGACGCTTGAGCTGATCCGCCGCCTGGGCGATCGCGGCGTCGCTGTGCGCACCATCCTCACCGCTGCCGGTGCGCAGTTCGTGACGCCGCTCTCGGTGGCGGCGCTGTCGGGCGAGAAGGCCTATCAGGATCTTTTCTCGCTGACCGATGAAAGCGAGATGGGCCACATTCGCCTTTCGCGCGAGGCCGACCTGGTGGTGGTGGCGCCGGCCACTGCCAACATCATGGCCAAGGCAGCGGCGGGAATTGCCGACGATCTGGCTACGACGGCGCTGCTGGCCACCGACAAGCCGGTGCTGATGGCGCCGGCCATGAACCTGCAGATGTGGGCCCACGCCGCCACCCAGCGCAGTGTGGCACAGCTTCTTGAAGACGGCATTCTGACCGTGGGGCCCGAGGCCGGCGACCTGGCCTGCGGCGAAATCGGCTCGGGCCGCATGGCCGAGCCGGCCACCATCCTGGCCCGCATCGAAGAGCTGCTGGCCCCGGCGGGCGCCCCCCTGGATGGCCGGCGGGCGCTGATAACCTCGGGCCCGACGCGCGAGCCTATCGACCCGGTGCGCTATATCTCCAACCATTCGTCCGGCAAACAGGGCCACGCCGTGGCCGGAGCCCTGGCGGCTCTGGGGGCGGCGACGAAGCTGGTCACGGGACCCAGCAACGAGGCCGACCCGGCCGGCGTCGAAGTGGTGCGTGTCGAGACGGCGCGCGAAATGCTGGCCGCCTGCCAGGCGGCCTTGCCGGTCGACATCGCGGTCTGCGCCGCGGCCGTGGCTGACTGGCGCATAGATGCCCCGGCCGCCGGCAAGATGAAGAAGGACGGCGGCGGGCCGCCCGAGCTCAATTTCGTAGAGAATCCCGACATCCTGGCCACCCTGTCCGGCCTCGCGGAGCAGCGCCCGGCACTCGTCGTCGGCTTCGCCGCCGAGACCGAAAACGTGGTCGAAAATGCCCTCGCCAAATGCCGGCGCAAGGGCTGCGACTGGCTGGTCGCCAACGACGTCTCGGCCGAAAGCGGTACCTTCGGTGGTGACGACAACACCGTCCACCTGATCGAGAGCGGGGCCAGCGAGGCCTGGCCCCGGCTGAGCAAACAGGCCGTCGCCGAGCGCCTGGGCCGGCGCATCGCAGATCATTTCGCGGGTGGGGACTAGGCCCATGCCGCTCGAGGTCGAAATTCAGCGATTACCGCACGGTGCCGATCTCGACCTGCCGGCCTACGAAAGCGAGCATGCCGCCGGTCTCGACCTGAGGGCGGCTGTGGCCGAGCCGCTGGTGCTGGAGCCGGGCGCGCGGGCGCTCGTTCCCACTGGCCTGGCGCTGGCCCTGCCGGCCGGCTTCGAGGCCCAGGTGCGGCCGCGCTCAGGTCTGGCGCTACGTCACGGCATCACGGTGCTCAACAGCCCCGGCACCATCGATGCCGACTACCGCGGCGAGGTCGGCGTTGTGCTGGCCAATTTGGGCGACGAAGCTTTCAGCGTGGCGCGCGGCGATCGTATCGCCCAGCTCGTGGTGGCGCCGGTGACACGGGTAACCTGGCGTCCCCAGGACGATCTGGCGGCCAGCCGCCGCGGCGCCGGCGGATTTGGCTCCACGGGGGGCTCGACCGGGGCAGGACCATGATCCGGCTTTCCAAACGCATGGTGCATGCTCTCGAGGCGGTGGTCGACATCGCCTATAACGCCGGTCCCCACCCCGTGCAGTCGCGCGACATCACGGCGCGGCAGCACATTCCGCAGCGCTATCTCGAACAAGTCATGCAGCGCCTGGTCCACGCCGGCGTGCTCAAGGGCGTGCGTGGTCCCAAGGGCGGGTACCGGCTGGCACGCGAGCGGCGCCGCATCACCGTCGGCGAAGTGGCCCGGGTGGTCTACGAGCTCGAGGCGGCCGACGATCCCATCACGGCGGCCGAGGGCTCGCAGTTGGCCGAACAAGTTGTGCGGCCGGTGTGGCAGGAGTTGCGCCAGGACTTGATGAGCAGGCTCGACACCATCACCATCGAGGATCTTTGCCGCCAGGCCCATCAATTGGGCATCGAAAGCGACGCCCGTCGGCGCGCCGATTTTACTATTTGAGGCACGGACATGGCCAATTCCGGCAGCCCTCCGCGTAGCGGCGGCATCCACGCCAGCATCATCGAAACTGTCGGCAAGACCCCGCTGGTGCGTCTCGAACGCCTGGCCCGGGAGGCCGGCTGCGGCGCCGACATCGTGGCCAAGCTCGAATTCTTCAATCCGCTGGGTTCGGTCAAGGATCGCATCGGGGTGTCCATGATCGAAGCCCTCGAAGCCGCCGGCCGCATCGGCCCGGAGACGGTGCTGGTCGAGCCGACCTCGGGCAACACCGGCATCGCGCTGGCCTTCGTTTGCGCCGCCAAGGGCTATCGCCTGATTCTGACCATGCCCGAGACCATGTCCGAGGAACGGCGCAAGATGTTGCAGATCCTGGGTGCCGAGATCGAGCTGACGCCGGCCGATCGCGGTATGCCCGGCGCTATCGCCCGGGCCGACGAACTGATCGCCACGCTGCCCGACGCGGTCATGCCGCAGCAGTTCGAGAATCCGGCCAACCCCGACATCCACCGCCGCACCACGGCCGAGGAAATCTGGCGCGACAGCGCCGGCCAAGTCGATGCCGTGGTGCTCGGCATCGGCACCGGCGGCACTCTGACCGGCGTCGGGCAGGTGCTCAAGGGACGCCGGCCCGGCGTGCTGATGATCGCCGTCGAACCCGAAGACAGCCCGGTACTGTCGGGGGGCCCGCCGGGGCCGCACGCCATCCAGGGTATCGGCGCCGGTTTCGTGCCGCAGGTTTTGCAAACCGATTTGATCGACGAGATCGTCACCATCGCCAACGAAACGGCCTACGAGACGGCGCGCCAGGCGGCCCGGCTCGAGGGCCTGCCAGTGGGCATCTCGTCCGGCGCAGCGCTGGCGGCGGCGCTGGAGGTGGGATCGCGGCCCGAAATGGCAGGCAAGATGCTGGTCGTCATTCTGCCTTCGTTCGCCGAACGCTACATCACCACGCCGCTGTTCGACGAGCTCTGAGCCGCCATGGAATTTTCCGAGGAACAGATCGAGCGCTACGCCCGCCACATCGTGTTGCGCGAGGTGGGTGGCATCGGCCAGGCCAAGTTGCTGGGTGCCAGCGTGCTGCTGGTCGGTGCCGGCGGCTTGGGCTCGCCGCTGCTGATGTATTTGGCGGCGGCCGGCGTCGGCCGCATCGGCGTTGTCGACGACGACCTCGTCAGCGCTTCCAACCTGCAGCGCCAGATCGCCCACACCCTCGATCGTCTGGGTGAGCCCAAGACCGAAAGCGCCAAGCAAACCGCGGCTGCCCTCAATCCCGACGTCACCGTCGAGACCCACACCACCCGGCTGGCGGCCCATAACGCGCTTTCGCTGATCGCCGACTACGATCTGGTGGCTGATGGCAGCGACAATTTTGCTACGCGCTTTCTGCTTGCCGATGCCTGTCATCTGGCCGGCCGCAGTTTGGTTTCGGCCTCGATCCTGCGCTTCGACGGCCAGCTTTCGACCTTTCGTTCGCACCTCGGCGGCGACAATCCTTGCTACCGCTGCATCTACCCCGAAGCACCGCCGCCTGGCCTGGTGCCAAGCTGTGCCGAAGGTGGCGTGCTGGGCGCCCTGGCCGGCGCCATGGGCTCCTTGCAGGCCACCGAAGTGATCAAAGAGATCCTCGGCGTTGGCGAAAGCCTGGCCGGCTGGCTGGTGATCTACGAGGCGCTGGGAACCTCGTGGCGCAAGGTGCGCGTGCGGCCCGACCCCAACTGCCAGCTCTGCGGCCCCCAGGCCAGCATCCGCGATCTCGATCACCACCGAACCGGCGACGACGGCTGAGGATAAACTCCAGGGGTCCGAGAAGTTTTCGCTGGTGGCCGTAACCCGGTGAGAAATGCGGGCTTACATGTACTGACCCGGCAGCACGCGATCGGGCGGCACGTGGCCGTCGGCGAAGGTCTTGATGTTGATGATCACCTTCTCGCCCATCTCGATGCGGCTTTCCAGGGTGGCCGAGGCCATGTGGGGCAGTAGCACCACGTTGTCGAGTTCCATCAGCTTGGGGTTCACCGCCGGCTCGTGTTCGAAGACGTCGAGCCCGGCCCCGGCGACGCGGCCGGCGCGCAGCAGCCGGGTCAGCGCGTTTTCGTCGATGACCTCGCCGCGCGAGGTGTTGACCAGGTAGGCGTGCGGCTGCACCAAGTCGAGCCGGCGCGGCGACAACAGATGATAGGTGGCCGGGGTGTGCGGGCAATTGACCGAGATGACGTCCATGCGTGCCACCATCTGATCGAGGCTCTCCCAGTAGGTGGCCTCCAGCTCGGCCTCGATCTCGGGGTGCACCTTGTTGCGGTTGTGGTAGTGGATGGAGAGACCGAAGCCTCGGGCCCGGCGTGCCACGGCCTGTCCTATCTGACCCATGCCGATGATGCCCAGCCGCTTGCCGCCGATGCGATGGCCCAGCATCGAGGTCGGCGACCAGCCCTTCCAGTCGCCCGAGCGCATCAGCCGTTCACCCTCGGCCAGGCGACGCGCCACGGCTAGGATCAGGGCCATGGTCATGTCGGCCGTGTCCTCGGTCAGCACGCCGGGCGTGTTGGTCACCGTGATGCCGCGCTCGCGCGCCGAGGCCAGGTCGATGTGGTCGACGCCGTTGCCGAAATTGGCGATCAGCCTGAGATTGGCGTTGCTCTGCGACAGGATCCGGGCGTCGATGCGGTCGGTGACGGTGGGTACCAGCACGTCGGCGGTTTTGACCGCCTCGACCAGCTGTTCGCTGCTGAGGGGCATGTCTTCGACGTTCAGCCGCACGTCGAAAAGCTCCATCATGCGGGTTTCGATGACGTCGGGCAGCTTGCGCGTAACGATAGCCAGGGGTTTGTTGCTGCTCATCAGGCTCTCCGGGCGGCGCCCCGTGGCGCTGGTCGATGGTGCGGCCAGCGCCGGCACCTGGGATCACCCCTGTCTAGCAAATACCGTGACGCGAGACAAATCGCCGCCGCCAAGAGACCCGGCCTTGACCCTCGCCCGCACGGGCGGCATAGAAGGGTTATGTTTCGTCTGCTCCGGATGGCCATTCCCGGGTGCCCAATTGGCGCCTTCGCCAGCGCCCTCGCCGGTGCCCTGCTTACGGCGCTTGCCTGCTTTCCGGCCGGCGCCCTGGCGGCCGGCGAAAGCGGGCTCAAAGTACCCCGCTTCGTCTCGTTGCGCGCCGACCCGGTCAACGTCCGCGCCGGTCCGGGCGTGCGCTTTCCCATCGCCTGGGTTTTCGTGCAGAACGATCTGCCGGTCGAGGTCGTCGCGGAATACGAATTCTGGCGCCGTATTCGCGACCTCGACGGGGCCGAGGGCTGGGTCCACAAGAGCCTGATCAGCGGCGACCGTTGGGCTATCGTGACGGGTGAAAAGCCGAGACCGCTGCGGCGCGAACCCAAAGCCAAGGCGCCGCCCGTGATGCGCGCCGAAGCCGGTGTGTTGGGCCGGCTGCTGCGCTGCAATGGCCAGTGGTGCCAGTTGCGCATCGCCGGCCGAAAAGGTTGGATCCGTCAGGCATATGTTTGGGGCGCCTATCCCGGGGAAACGGTGGACTAGGCGCCACGGGCGCTTTTTTGTTGGTGTCATTTCCGCGAAAGCGGGAACCCAGGCTTGTGCTTTTTTCGCTTTGCGGCCGCTACCAGGAAAACCCAACCACACCTGGATCCCCGCTTTCGAGCCTGTGAAGAAATTGAATCTGGCCACCATTCGTGATTCGCTGTGAGGGTCACGAAGGAGGGACGGAGCGATGTCGAAGGCGAGATATCTGGAAGTG
>NZDS01000216.1 GCA_002690215.1 Rhodospirillaceae bacterium | reverse complement strand
TGAACCATCAACGACAAGCGGCTTAACATCAAACCAAGATGAGCCAGATCCTCCGGTAAAAAATAGGCTCAACAGTCCCGAATGTTTTGATGACGGACACTTTCAACATCTTGCCTCAACACAACGGCATCAATGCGCAGCACCTCCCGCCCCGGCTTCTGCAAAACGAGGCCGTAGATGAGCGGACTGGGCGAGAATCTCAGGACGCAGGTCAAAACCCTTCTAAAGGTTTGTGGGCCATTTGTCGCTGGATTTGGCTTTGTGGCGAGGCACCGGATTCAGGCCACCCTACCGATCAGGCATTCTATCGGAAACGCAGACCATATTCGGTCATATCGCGGTTGGCCCTGAGGCAAACACACTTTTCGTTGCGTCTAGTAACTGGAAGATCCTGCCGTCGTCGCTCGCGCTCGTACGTCCGAGCAGGCCCTCGCGCCACCGTTTGGGCAACGCCATTTCACCGTGTAAGGCCCCGACCGCGGCTCCCACGATGGCCGCTATGGTATCATTGTCCTTGGTATCGTTGACCGCCCGCACTATCGCTTCCTCGGGATCGTGGGCGTGGCGCGAGAGAACGTAAAGTACCGATGGCACCGTTTCGAGCAAATAGGCGCCTGAGTACCACTCGTCGCACGCCTCAAGCACGTCCCTTTCCATTGCCAGAGCCGCTGGTACGCGCTCGGCGATGAACCTCCACAACGATCCGTCGTAACGACCGGCCAAAGCGCCGCCGCGCGGTTTATAGCGGGTTTCACCCTCAAGCGATCGGGCTCGAGAAACGTATGCCTCTATCCACCATTGGGGTGATGGCGGTTGGGGCGCAACCAACAGCTCGCCAAGGATGCCGGAGAAGGCGACGCACGCGGAGATCGATGCGAAGTCGTTGTGGGTGAGGGCACCACATAGCGCCGCATCTGCCCAGAAGTCTGAGCCCGCCTGACGCAGGTGAGGCACGACCACAGGTGCGATGCGCATCAACGCCCCGTTGCCCGCCGACTCGACTGTTGCCTCGAACCATGGCAAGCCGGCTTGCGAACGCCGCACGAATTCCCTAACCGTCCCACCGATACCGAAAATCTGGCGCGAAGCAAACAGGCGTGCAAGTGCCTCCGGTTCCAATGCTGTGTGATCAGTCAGATGCTCCAACGTCCAAAAAGCGAGCTGGGTATCGTCGGAGGGCAACCCAACAGGTTTTCCTTCAGCGTAACGGTTTGGGAGGTAGTCGCGAATCTCGCCATGGGCCAAGAACCTGTGTTTCGGCAGCATCCCTTCTGAGGTGTTGCCCAGAGCATCACCGATGCAGAGCCCAAGAAGCATGCCGCAAACCCGATCAAAATCCACCGAATCGGGAGCGAACGGAGCAGGTTCGTCAAAGAGAGGCGACCAGTGGAGGCGCAGCACTCTGTTTTCCACAAGCTTCAAAAGAAGTGCGCGGCTTGCGCTCACAATCCCCTTCCCGCCGCAAATAATTCGGCCGAGAGAGCCTCAATACGATCTGACCACGCAAGCCGCGTTCGCCACTTTTCAGGAATGGCGTCGCTCCCGTAGAGTGCTCCAGCGAGCTGGCCTGTCACGGCAGCAACGGTGTCAGCATCGTCACCGAGGTTGGCTGCGGTCAGAACCGCCTCCTCGAAGCTCCTGGTTCGATCGACCGTCCAGATCGCCGCCTCTAGAGTATGCACTACGTAACCAGATGATCGGATTTCCTCGCGATCCTTGGCACGCCACATACCAGCAGCGATCGCAGCAATCTCTGGTTCGGAAGAGGTGTCGCGAGATGCCAACACCTCTTCTTTCGAATCACCACGAATTGCCCCTACTATCAACTCTGCAAAATAGGCGCATGCATCGATCGCTGTCGGCGCTGCGTGGGTGGTTGCGCTATGTCTCCGGGCGATCTCTTTTGCTGCTTCTGGCCGAGCGTGGAAAAAGACAGCGACTGGTGAAAGCCGCATGAGCGAGCCGTTGCCGGCGCTTTGTGGATCGCTATTGCCGGCGAGTGGGTCGCCGGTGCGCTCATAGCGGGCAAGCGCCTCTCGAGTGGCGTTTCCAATGTCGAAGCATCGGCCCGTTGAAGAGTTTTCGCCCTGGCGCCACCAGCGCACGAACCGATCCATCAAATCTCGCTCGTTGAGCCCTTGGTTTGCGAGCAGCGACTCTGCTAGGCAAAGGGCCATACTCGTATCGTCCGTCCATTGCCCCGGCTCTAAACCAAATGGGCCTCCCCCCACCATATCCGTCAAAGGGGCGAAGCTACCCCTCGGGCGGAACTCGACGGTCGTCCCGACTGCGTCGCCGACCGCTAGACCAATTACCGCGCCTACAGCTCGGCTCTTTTTCGATACACACAAGTCGTTCAATCTCTCCGCCTCGTCGATCTGGTGAATAAATAATGATGTAGCATCGCCGATGCTAGTAGCTTCCTTGTACTGAATAGCACGAAGGAAAAACAGATCTAATCATCCCTGGAAAATTTTTCGACCTCTCTGGAAATCGTCCGTGTTCTCAACAATGCTTGAATACCGTCATCACCATATTTATCGGCAAAATAATGGACGACACTAGATGCCAAGAGCGCCAAGTCGCCTCGTAGCGACGGGTCTCGGTCCAGACATTTTTCAAACGCCGTGTCTATATCCCTAGCGATATGCCGCACAATGTCTCCCATATTTGCGTCGATGTTCGGAGAGTCCTCAGGGTCAATAATGATATGCATAGCTGTATTCCGCCCTCATACGCCTGAAGTTACCACCAAGGGTGCGTCAGGCGAACCAGTATAGCCTAGTTGGGTCTTCAATCTCAAAGATACCGGCCGCTTGTCCCGCTCCGACCCGGCCATGCTTCTCCCTTTCACTCAGGCGAGCATCAGGCGCCACTCACCTGTTCTTGGCCACTCCACTGATCGTGCATCCAATCCACACAGAGCGCAACCTTCGGTCATATCGAGTTGGCTAGATTCAAGCTAGAGCGGCCGAGACCCCATAAGATCATCGCCTAACGCGCTGGCAGGGCATTCGGCGATTCGCACACGATCCTACTGCACCATGCTCGAGAATTCGCCAACAAGGCCGCGATAGGTGAGGTGTTTTTCCATTCCAGCCCTACGCCCCAGCGTGGGTGAAAAGTCGAATGCTGGCGTCAAGCCGTCGATGGGACCCGTTCCTGTCAATGCGTTGTGCCATTGCCATCGCTATTCGCCTGCATATCGTCGCGCACAGCGCCATCATCGCTCTTTATGGTGGCCGACAGATCGCGCCGGCGCCAATGCTCCAGTTCGCCTTGCCAGACCTCCTTGAGCCGCGCAATGGTCGAGCCCGAGAGCCCCGGTGCGCATTCCGAGGCATGGCGGCCACCGATTCCGATTTAACGCGGCCACCGATTCCGATTCATCGCGGCCACCGAATCCGACGCATCGCGGCCAGTCTTTTGAGAGGATGATCGTCATCGCCGGGTGATCTGAACGCTGGCTATCGTCGCCCCTTTTCGGAGGTGCGGTGATGGCGACGAAGAGATTGCCCATGCGGAAGATAAGAGACGTGCTGCGGCTGGAGGCGAGCGGTCTGTCGCGACGACAGATCGCGGCCAGCCTGAACATCGGACGTACGGCGGCAGGCACGTATTTGGACCGCGCGCATGCCGCCGGTCTGAGCTGGCCGCTGCCGGATGATTTGAGCGACGAGGCGCTGGAGCGATTGCTGTTCCCGCCGCCAGTCAAAGTCCTGAAGGGCCAGCGCGCAGAGCCCGACTGGGCGCTGCTGCATCTCGAACTCCGCAAGCCCAACGTGACCCTGTCACTGCTCTGGGAAGAATACCGGGCGGTCAACCCCAGCGGCTACGGCTACAGCCGTTTCTGCGATCTCTATCGCGCCTGGAAGGGGCGGCTGACGCCGACCATGCGCCAGAAGCACTTTGCCGGCGAGAAGATGTTCGTCGATTACACCGGCGCCACGGTGGAGGTGATCGACGGCTCCAGCGGCGAGGTCCTGCAAGCCCAGGTCTTCGTCGCCGTCCTCGGTGCCTCCAACTACACCTACGCCGAAGCCACCTGGAGCCAGACCCTGCCCGACTGGATCGGTGCTCACTGCCGGGCCTTCGCCTTCTTTGGCGGCGTCTACCGTCAGATCGTCTCCGACAACCTCAAGTCCGGCGTCATCAAGGCCTGCTTCCATGAGCCCCGGATCAACCGCAGCTACGCCGAAATGGCGGCCCATTACGCCACCGTCGTGATCCCGGCACGGCCCCGCAAGCCCCGCGACAAGGCCAAGGTCGAGGTCGGTGTCCAGGTGGTGCAACGTTGGATCCTGGCCCGCCTCAGGAACCGCACCTTCTTCTCCCTGGCCGAGCTGAACCAGGCCATCCGCGAACTTCTGGAACAGCTGAACAGCCGTGTCACGCGTCATCTCGGCGCCAGCCGGAGACAGCTGTTCGAGCAGCTGGATCGTCCTGCCCTTGCCGCCTTGCCCGCCCAACCCTATGTCTACGCCGAATGGAAGGAATGCCGGATCGGCCTCGATTATCACGTCGAGATCAAGAAGCATTACTACTCGGTGCCGCACCGATACCTCGGACACAAGCTCTGGGCCCGGTTCACCGACCGTAGCGTCGAAATCTTCGCCGCCGGCAAGCGCATCGCCTGTCATATGCGCGGCCGCAGCAACCACCGCCACACCACGCTCAGCGAACACATGCCGAGCGCGCATCGCCGTTACGCCACCTGGACGCCGGAACGGATCAGCCGCCAGGCCGCCAGCGTCGGCACCAACGCGCAAGCCCTCACCGACATCATCATGCGCGAGCGCCGCCACCCGGAACAGGGCTTTCGCTCCTGCATCGGCATTCTCAGGCTCGCCAAGAGCCATGGCAGCGAGCGCCTCGAGGCGGCCTGCGAACGCGCTCTCGAGATCGGTGCCCGCTCCTATACCGCCGTCGCCTCCATCCTCAGAAACAACCTCGATCGCCGGCGCCCGCAACGGGCCACGGACGGCCCGGCGATCCTGCACCCCAACATCCGTGGCTCCAAATACTTCAACTGAGGTCATATCACATGCTGCATCACCCGACCCTCGACCAACTCCACGAACTCCGCCTCGCCGGCATGGCGGCGGCCTTCACCGAGATCCAGGGCAATCCCCAGGCCGAGCAACTCGGCCATCCCGAATGGCTCGCCCTCCTGCTCGACCGCGAGGCCGGCGAACGCCAGAGCCGACGTCTGCAATACAGGCTCAGGAATGCCAGATTGCGGCACAGCCAAGCCACCATCGAGGATGTCGACTACCGCTCCCCCCGAGGCCTCGATCGCAGCCTCTTCCAGCAGCTCAGCTCCGGCAACTGGATCGCCGAAAAGCACAATCTGATCATCGTCGGACCCTGCGGCATCGGTAAAAGTTGGCTGGCTTGCGCGCTCGGACAGATGGCCTGCCGACAGGATCGCTCGGTCCTCTACAAGCGGCTGCCCAGACTCTTCGCCGAGCTCGAGATGGGGCGCGGGGACGGCCGCTATCCACGCCTCTTCCGCGCTCTCACCAGGACCGACCTGCTGATCCTCGACGATTGGGGACCAGAGCGGATGAATGGCGATCAGCGCCGCGACATGCTGGAGATCATCGAGGACCGCCACGGCACCGCCGCCACCCTAGTCACCAGCCAATTGCCCGTCAGCAGCTGGCACGAGGTGATCGGCGAGCCAACCTTCGCCGACGCCATCCTCGACCGTATCGTCCACAACGCCTACCGCCTCGAGCTCAATGGCGAGTCTCTGCGCAAGCATCAGAAAAGGCCAGATACCGGCTCCCCGACTTGACCGAAACAGAGGAAGATGACATCAACAACCAGACCCGGCGGCGGCGATCATACCGCCCACGAAGACACGGCCACAAAGTGGCCGCCATGCGTCGGAATGGGTGGCCGCGATGCGTCGGAATCAGTGGCCGCGATCGTCGGAATGCGCAGGCGCTGACGTTAGACACTTGCTACGGCGCGAGGATTTGCTGAAAGCGGCGCGCGCGTGGTCATCACCGGCCGCAGGGAAGCGCTGCTCATCGACGCCTGCAAGGAGCTTGGGGCCGGCGTGTCCTACTACATAAGCGATGTCACCCAGCGGGATGATGCCAGCGAGCTCGTTACCGCCACCGAAAGGGACGTGGGCCCCATTCACTGCCTGGTCAACAATGCGGGCGTGAATTTGAAGAAGCCGTTTCTGGAAATGAGCGACAGTGAAGTCGACGCCATAATCCAGACCAATTTGCTCGGCGTATACGCCTTGAGCCGCGCCTGTGCCCAGACAATGAAGCAGCGGAAAGGCGGGGTCATTTTGATGATTTCGTCAATGGCCGCGCTGGTCGGATTAACCGGCGTAACTGCATATTCCGCCACCAAGGCGGCCCTGAACGGCTTGACTCGCACCATGGCTACCGAATTGGGCGAACATGGCATCCGAGTGAACTCCATATGTCCGGGATTTATCGACACGCCAATGTTTCGCAAGGCCATGGAAGGCGATCTCGAACGCAAGGAACGTCTTTTGGCGCGAACCCCGCTTGGCCGGGTGGGCACCCCGGAGGATATTGCCAACGCCGCGGTTTTCCTGGCCTCGGATGAGGCGCGTTTTATTACCGGTGCCTCGATACCCGTCGACGGAGGATTTTCGGTCGGGTTTTGAGGCGATCAGGTCAAATGAGAAACGTTTCCGTTGACTGCATCTTGGATTCGGGCAGTGAGATATTCCATGTGACCTGCCCCCAAGGTTTGTACCATATCCTATGTTAGTCTGTTTGCCATCCGTTCTGAGGCCCGGTTCGGCCGCAGCCCATCAACAGCGAAG
>NZDS01000215.1 GCA_002690215.1 Rhodospirillaceae bacterium | reverse complement strand
TAGCAGGGTAGAGGACAGATTGAAAGTGTGACCATTCATCCCGGTTTGGCGGCTTAGGTTGGGCCACTAAACTCGATCCGGCGGTCGAAAACTTGGTTCCCGCGCGCCAATCCCCTGCCTGCCAGCTGCATGGTGTAGAGCACCACCGCCTCTTTCGAAAAGGTATAGGCATCGGTATCGATCGATTCGCCATGGGTCCGCCACCACTGCAATCCCTCGTCGAAGCCCGGGGTCGCCAGGAGATCGTTCAGATACTCCCGCCGTTTGCGCCAATTGTTGCCGGCGATGCTGGTGACGTTGACGACCGTGCCGCCATCGGTGACGCGCTGCCAAACACCTTCGGTGAAATGGCGCAGCCCCAACAGGTTGACCCGAATGGTGGTCTCCGCCCCGCGGGTGCCGGGCACGCCGGCAACGTTCATCAGGGAGACGTAAGTGCCATCGAGCTTGCCAAGCACATCATCGATGCTGGCTTTGTCGCCGAGGTCGCAACGATGATAGGCAGCATTGGCGCCGCTCGGCTCTTCGATGTCCAGGGCCACGACGGCATAGCCTTGCGCCGTAAGCCGTTCAGCGACAGCTTTGCCGACACCGGAAGCGGCGCCGGTCAAAAGAACGTTCCGATCGTTGGCCATGTGATTCACCTCTTTGGCAGGGGATGGCGTCACGTCTTGAATTATGAATTTTGATCAGGCACTGGACCACCCCTTAGGACCCCTTGCCGGACAATCTTCTTAGAAGCGTTCGCCAATTGGCCGGAATCGCGGATGCCGATGCGATGAGCTGAAAAAGGGGGGTTTCGGCTCAGAAAATAGCGTTTTCTTGAGCCGAATAGGTGGTATGATCGGCTCTTGCAGATATGGCACGAGATGCAGGAATTGAGACGTGACCTATATATGGCAGAAAGCGGATTGGCCGCGGTTCACATGGGATACGGAAGCCGTTGACCAGTATGCTTACACCTATGCTCTCGAGGCCAGCAGCCTTGTCGGCGAGGTCAAGCATCTTTCGAAAGCCGAAAAATCCGATGCCTTGATCGATCTTATGGTTTCGGAGGCCGTCAAAACATCGCAGATCGAGGGCGAGAAATTCGATCGTGAGGATGTTCGCTCATCCATCCGCAACCAGCTTGGCCTGAGCGCCACGCCGGAGAACGTTCGGGATCCCAACGCCAATGGTGTCGCGGCGCTGATGATCTCGGTGCGGGATCATTTTGCCGAACCCTTGACCGCCGAGCGCCTTTGCCAGTGGCAGGACAAGATCATCGTGGGGCGTTTCGAGCGTGGAAAAATCGATGTTGGCAAGTGGCGAACGCACCCAGAGCCCATGCAGATCGTCTCCGGTGCCTATGGCAAGGAAAAGGTCCATTTCGAGGCGCCGCCATCGTCGCAGGTGCCGGCGGAAATGATTCGCTTCATCGCCTGGTTCAACGGCAGCCAAAACATGAAAGGTGCGGCGCGGGCCGGTGTGGCGCATCTGTACTTCGAGTGCATTCACCCATTTTCCGACGGCAATGGCCGCGTCGGCCGCGCCATATCGGAAATTGCCCTGTCTCAGGAATTGGGGCATCCGGTGCTCATGAGCCTGTCGACCACCATCCAGGAGCGGCAGCAGGAATATTATGATGTCCTATCCCGAGCCAGTCTCGGCGGTTTGGACATCACCGAGTGGTTGGTGTGGTTTACGGGCCTTGTTCTTGATTCACAAAGACAGGCCAAAGAGCAAATCGCCTATGTGATATCCAAGGCACGATTTTGGGATGCACACGCGGATACGCTCAATGCCCGCCAATCGAAGGTCTTGAGCCGGATGTTCCGCGAAGGGCCCGATGGTTTCAAAGGCGGGATGAGCGCGCAGAAATACACCAAGATGACGGATTGCTCGAAAGCAACCGCCACCCGTGACTTGGCCGAGCTTTTGAAAATGGGCGCGATCAGGAAGCTGGAAGGCGGCGGGCGCAGCACTCGCTACGACATTCAGCTTCCAGAGGGATAGGGAAGAGGTCGCTAGTCAGGGTCCAGCATCGTTTTCCGCACAGCCCTGCATGTGACAACATTGCCCCAGTGTGATTAGGATCGTGTGAATTGATCCTGACACGCAATGGCAACCAAGACGCAAATGATGAACAAGCCCATTACTCGGCAATACGCCGCCTGTATCAGGCGGGCCGCTCGCCTGGCCGCTGGCGTGGTCCTTCTCGGCGCCTGCCAGGCGGCGACGGAAAAGCCAGCGGTAAGCCAGCAGCCGGTGGCTCGTCCGGCGTTCGAATTGATCGGGCACCGTGGCGCCCGGGGGCTTTTGCCGGAAAACACGCTGCCCGGCTTTGCCCGGGCGCTCTCGCTCGGGGTGACGGTGCTGGAGCTCGATGTCGGCGTCAGCAAGGACGGCCGCGTCGTGGTCAGCCACGACCAGCGCCTCGATACCGATCTCACCCGGGACAAGAGCGGGCTTTGGCTGCTGGCCGACGGGCCGCCGTTGATCACGCTCAGTCTCGATCAGATCAAGAGCTACGACGTCGGCCGCATCAATCCGCGGCGCCGGCCCTATGCCCGGCGCTTTGCCTCGCAGAGCCCGGTCGACGGCACGGCCATGCCGACGCTGGAGGAGGTGATTTCGCTGTGGCGCCGCGTTGGCCGCAGCGAGGTGCGGCTGGACATCGAGATCAAGGGTCGTCCCGACCGGCCCGATGAGACCCTGGCGCCTAAGACCTACGTCGCCAAGGTGATCGAGGTGCTGCGCCGCGGCGGCATGCTTTCCCATGCCGCCATCCAGTCCTTCGATTGGCGCACCTTGGCTGAAGTGCAGCGCCAGGCACCCGAGCTTCCGACCATCTGTTTGACGGCACGGCAGCGCTGGATCGACAACGTCCAAAGCGGCCGTCCCGGTCCCTCGTCCTGGACCGCCGGTCTCGATGTCGACGACGTCGGCGGCTCCGTGCCGCAATTTGTCAAGCGCGCCGGATGCGGTACCTGGTCGACCTATTGGCGCGAGCTCGACGCGGCGCAGTTGGCCGAGGCCCATGCGCTCGGTCTCAAGGTGCTGGTCTGGACGGTCAATGACGAAAAGCAGATGGAAAGCTTCGTCAAACTTGGCGTCGACGGCATCATCAGCGACTATCCCGACCGCCTGCGCAAGGTGCTGACCCACCTGGGAATCGCCATTCCGCCACAGACACCAGCGCCGCCGGCCTCGTAGTGGCCGGAAAACTGTCTTTCGATGAATTGAAGCAGGCGGTCGCCAGCGGCCAAATCGATACCGTCGTCGTGGCCCTGATCGACATGCAGGGACGCTTGATGGGGAAGCGTTTTCAAGCCGAGTTCTTCGTCGAAAGCGCCTGGCGGGAAACGCACGGCTGCAACTATTTGCTTGCCACCGACATGGAGATGGTTCCCGTCGAGGGCTACAAGGCGGCGAGTTGGGAGGCGGGCTATGGCGATTATGTCATGAAGCCGGACCTCGCCACGCTGCGCCGCATTCCCTGGCTCGAGGGCACGGCACTGGTGCTCTGCGACGTGCTCGATCATCACAGCCACGAAGACATCCCCCATTCGCCGCGCGCCATTCTGAAGAAGCAGGTGGCGCGGCTGGCAGCCCTGGACCTCAAGGCCTACATGGGGTCGGAGCTCGAGTTTTTTCTTTTTCGCGATAGCTACGCCGAAGCCCAGGACAAGGGCCATCGCGGCCTCGTGCCGATCAGCGCCTACAACGAGGACTACCACATCTTCCAGACCACCAAGGAGGAAGAGGTGATGCGGGCCATCCGCAACGGCCTGCAGGGTGCCGACGTGCCGGTGGAGAACTCCAAGGGCGAGGCCGAAGCGGGCCAGGAGGAAATCAACGTGCGCTACGCCGAGGCCCTGACCATGGCCGACCGGCACGCCATCATCAAAAACGCCTGCAAGGAGATCGCTTGGTCCCAAGGCCGGGCGGTCAGCTTCATGGCCAAATGGAACACCCAGGCGGCGGGCAGCTCGTGCCACCTGCATCAATCGCTCTCCAGCCTCGATGGCAAGCCGCTCTTTCATGACGCCGCTGCCGAACACGGCATGTCGGACCTGATGCGGCACTATCTGGCCGGCCTGCTGCACCACGCCGACGAGATCACCTATTTCCTGGCGCCCTACGTCAATTCCTACAAACGGTTCATGGCCGGCACCTTCGCGCCGACCAAGGCCATCTGGTCGCTGGACAACCGCACCGCCGGGTACCGTATTTGCGGCGCCGACAGCACCGCCGTGCGCATCGAATGCCGCGTCGGCGGCGCCGATCTCAACCCCTATCTGGCCATGGCGGCGCTTCTGGCTGCCGGCATCCATGGCATCGAGAACCAGCGCGAACTGGAGCCCGAGTTCGTCGGCGATGCCTATGGCGGCGAGGGCGTTCGCGAAATCCCGGCGACGCTGCGCGCCGCCATCGCGGCGCTCGATGGCTCGGCCATGCTGCGCGCGGCGATGGGGGACGAGGTGATCGAACATTACCTCCACGCCGCCCGCTGGGAGCAATTCGAAGACGACCGCCGCGTCAGCGATTGGGAAATGGCGCGGGGATTCGAGCGGGCCTAGCCACTTGAAGCATGGAGAGTTGACCACAGAGGCACAGAGACACAGAGAAGGTTTTTCTCGTGCGCTGTGGTGGAGCCTTCATGAGCCCACAGTTCTCACCGAGTCTCAGTCTGAGTTTTTACATACGCCGGCCTGGCAACCGGCACTACCAGCCACTTGCGAAATCTCTGTGCCTCTGTGCCTCTGTGGTGAAAATTCAGGGCATTTCCACAGCCCCGCCGGTGTCAGGCTTGACCGGAACGTCAACAACACGATGCCTGCATACCCAAGCCCCTTGCGGGCTAGCAGCCTTGGCAATGACGACGTGTGCCAGCAACCGGAATTCGCAACATGCAAAAAGGCCCTGTCGACATGACTTTGTCAGCGAATTGGAGCTACCCAACCGCGATCCGCTTTGGTGCCGGGCGTATCGAGGAGCTGGCCGAGGCCTGTCGCGCGGCCGGCATGAAGCGTCCCTTGCTGGTCACCGATCGCGGCCTGGCCGATCAAGCGATCACGCAAAACGCGCTGGACCTGATGGAAGCGGCGGGCCTGGGACGGACGGTATTCGCCGAAGTCGACGCCAATCCCGTCGATGACAATCTGGCGGCGGGAATCAAAGCCTTCAAGGCCGGCGGGCACGACGGTGTCGTCGCCTTCGGGGGCGGCTCCGGTCTCGATCTCGGTAAACTGGTCGCCTTCATGGCCGGCCAGACCCGGCCGGTTTGGGACTTCGAGGATATCGGCGACTGGTGGACCCGGGCCGACGCGGAGGCCATCTTTCCCATCGTCGCCGTGCCCACCACCGCCGGCACGGGATCGGAGGTTGGCCGGGCCGGCGTCCTGACCAATTCGCAAAGCCGCGTGAAGAAGATCATCTTTCATCCCAAGATGCTGCCTGTGGCAGCGATCTGCGACGCCCAGCTAACCGTCGGCATGCCGCGCCCGATTACCGTCGGCAGCGGCATGGACGCCTTCATTCATTGCTTGGAGGCCTATTGCTCGCCCGCCTATCACCCGCTGAGCCAGGGCATCGCGCTGGAGGGCATGCGGCTCGTGAAGGAGAACCTGCCGCGGGTGGCGGCAGCGCCCGATGACCTCGAGGCGCGGGCTCACATGATGAGCGCCGCCGCCATGGGCGCGACGGCCTTCCAAAAGGGGCTGGGCGGTATGCACGCGCTGGCGCACCCCGTGGGCGCCATCTTCGATACCCACCACGGCATGACCAATGCCGTGGTCATGCCGGCGGTGCTGCGCTTCAATCGTTCCGCCATCGAGGAACGCCTGGGCCAGGCCGGCGCCTACCTCGGGCTCAAGGGCGGCTTCGACGGTTTCCTCGATTTCGTGCTGAAACTGCGCGCCGAGCTGGGCGTGCCCGACAAGTTGGGCGCCTTGGGTGTGGGCCAGGACCGCATCGAAGAAATGGCCGTAATGGCGGCGGAAGACCCCTGTGCCGGCAGCAATCCCGTGGCACTGACGGTGGACGTCGCACGGCGCCTCTATGGCGAATGCATGTGAAAGGCCGGGCCGACTGTGACGCCGCTCATAGCGCCTTCAGCAACAAAAACGCTCTACTGCCCAACCGGCACTGGTAAATATCAACACCCGACACAATGAGCTAAACTCGCGCCGGATTTTGTGGATGCCAGGAAACAGCATGCGTGGCATGTCGAGCAACAGCGGCGAAGGAACACGGCCAATTGGGCCAGCCGCGGCGGCCTGCCTTCTGCTCGCTCTCGTTTTGATGCCCTCGCCGGCCTGGGCCTATCTCGATCCCGGTACCGGCAGCATCATCTTGCAGGTGCTGTTGGGTGGCGTTGGCGGGGCCTTGGTTATCGGGCGTCTCTACTGGGGGCGGATCAAAGAGTTCTTTTCGCGAAAGCCCCCGGAAGTACAGCCGACTGCCGATGACGATCGGCCCGAGTGAACCGCTAACGGCAGTTGTGGAGTGACGTGTTGAAGCGTATCACCGAATTCCCCTATCACGCGTTCGTGCTGGCCGTTCATCCGGTGCTGGGGCTCTTTGAGAACAACGAGACCAAGGTGCCGATCAGCGATGCGCTGGGCACCATGCTCTACGTCGAGGCCGTGCTGGTCCTGGTGTTGGGGCTGTGCTGGTGGCTGACCCGGCGCCTGGCAAAGGCCGGCTTGCTGACCCTGCTGGTCGTCATTTTCGTGCTCTTCTACCAGCACTTATTCGATCTCCTGACGCCCTTCGGCGGCCAGTTCGAGGAGCACGTTTATTTCCTGCCGCTGTGGCTGGTGGCGGCGGTGCTGGCTTTTCGGGTGGCTGCGGCGTCGACCGCCAGGCTGATCACCACCACCCTGGTACTCAATGTCGGGGCGCTTTTTTTCGTTGCTTCGCCGGCCCTGCAGGTGGCGCACTACCAGTTGAAGGTGGGGCCCGAACGCGGGCCGGCGATCGCCGCCATCAATCGCCCGGTACCGGAGCTCAAGCCCAGCGGGCAAAAGCCCGACATCTACTATCTGGTGTTCGACCGCTATGCCCGGGCCGACGTGCTGCAGCAGGTCTATGGCTACGACAACAGCGAATTCCTAACGGCTTTGGGCGATCGTGGATTCGGGGTCATCGAGCGCAGTGCGGCCAACTACCAGCGCACCTCGCACTCGCTGGCGGCGTCTCTCAATCCCCCATTTCCCAGATGAACTCGTTAATCGATGCCCTGAGATGGAGATTATGCTATAAGAATCAATATGTTGAGGAGTTGATGGAGTGGTTGGC
>NZDS01000214.1 GCA_002690215.1 Rhodospirillaceae bacterium | reverse complement strand
TGCTGCCTGCCTGCTTGGCGCGTTTGATCAGAGAGAAGGCGCCGATCATCAGCAGTGATCGCAGATAGCGGTCGCCGGCCTTCGAGATGTGACCCAAGCATATGGAATTTCCCTATTTCGTGAGCAACACGACGCAATTAATGAGTGGTTTAGTGCGCGGCAAATTCCTATTCTTGAGTCGCCGACTGGGCAAGGCGTGGTGA
Organism: Rhodospirillaceae bacterium; assembly: GCA_002690215.1. Classification (GTDB taxonomy): domain Bacteria; phylum Pseudomonadota; class Alphaproteobacteria; order UBA2966; family UBA2966. The sequence continues at coordinate 13,752 of NZDS01000214.1, read as the reverse complement.
TAAAGCCTTGGTGAATCGTAGAAGGAACTCTCGTGTTCGAAATGGGTCGTGTGTCGCGAGTATCGCCAGTCCAAACGGCGCTACGCAACTGTATGAGAGATGAAGGCTCTGTAATGGGGCTGGAGCGAAGGGGGCAGATCATCGCCGTTGAACTTGGGCCAAACGGTGTGCCGGGAGGAGCCCTATCGTTCGGCGGGAGGCGGCAGCCTCCGTGCGATGGCATGAGTCGGATGATGCGAGAATATCACGTCCGGTTCTGTGAGGGGTTCGGGGTGAAATTCCCTGGGCCTACTCGGCACGAACGTTGTTTCTGCCCCGCCCCGATCACGACCGCTTTCCAGTGAACACCGGACGGGCCAGCGCGAAAGCAGACGTCGAAAAGCGTGGATGCCCGTTCTTCGTCGACGCCGGCTACCCCAAGGCCATGCGCCGCCATGCTCAACTTCTATCCATATCAGCAGGGGCGATTTCGAAGTCGTCCAGGGGCCATATCGGTCGGCGGATTTTCTGCCAGGGGAACTGCTCGAAATCAAAACTGAAGATCCCGCCGGCATCCGGGTAGAGCAAACCACGGCAAATCGGCTCCAAATCCGCCCGCATATGGTTGAACGCCTTGCTGACAATCAAGTTCATGGTCTCGGGCTCCAGCCCAAATAGCCGCAGCTGTTCGCGGTCATGGATCTGGGTGGGTACCGAGCAGACAATGACATTGATGCCACCGATATCGAGCATGGCGCTTTTGCCCAAGGTCCCGGGCCGGCCCTGCTGGAAGGGCCCTTTGTGGACGAAGTTGCCATCGGAAAGGGCCAGCACTCTGGCTCGGCTCTCGAGTGGTCCACCGCCGAAGTCGGGGTCCGATTTGCCCCCCAGGGCAACCTCGATCTCCGCTCCCTCACCGGCCTGATGGGCCTGGTCGACCGTATCCGGATCAAACACCGGGGCAAACACCGCATCGGGAATTTGGCGATCGATCATTGCCGCCAACAGGGCGGTGGTATCGCCGTATGCGCCGGCATAGGGGCAATCGCTGAAGTCCCCCAGCAGGAACGGGTTGGGCGCATTTGCGGTGCGCTCCACCGCATCCAGCGCCTCGTCGATGGGAACGATATCAATGGTCAAAACGTCACGGGTGCGCCAGATCTCGGCACCGAACTCGTCCAGGTAATCCTTCACCCTGTCGGATTCGCCGTCCATCACCAGCACCGCCGAGGGGCCGGTCCAGGGTTGGTCTGCAAAGGGAAAGCTGGCCATGAAGCTGGCGTCCAGAAGCTGGGGATCTTCGGCCTGCAATTCCTTGATCCGGTCCAACAGGGCAAAGAGCGGGGCGTGGGGAACGGTGGTGCGACCGTGGTCGATTCCGGTCAGCATGGGCGGGTGTATCGAGTGGCACCGCGGATTCACCTCACCCCGGAAAGCGCGGGCCATAATGGAGGCCACCCGGAACGAGGTCTTGCGAGAATCGATATGGGGCGCGGTATGGAAGCCGCAAACAATATCGCAATCGCGGATAAACTGCGGAGACAGGTTGCTGTGCAGGTCGAGGGTGACGCCAATCAACACCTCGCGTCCGACAATCTCCCGGATGCGAGCCACCAGTTCCCCTTCCGGGTCATCCAGATGTTCACAGGCCATACCGCCGTGCATTGGCATCAGAATGCCATCAAAGGGGCCCTCAGCTCGCAGCTGTTTCTCAATCCGTCCCCACAGAGTTTCGAAGGTCTCTTCGCTGACCGGGCCGGCCGGGAAGGCGAAGCCGGAGACACCGGCCACCAGCTCCCAACCTTCCGCGTCCGCCACGTCCAGATAACCGCCGATATGGTTATCCCCTTCGCGAAAGCGGCTGAGATCATCGTGTTCGCAGGCAAAGAAGAGCCCACGTTCAGTGAAGTCTTCAAGGATCGTCGGTTTTTTGTTAAAGCCGTGTGATTCAGTGGCAATTCCACAGATAAAAAGGCGTTTGCTAGCAGACATCATCAACCTCATTGATCAAGAATTTGTAAAAAATCATCGAGCAATTGGAAGACCCCGTCTCAGTTCGGCTCCAACATTACCTTGATCTGCCTGTTCGGCTGTTTCAATGCCTCGAATGCGTCCGAAAAGGCGGTCAAATCGACGTGGTCGCTGATCATGGGCGTGGCATCGATGCGGCCCTGACCGAGTAGCTGCACAACGGTTTCGAAGTCCTCCTGGCGATAGATAAAGGCAAAAATGATCTCCAGCTCCTTTACCAACGCCTTGGTGGGAAACAGGTGGTCGCCGGCCATGCACAGGCCCACGACAACGATACGGGCATCGTGGGGGGCATAGTCGATGGCCAGCTGCAGGCTGCCGGGCATGCCGACACAGTCGAACACCACGCGGGGCTGGCCACCGGCGGCGTCGGCGACTTGTTCCCTGACGTTGCCCTCGCTGGCATCCACTGCCGCCGTGGCACCCAATGTCAGCGACCGTTCCACCCGCGCCGGGACCAGGTCGCTGACCACGATATGCTGGGCACCAAAAAACCGGCACCACAAGGCAACCGACAGACCAACGGGGCCGGCACCAACGATCAAGACACGGTCACCTGGCCGTAACTGTGCGCGGCGCACTGCGTTCAAGCCAACCGCCAGGGGTTCCACCAAAGCACCTTCCCGGAAACTGACTGAATCCGGCAGTCGAACGGCTTCGCCGGCCCCAACCCGGCAGAATTCGGCGTAGGCACCGGGCAGATCCAGAGAGGCACGCATTTTCCCCTGGGCGCAGCGAAAGCCGCGGCCGGCCCGGCAATCGGAACATTCGCCACACCCGATCCAGGGCAGAGCGGTGACGCGGTCGCCCCTGCTCCAGCGGTTCTGGGCCTCGCGCCCCACCTCAATCACGTCGCCGGCAAACTCGTGACCCATCACGCAGCCAGGCTGCAAAACCCGCCAGCCCACACCGGGATCGGTATTCTCGGACATATGCAGATCGGTACCGCAGATACCGCAGGCCCCAACCTTGAGGATCAGATCAGAGGCTTCCGGTGTCGGGTCCGGCACATCTTCCAGTACCAGGGGCGATCCTGCAGCTTTGAATACAGCTGCTTTCATGAAGGTTATCCTTCGATGGGAGTTTCACGAAAAAACCGTCATTTCCCGAATAACTTTCCAATCCATGCGATCATACCAAAATTGCGTCGGCGCGTTCCACTCGCAGCTTAACTTGCATGCTGCCGATCTTCCCGCCAACCACTTTGGCTATTCAAATATTTGCTGCTTCTGGGTCAATCGTGTCGATCAGGCCCCGCCCCCAGACAGTCCGCTGAATTAGGAACCGACAGGCGAACCTTGGTTTCCAGGTTGAACCGAAGCCCACCAGCCCAGCAGTTCCTTCTCATTGCAGTCCAGAACGTCGCCCATGCCCCCGCTGTAGGCGTTCCAGATATCGAGGTTCGTATCCGGAACCCCGATGACGACGGGAATGCCTTCGGCGATCGCGTTCAAGACCTCGTCTGTCAGGCCTTCTCCATCCCGCTCGGCGTCACCGAATTTCTCGACGACGATAAGATCCACATTATCCCGGATCGCCTGCCTCAAGCTCGCCGTTGTTTCGGCAAGTGCTGAAACGTCGAGCGAGCATTCGTGGTTCCGCCAATTCTCTGGGCTTGGTTGGTTGATCGGAATGCGCTTTCCCGTCGCAATATCGACACTCTCGACCCGTTTCCTGCCGCTCTCGTCCATTAGGATCTTTTCCTGGAGCAAACCGCCGACGCGCACATTTGCGTCCTTCAGGGCGTTGACGAAACGGGCGAGGCCATTCCGATCGCCTTTCCGGGCCACATACACGGCGGCAGCAAATGGCGCCGGGGAAACAGCTGAGCGGGGATGCTTGCCGCTTTCTCGGGTAAGGGCATACCGAAGGGTCTGGTTCTTGGCTCTCTCCGCAGTGCGCGGAGGGCCGTCTTGATTCGGCTTTGAGCTATTCATGGACGCGCACCAGCGATTCTATTCCGTAAATTCGTTCGGACCCTAGCGAGAACGTGTGTTCTTGAAAATGAGGCCAATTGTCGCGCCGGTCCCAAATCGTTGTGTGCCAAATCGATGCGGCCACCAGACCCTACATTCGTTGGCCCGATGTCCATTGCCGTCATTTAGTTCCCAAGCTCCTTGGGAATCGCATAGAAAATCGTCTCCCAACGTTCGAAGCTGTAGACCTCGACGTGGAAGGTGTAGTCCTCGCAAAGCCGCATAAAAAAAAGCGGGATATTCCAAAAATCGAACGTGAAGTGGTAGATGCTGATGGCCAGTTGCGGCCGGAAGCGCTGGATGGTGTCCATCGATTTGGTCAGCATCTTGCTTTCGGCGCCTTCCAGGTCGAGCTTGATCAGGTCAAGGCGCTCGAAGCCCTGCTCTTCGACCAACTGGTCCATGGTCAGGCAGGGAAAGGCCACGGTCGGCAGATCGGGGAGCGCCAGTTTGATGTAAAGCGAAACCTCGCCCTCTTCGTCGAAGGGCAGCTCGACTTCTCCGGCATAATCCTCCAGCGCCACCTTGTGCTCGATCACGCGATGGCTGCCGGCCGCCAGCCAGTGCTGCACGTAGTCGGTCAGGGGGGCGTGACCCAGCGGATCGACGTTGTGGATCTCGGCGCCCAAGGGCAGGTGAGAGATGAAAAAGGGCAGCTCATAGCCGCCCAGCACGCCGCCGTTCAGTACCACCTGGCAGTGCTGAGGGCGGATGTAGTCGAAATATTGCACGGAACGGAAGACGCGGGCGGTGTAGTGGCTCCAATGCTGCTCGGGCTCGCCGGTGATCAGCATCTTGTAAACCTGGCGGCTGTGGTCGTCGGACAAGCCCTGCAACACCTCGACGATCTTGTCCTCTTCTTCCATCACCGTATCGGAAATCAGGCTGAGGTAGCAGTGCGGGGTCAGGCTGAGCTCGCCGCTCTCTTGATCTTGTTTGGCGCGGTCTCGGGCCAGCAGCAATTCGACAAAGTCCTCGCGCGAGGTCTTGACCTCGCCGTCGTATTCAAGCCGTTCCAGAAATTGGCGGGCGAATTCCCAGTAGGACCACATCTCGTCGACCGGTAGCGGCATGAAGATGATGTCCGGATCGTCGCGCTGGGAGAGAAAGAGATCCTTGGCTGCCTGGCGCTCGAGCTCGCACACCACCAGAGTGTTGTCGCCGGTCTCGGCCGGGTCGTCGACGAAGCCTATGAAGCTTGCCTCGGGACGCAGCAATCCCAGGATCTTGACCAGCATGCCGGAGATCTCGCTTTCGCCAAGAATGGCGAAGGATATCTCCTCGGGAAACTTCAGCGGCGCATCGACGATCATGGAGCGGGAGCCTTTTGTGGCTATTCCTCCGGCCGCACGATCTTGCGCTCGGCCGGCTGGTCGCCTCGGATGCTCATATAGTCCGGATAGGCGCCGCCGCTACCGATCAAGATGCCGCCGTCGACGATCAACTCGGCCCCGGCGCACATGGCGCCGCCCGGGCCCAGGAAGAACATCACGGCATTGGCGATGTCGTCGGGCATGACCCAGCGGCCCAGGGGAAAGTTCTCGGCGTTGGCGGCTCGCTTTTCGGCATCCATGCCCTGTTCCACCAGCGTCGTCAGCGTCGGCCCGGGGCAGACGATATTGACGCGGATGCCGAACTGGGCGAGCTCGTAGGCCATGTGGCGGGAAAAGCCGATGAGGCCCCACTTCGAAGTGGTGTAGTGCATGCCGGCCATCATCGAGATGTTCTTGCCGGCCACCGAGGAGATGTTGACGATGGCACCGCCACCGGCCTCTTTCATGTAGGGCACCGACGCTCGGGTGCAGTTGAAGGCGCCGGTCAGGTTGACGCCCAGCACCCTCTCCCAATCACCGTCGGGGATGTTGGCCAGCGTGCGCGGTGGCGCGATACCGGCGTTGTTGACCAGGAAATCGACGCTGCCGAAGCGTTCCGCCACTTCTTCGACGGCGGTGTCGGCGGATTCCCAGTCGGCCACGTCGACCGACCAGTAGGCGGCGTTGGCGCCCAGCTCGTCTGCCACCGCCTGGCCCGCGTCGTCGTCGACGTCAAAGAGCGCTGTCTTTGCACCGGCCGCCACCAGGGCCCGGGCGATAGCGGCGCCGATGCCCTTGGAGGCACCCGTGACGATGCCGGTGCGGCCGGCGAAACCTTCGCTCATGAAATGCCCTCCCGTGCCTGGAGTTCAGAAATAGTAGATCACAAGCATCACCCCCAGCGCCATCACCACCACGGCAGCGGCGCGGCTGCTGGAGGCGGAGCGCGCGAAATGGCCCTGGGCGCCGTGGAAGCCGGCGGCCTGGGCCAGCAGGCGGCCAAGGAGCCACAAGCCGAAGTCCCGAACCCAACGGTCGATGCGCCCGATACGGAGCCCCAGCCAGCCCACCAAGCCGCGACCCAGGCGACGGTAGAACCAGTCCACGTCGAGGGTGATGGTCAGCGTCCGCTTCATCATGGGCAGCAGCAGGAAAAAGGCGAGGCCCGAGAACAGCAGGAGCTGCAACATGTTGACCACATGCGGCACGGTGTAAGGCGTGTAGTCCACCGGGAAGGGCAACAAGGCATAGAGGTACTCGGGCCAGATCCCCAGCCCGATGCACAGCGCCGCGAACAGCAGCATGGCCAAGCGCATGTTCCAGGGCGGATCGGCAGGCCGCATTCCCGAATCCTTTTGGAAAAATACGAACCAGGGAAACTTGATGCCAGCATGAAGGAAGACGCCGGCCGAGGCCGCGGTAAGCAGGAACCAAGGGATGAGCAGGGTTTCGTCGGCGGCGGCCTGGGAGATCATGGACTTGCTGATGAAGCCCGAGGTCAGCGGGAACGACGAGATCGAGAGGGCGCCAACAATGGCGCAGAGCGTGGTCAGCGGCATACTCTGGAAAAGCCCGCCAAGATCGGTGCATTTGCGCTTGCCGGTCATGTGGAGAACCGAGCCTGCCGACATCAGGAGAAGCGCCTTGTAAATGATATGGGTGAAGGCATGTGCGGCGGCACCGTTGAGCGCCATTTCGCTGCCGATGCCGACACCGATGACCATGAAGCCCACCTGGTTGACGATGCTGTAGGCCAGAATGCGCCGCATGTCGTTCTCGAGGAGCGCATAGATTATGCCGTAGAACATCATGAGGACGCCAAAAACGACCAGGATCTCGGTTCCGGGGAAGCCACGAAGCAGCACATAGACCGCCGTTTTGGTGGTAAAGGCGGAGAGGAACACGGTGCCCGTATAGGAGGCTTCGGGGTAGGCGTCCGGAAGCCAGGCCGAGAGTGGTACTGCCGCGGCGTTGACCAGGACCGCGGCGAGGATCAGCGCGGTCCCCAGGGTGTCGGGCCGCATAGCTAAGAAAGCGGTCGATCCGGTCGCCGAGACATGGATGAAGATTCCCGCCATCAAAAGCGAGCCGCCAAAGAGATGCACCACCAGATAACGCATCGCGGCCCGCCGAACCCGTTCGCCGCCCATCGAGAGAACGACCACGGTGGCTGACAGCGCTAGGGTCTCCCAGAAAATGAAGAGCGTGATCAGATCGCCGGCGAGCGTTATGCCGATGGCGCTGGCAGCGCAGACGTATGCAGCCGCCAGCTCGAAATCGCTCTCTTGCCTGAGGGCGAACAGACCGCCGGCGAAAGCCATCAGGGCAAAGATGATGGCGAAGAGCCGGCTCAAAGCGTCGACCCGCAGGAACACGAGCTCGTAGTCGAAAAGCCGCAGCAGTGCGTGCGAACCCTCCGGCAGGCGCCAGACCAGCACCAACACGACCAGCGGCAGCAGCAGTATGACCAAAGGCCGCAAGGCCTTCCCGGCCAAGGGTATGAAGAATGCGCCCAGGACAAGGACCAGCGCCGGAGGTACGGCGTCAATCGTCATAATAGCTGTCCTTGCGCTTGAGGAAGACGCCGATGGTCTTGGCCCCGACTACCATGGCGGCACAGGTGGCGAGGCCGTACCAGGCGAAAAATCCGAAAGTTCCGTCGATGCCGAACGCCGGATGGCTATGGACCCGCACGTCGGCGACGACCAGGAGCGCGAGCACGATGAGACCGATGATCCAGAGCCAGCGGATGGTTACCGGCCGTACCAGCCAATGTTTCTTGGGCGTATCGTTCATTGCGCCACCACCAAGGTCATCAGGTGATGCACCGGCTCGGGGAAGAGGAAAAGGACGATGCAGCCGAGCGCGCTGACCGAGATGGCGATCAGGCACGGCAGAGGCGCCTCCTTCACGCCGCGTGTCTCCGGATTGCCGGGATTGCCGGCCGCGCCTTCGCCCGGCGCCACGAAAAAGGCGCGCATGGCCAGCGGCATGAGATAGCCGACGCTCAATAGCGAGCTGGTGAGGAAAACGCCAAGCATGACGTAGCTGTCGGCCTCCAACGTCCCCAGCACCAGGTGCCATTTGCTCCACAAGCCGGCCATGGGGGGCGCGCCGATGATGCTTAGGCTGCCGATCAGGAAGGCCGCCATGGTTACTGGCATGACCCGACCGATGCCGTACATCTCGCTGATCTCGGTTTTGTGGGCGGCCACCATGATGGCGCCGGCACAGAAAAACAGCGTGATCTTGCCGAAGGCGTGCATGGCGATGTGCATACCGCCGCCGATGACACCGAGCCCATTGGCCAGCATGGCGCCGAGCACGATGTAGGAGAGCTGCGATATGGTCGAATAGGCCAGCCGGAGCTTGAGGTTGTCCTGGCGCATGGCGGTCACCGAGGCGATCAGGATGGTTCCGGCCGCCACATACATAAGCCAGCGGCTGGCCTCGACCTGGCTCAACAGATCGAGACCGAAGATGTAGACCGAGACCTTGAGCACGGTGAAGACGCCGGCCTTGACCACGGCCACGGCATGCAAAAGCGCGCTGACCGGCGTCGGCGCTACCATGGCCGCCGGCAGCCAGCGGTGGAAGGGCATCAATGCCGCCTTACCGATGCCGAAGATGTAAAGCACCAACAGTACCGATACCAACCCCGGAGAAGCCTTGCCGGCCAGGATGCCGCCCACCGTGAAGTCGAGGGTGCCGGCCAGCGACCAGGTCCACAGGATGGCCAGCAACTGGAAACCGATCGAGGTGCCCAGCAGGATGCCCAGATAGATGCGCCCCGAACGCCGCGCCTTGTCGTCGCCCGAGTGGGTGACCAGCGGGTAGGTCGACAGCGTCAGCATCTCGTAGCAGACGAAAAGCGTCAGCATGTTGGCAGCAAATGCGACACCGATGGCAGCGCTCAGGGCAATCGCAAACGAGATGTAGAAGCGCGTCTGGTTCTGCTCGTTGTGACCCCGCATGTAGCCGATGGAATAGATCGAGGTGACGATCCAGAGAAAACTGGCGACCAGGGCAAACAACAGGCCCAGTGGTTCGACCTCGAAGGCCAGGGCGAGGCCTGGGAAGATCTCGACCAGCTCGAGGCCGGGCCGGGCGCCGCCCATCACCGGCCGCACCAGCGATACGACCAGGATAAATAGCGCTGCCGCCGTCGCCAGCGTCGCCGCCTCGCGGTGGTTGGGATGGCGATGCGCGGCGGCGATGAAGAGCACCCCGATCAGCGGCACCAGCACCGCCAGGCCCGTGGCCAGCGAGCCGCTCATCCTAGCGCCCCCAGCAGCAGCGCCGCCGCGCGCTCGGCGGTGCCCAGCGTGAGCGAGGTGTCGAGGCCGAAATAGACGCTGGCCGCAACCAGCAACCAAAGCGGCAGCAGCATACCCAGCGGCGCCTCCTGCACGGCCTCGGCACCTTCGGGGCGGGGCCGGAAGTAGGCCGCCTCGACGACCCGCCAGATGTAGATCACAGCCAGCAACGAGCCCAGCAGCACCAGCACCGCCAGCGGCCACCAGCCCTTGGCAAACAGCGCGCTGATAAGTGTCCACTTGCTCACGAAGCCGACCGTCAGGGGCACGCCGATCAGGCTGAAACCGGCGATGACGAAGGCGAACATGGTCAGCGGCATCTGCCGGCCGATGCCGGCCAGATCATCCAGGCGGGCCGAACCGATGCGGTAGAAGACGGCGCCCAGCGCCAGGAACAACGCCGCCTTGGTCAGGGCGTGGTTGAAGAGATGGACGATGCCGGCAGTCATGCCGGCCAGCGACAAGAGCGATACGCCGAGCACGATGTAGCCGATCTGGGCGATCGAGGAATAGGCCAGCAGGCGCTTGGCGTCCTGCTGGAAGATGGCACTGACGGAGGTCGAGAGTATGGCGACCAGGGCCAGTGCCATCAGCAGCATGGCCAGCGGCTCGCCGGCAAAGGCGAAGGTCGGACCGAAGAGCGTGAAAACGAAACGCAGCAGCAGATAAACTGCCACCTTGGTGGCCGTGCCGGCAAGCAGCGCGGTGACCACGGAAGGTGCGTAGGCGTAGGCGTTGGGCAGCCAGATGTGCAGCGGGAAGAGAGCCAGCTTGAGGCCCAAGCCGACCACAATGAAGGCGAAGGCGGCCAGCACCGGGCGTGTGTCGGAAATCGGCCGGATGCGCTCCGCCATGTCGGCCATGTTGAGCGAGCCGGTAACCATGTAGAGCAAACCGACGCCGATGAGGAAAAAGGTGGCGCCGATGGTGCCCAACACCAGGTAGCGGTACGCCGCCAACAAGGCGCGGCGATCGCGGCCCAGGCTGATCAGGGTGTAGGTGGCCAGCGACGAGATCTCGAGAAAGACGAAGACGTTGAAGGCATCGCCGGTGATGGTCATGCCCAAGAGGCCGGTGAGCACCAGCACGAAGGCGGCGTAGAAGAGGTGCTGGCGATCGGGCTCGATCTCGCGCGCTACGCTCTGGCGGGCGAAAAGCGCCACCATGGCGGCGATGGCCGAGACGATCACCAGCACGAAGGCGTTGACGGTGTCGAGGCGGTATTCGATGCCCCAGGGCGCCAGCCAGCCGCCCAGGGCATAGGATATCGACCCACCGGCGGTGACCCGCAACATCAGCACCACGGCTGTCGCGAAGGCCGCCCAACTGGCCACCAGGGCCAACACCCAAGCCAGGCCGCCGCGCCTGGCCAGCAGGCAGAGCGGGGCCGCCAGCAGCGGGCCAACGACTTGCAGCGCCGGTAGGTGGGCGGCGATCACGACGCCCGCTCCTGGCTCTCGATCTCGTCCTCCTCGATGGTGCCGTAGGCTTCGCGGACGCGTACCACGAGCGCCAGTCCCAGCGCCGAGGTGGCGACGCCGACGACGATGGCAGTGAGGATCAGCACGTGCGGCAACGGGTTCGAGTAGATCACGCCTTCGCCGGCGACCCCGTTCACCGGCTCGACGGCAATCGGTGCGGGAGCGCCGAAGATCTTGCCCATGGTGATGTATAAGAGGAACACCGAGGCCTGGAAGATGTTGAGGCCGATGATCTTCTTGATCAGGTTGCCCCGCGCCATGACGGTATAGAGCCCCGCCATGAGCAAGGCCACGAAGACCCAGTAGTTGACGTGTCCCAGCATCTCCACGCTATTGGTCCCGGGCCACGAAGGCGAAAAAGATGGCCATCATTACGGCTGCCACGGTGATGCCGACGCCAAGTTCGACGAGCAGGATGCCGAGATGCTGGCCGGCCACTAAATCCGCACCCAGCACGCCATAGTCGAGGTAGGCACCGCCGGATAGCATCGTCGCCACGCCGACCCCGGCATATAGCAGCAGCCCCAACGTGACGAAGGTCGAGACGACGACAGGGGGCGCCACTCGCTGGGCCGCCTCGAGGCCGAAGATGAGGGCATAGAGAATAAACCCCGAGCCGAAAATGACGCCGGCCTGGAAGCCGCCGCCGGGCCCGAAATCGCCGTGGAACTGCACGTAAAGCGCAAACAGCAGGATAAAGGGGATGAGCATCTTGGCGATGGCTCTGAGGACCAGGTGATGCCTCATGCCGGCGGCTCCTGGCCCTCATTGCCGCTCTCGGCGGCCTCGGTTTGATCTTCCGTTTCCTTGCGCCGTCGTCCCAGCAACAGCAGCACGCCGATGCCGGCAGTGAAAATGACCGTTAGTTCGCCCAGCGTGTCGTAGCCGCGATAGCTGGCCAGCACCGAGGTCACCATGTTGGGCATGCCCGTCTCGACCGGTCCCTTGTCGATGTAGCGATCGGCCACGTGCTGGTGGATCGGCGCCCCGGCGTCGCCCAGCCGCGGCATATCGATGGTGCCGTAGACCAACAAGCCGCCCACCGCCAGGGCCACCAGCAGCGGCAGCAGCGGCTGGCGCAAGGGGATCTTCTCGTGGTTGTCGGTCAGCGCCAGGGTGCCCAGCATCAGTACCGTGGTGATGCCGGCACCCACCGCAGCCTCGGTGAAAGCCACGTCGACAGCGTCGAGAATGACGAAAACCGAGGCCATCAGCAGGCTGTAGATGCCGGCCAGCATGACGGCGGCCAACAGATTGCGCTGCCGGATGATGGCCACGGCGATGATCAACAGAAAGACCAGCAGGACGATGTCGACCAGGGCTACGATGGCTGATTTCCTCCTTCGTCCTCTGCCGGCCGGCGCATCCAGGGTTTGAGGCCGAAGCGGTGGGCCGCCTTGACCAGGGCGTGGGTCGAGGTGGGACTGGTGAAGATGAGGAAGAAGACGATGAACAAAAGCTTCACCGTGACCAGCGTCAGCCCGCTCTTGAGCATCAGGCCGCCGAGAATCAACCAGGCCGCCAGGGTGTCGCCGATACCGGCGGCGTGCAAGCGGCTGTAGAAGTCGGGCAAGCGTACGATGCCCAGGCCGCTGATCACCGCCAGCAGGCCGCCCAACAGCAGCAGAGCGTCGCTCAAGAGCTCGATCCAGAAGGCGCTCATGGCGGTCCCCCGGCGTCGGGCATGTCGTCCTCGTGTTCCAGCCCCGGATGGTGCAGCGCGCCGTGTTCGAAATACTTTTGCACGGCGATGGTGCCGATGAAGTTGATCAGGGCGTAGACCAGGGCGATGTCGAGGAAATCCGGCCGCTCGGTGAGAAAGCCGACTGCGGCGATCAGCAGCATGGTGAAGGTGGCAATCGAATTGACGGCCAGGATACGGTCGAAAACGGTGGGCCCGGCCAGGGCGCGGAAGAGTGCCAAGGCCATGGCGACGAGAATCGCAATGGTGGCTGCCGACAGCATGGCGGCTCAGAGCTCCACCGCCGTCACCCGCCGGTCCATGGCACCGGCCTCCAGGTCCTCGGCGGCTTCTGGCGTCAGGGCGTGGACCAGCAACTCGCGCTGCTGCAACTCCACGGTCACGGTGCCCGGCGTCAGGGTGATCGAGTTGGCGTACATCACCTGGGCCACCGGCGAATGCTGACTGGCCTTGACGCGCACCATGCGGGGATCGGCGCTGCGGCTCGGCGAGACGATCAGCCAGGCCACCTCGAAGTTGCATTTGGTGATCTGGTAGCCCAGCCAGATCCAGTACCACAGCGCGCCCAGACCAAGCTGGATGGGATGGCCTTCGTGGTCGACCACGTCCATGCGCTGGCAGATGGCTACAACGACGATGCAAGAGGCGGCGCCGAAACCCATGATCAGCGGAGAATAGTGGCCGGAAAGCAATAGCCACGTGGTGAAAAGCGCGGCCGACAGACTGATTACGTGAATCAAAACCCGCCCTCTCGGCCTTTGTCGCGTCCCCCAGAGTACCTGCCCGGGGCGGGACAAAGGCCCCAAGGCGTCGCGCCGACAATAGTATGGCCCTGGGGACATGACCACTGAAAAGCGAGCTATACCCGAAAGTTGGTGACGGCCTGATGTAAGGGCGGCGTATCCTGGCGATGCTGAAGTCGCCATTTCCACGAAGGAAGGATACGCCATGAGA
>NZDS01000213.1 GCA_002690215.1 Rhodospirillaceae bacterium | reverse complement strand
TGCCAACCACTCCATCAACTCCTCAACATATTGATTCTTATAGCATAATCTCCATCTCAGGGCATCGATTAACGAGTTCATCTGGGAAATGGGGGTCTACATGCCGGAAAACAGCCTGCCGGCCTTCCGCGCGCCGATCTCCGACACCGCGTATTCGCGAGCCGATTTCGGCCTACCGGAAGATGCCTTCGTTTTCGCCAACTTCAACGGCGTTTACAAACTAGAACCGCTGGCTTTCGCCACCTGGATGCGGCTCATGAAGCGCCTGCCCGACAGCGTGCTGTGGCTCAAGGAAGGGGCGCCCATGGCCAAGGAGAGTCTGCGCCGTGAGGCCGAGCGGCGCGGCGTCGATGGTGACCGCCTGATATTTGCTGAGGTGGTGCCCCATGCCGAACACCTGGCCCGGCACAGGCTGGCCGATCTGGCCCTGGATGCTGTGGTGCAGGCCGGCGGTGTCACTACCATCGATGCGCTGTGGGCCGGACTGCCGGTGCTGGTGGTGACGACGGCCGAGCTCAACGACCGCACCCGCGTCAGCCTGCTCAAGACGGCGGGATTGCCCGACCTGGTGACCAATTCGCTGGACGAATATTTCGCCCTGGCCTTGGAATTGGCCACCGATCGCGACAAGTTGGCCGAGATCAAAGGCCGCCTGGACACGCAGCGTCTGAACGTGCCGCTGTTTGACTTGGCCCGCTTCACCCGCCATCTCGAGGCAGGCTATGAAATGATCCTGGAGAAATACTGGTCCGGCCAGCCGGCGGGAGATCTGGAAATACCGCCGCTGCCACAATAGCTGTTGGGCGAGGCGGGTGGCAGGAGGCGCTTGGTGGTATGATATTCGCATGAGATTCGTTGAAGGGTGATGCAAGAATGCAACCGGTGAGCGATGAATTCTGTGGACACCAGGGTAATTCGGCGAGATTTTTTGCAGCGGCGAGGCGATGTCCGATAATTGCCCAGCGCCGCTGACTGGCACCGAGGCCGAGGCCTACGTGGCCCGGCGGCTTGAGTTGCCTGTGCCGGAATTGCTACGTTTTCCGCGCTATTTCTTGATCGAAACGGTCAATGGCTGCAACGCGCGCTGCGTCATGTGCGGCATCGATTTCGAATCCAAGAGCCGGCCCAAGATGAGCTGGCGGCTGTTCAGCCGCATTTGCGACGAAATCGGCACCTGGCGGGACCACGTCGAGAAAGTCATGCTCTACCTCAACGGCGAGCCGTTGTTGGACACCCGAATGGCGGAAAAAATTGCCGCCATGAAGGCCGCCGGAGTGGGCTGCGTCAATATTTCCAGCAACGCCCAGTTGCTCACCCCGCAGACCGGCGAGCGGTTGATCCGAGCGGGCCTCGACCAGATCTACGTCACCGTCGATTCGCTGCGCAAAGAGACCTACGAGGCCATCCGCGTGCGGCTCGATTTCGACACCGTGCACCAGAACGTGCTCGATTTCATCGCGCTGCGCGATCGCCTCAATCCCGACCTGATGATCCGCCTGCAAATGGTGCTGCAGGAGCTCAACTATGACGAAGACGCCGATTTCCGCCGCTATTGGGGGCAGCGCCTCAAGGCCGGCGACCAGGTCGTGGTGACACGCGCCCACAACTACGGTACCGCCGCCGAGGTCATGAAATTCGGTGACGAGGAGAGCATCAACCAAACGCCGTGCATTTCGCTGTGGGGTACCATGGTGATCATGACCAATGGCGACGTGCCGCTTTGCTGTGTCGACACCGAACCCCTTTATCCGCTGGGCAACATCGCACTGCAAAGCATCGAGGAGGTCTGGAACGGCGAGGCCATGCAGCGCTATCGCCAAATTCATACCGGCGGCCGGCGGCCCGAGGTGTCGATTTGCGACGGCTGCACCGTTTGGCGCGAGGAAAAGGCCATTGCCGAGAGCGGCGAGGCCATTTTTGTGGCGGCCGAGTAGGGCAGGGCATGGACCAGATCGTCAACCAGAGCCAGGTTCCGCTGGAACCGGCCTTCGATAATGCCAGATTCGAAACCTATTGCGCTGGTTTGCGCCACGAACACGCCCTGAGCGAGCGGTTGTTGCTGGTACAGATCCCTCAGATCGTGCTCGATGCCTTCAACCCGCAGATCGCCCGTCAGCGCGGCTATTACAATTTCCCGCCGACCGGTCTGCAGTACCTTGACCAGGCCATGGCGCACCGTGGCCTGGAAGTGCGCGTTCTCGATCTCAATTTCGAACTGATGAAGCGCATCAGCGAGGAGGATTTCGACCCCGAACGCTGGCCCGAGATCCTGGCCGCCGAGCTCGAAGCCTTTCAGCCCGGCGTGGTCGGTGTGGGCTGCCTTTTCGATGCCGGCATCGGCCCCATGCTGACAGCCCTGGAACTGGCGCGAAGCCATGGTGCCGTGGTGGTCGGCGGCGGCCTGGTGGCGAGTTACGAATGGCAGAACCTGCTGGCACCGGAGCTTTGCCACTTCGTCATCGAGGGCGAGAACCGCATCAACTTCCTGCTCGATCAGTTTGCAGGGCAAAGCTTCGATCACCGGGCGACGCCGGGCATCCATTTTCGCGACGACGAAGGTCACGCCGAGACCTGCGGCCAGCCCGATATCGTCGAGGTGGCCGGTGATCTGATCGAGAGCTACCGCCAGGTACCGGTCGAGGAATATTACAAATACGGCTCTCTCAATCCCTTCTCGCGCACCGGCGAGCTGATCGACCAGCCCTTCGCCGCCATCCAGCTGAGTCGCGGCTGCCGCGCCCAATGCACCTTTTGCGCCGTCTCCGATTTCATGGGCCGGGGCGTGCGCTTGCGCCCGGTCGACGACGTGCTGGCCGAGATGCAGTTCCTCGTCGAGGAGCGCGGCGTGCGCCACTTCGAATGGCTCGACGATGATCTGCTGTTCCATCGCCAAGACGTCAAGCGCCTGCTACGCGGCATCGTCGAGCGTGGCTGGGATATCCACTGGGCCGCCAACAACGGCCTGATTTCGGCCTCGATCGATCAGGAAACCCTCGATCTGATCCGCGATTCGGGCTGCATAGGCTTCAAGATCGGTATCGAGAGCGGCAACGCCGAGATGCTCAAGAAGGTGCACAAGCCAGGCACGTTGCCCAAATTCCGCCGCTTCGCCGGCATGCTCCATAGCGCCCCGAACATCTTCGTCGGCGGCAATTTCATCGTCGGCCTGCCCGACGAGAGCTTCGGCCAGATGATGGATTCGTTTCGCTTCGCCCTCGAAATTGAGCTCGATTGGGCCGTCTTGACGGTTTGCCAGACGGTTCGCGGCGCTTCGGCCTTTGCCGACCAGGGCGAGTATTTCGAACACCAGATGAAGTCGGGTGGCGCCGGTGTGGGTAATTTCGTGCCGGTGCGCAAATCTGCGGCCGGAGAATTGCACGACGAAAAGGCCCGCATCCGGGGCCTCGACGTCTTCCGCCTGCCGGCAGATCAAGTGCCGACAAGCGACCAGGTCAACGAGGTCTGGTTCGCCTTCAACCTGATCCTCAACTACCTCTGCAACAAGAACCTGCGCCCCGGCGGCCGTCCGGACAAGTTCATCTCGTGGGTCGAGACGGCGCAGCGCGCTTATCCCACCAACCCTTACATGAATCTCAGCCTGGCGCTCGGGTACGTACTTTTGGGCAATAGCGATAAAGCCGTCGAGCTGCAGGCCATGGCCGCCCGTCACGCCGCAGAAGGCTACTGGCAGGAACGCTTCGCGACCTTCGCGCTCGACCGCATCCTGGAAGACTTTCCGACCGATGCCGAAGGAGTTTTCGCGGCTTTGAGCAAGGCTCGGTCCTTCATCGCCCCCCACCTCGCTCCTTGGCTCGACCCCGCGGCCCTGGAAAATCCGACACTGCTGGCCCCGAACGACTAAACTGGTTTCTGGACAACCTGATCCGTTTCGGGGGGCCGCTGCACGATGAGCGCCAGTATTTCTCTGCCGCTGTGGTTGGCGGCGCTGGCCTTCGTGCTGGCGGCCGCGCTGGTGCTGGATCGCATGCTGCTGCCCAGTGTGCGCTGGTTTTTGCGCCGCCGCGTCAACAAGGTGGTGGGCGAGCTCAATGCCCGGCTGCATCTCAAGATCCAGCCTTTCAAGCTAACCAAGCGTCAGGTCCTCATCGACCGTTTGATCTTCGATCCCGAGGTGTTGGCGGCCGTCGAGACCCGGGCCGCCGAGGAGGCCAGGCCGCGCGAGGCGCTGATGGCTGATGTCGGACGCTGGTCGCGCGAGATCGTACCGGCCTTCAACGCTTATGTTTACTTCCGTGTGGGTTATTGGCTGGCCCGCAAGCTGGCGCAGCTTCTTTATCGCGTACGGCTTGGCTATGCCGACGATCGCGGCTTGGCCGAGGTCGATCCCGAGGCCAGCGTGGTCTTCGTCATGAACCACCGCTCGAACATGGACTACATTCTGGTGGCCTATGCCGCGGCCTCGCGCACAGCGCTCTCGTACGCCGTTGGGGAATGGGCACGGATCTGGCCGCTGCGGGCCTTGATCCGCTCGATGGGGGCCTATTTCATTCGCCGCAGTTCGGGCGATCCGACTTACCGCCGGGTGCTGGAACGCTACGTCGCCATGGCTACCGAGGCCGGTGTCGTGCAGGCCGTCTATCCCGAAGGCGGGCTTAGCCGTGATGGCAAGCTGCGGCCACCCAGGCTGGGATTGCTGAGCTACATGCTCAAGGCGCGCCTGGGCGAGAGCGACCAGCAGAGCCGCGACCTGGTCTTCATTCCCGTCGGTCTCAACTACGACCGAGTGCTCGAGGACCGCAGCTTACTGCGCTCGCTGGATGCCGAGGCCGTGCGACGCAGCGTCGGCGGTGCCGTGGCAACGACGCTGGGATTCATCGGGCGCAACCTTTGGCAGATGCTGCGGGGCCGCTGGTACCGTTTCGGCTACGCCTGCGTCAGCTTTGGCACACCGCTTTCGCTGCGTGCCTTCGCGGCCCGGCAGGGCATCGATTTCTCCAGCCTGGATGAAGATGAGCGGCGTCAGCAGGTCGAGGCCTTGGGGGAGATGCTGATGCAGGCCGTGGGCCGGGTGGTTCCGGTGCTGCCGGTGTCACTGGTGGCCAGCGTCTTCGTACAGGCCGGCGACCAGGCGATCAGCGAGCTCGAGCTGAAATCCCGCGCTTTCGAGTTGATGGCCGAGCTCGCCGGGCGCGGCATCCAGACCTACGTGCCGCGGGGCGACGAGGACTATGCCATCACCGTCGGCCTGCGCCTGCTGGTGTTGCGCCACCTGGTGATAGAGGAGGCCGGGCATTTTAGCGCCGGCGTCGGGGATCGGCCGCTGCTGGAGTACTACGCCAACTCCATCGCCCATCATTTCACCGGCCCGGCAAATTGACGTCAGGCCACGAGCGCGTCGTATTGCTGCCTGGTCTGGGGCGTACGGGCCGCAGCCTGGGCCGTATGGCAGCGGCGCTGAGGGCTGTCGGCTACGCCACCGAGATCTGGCGCTATGCCGCCCGCCGCCAGTCGCTGACCTCATTGGTGGCGCAATTCAGCGCCCATCTCGGGGCTCGGACGGGAGGCGGCGACAAACTGCATTTCGTCGGTCACTCGTTGGGCGGGTTGATCGTTCGCGGTGCCCTGGCGGCGGCCGAGCGTGGGGCCAACTATGAGGCCTTTGCGCCCGGCCGGCTGGTCATGCTGGCGCCGCCCAACCGCGGTGTCGGGCTGATCGGACGGCTGGGTGGCGGCACGATGGCTGAATTGGTCTTCGGCAGACCGGTGCGTGATCTGGGTGTCGGCGCAGCGGCCCTCGAGAACCTGGGCGCGCCGGGGCTGGAAGTCGGCGTGATCGCCGGCAATCGACGCTTCCACGCCCTCAATCCCATTTCCTATGTGCAGGCGTTGGTGGGATCCGAGGAGTCGCACGACGGTACCGTGGAAGTTTCCCGCACGCGCTTCGACGGCATGACGGATTTCACCGTGGTGGCGGCCCACCACACCTTCATTTGCGACCACCCGCAAGTCATCGGCAAAACCGTACGTTTCCTGCGAAGCGGTCGCTTCGACGACGAACCGCAGGACGTAGAAAAATATGTGGAATAATAGGGCGGGCTAGAGCGTTCTGTAATTAGATTGAAGCATAC
>NZDS01000212.1 GCA_002690215.1 Rhodospirillaceae bacterium | reverse complement strand
GCTCTTGAGAGCCTGCCGTGAGCCAGCGTTGCGGGAGGGGCCGGGAGTTCAGCCGAGTGGAACCTGCCCCCCAAGTTTACAGGAGAGCGCGCCAAAATGCCACCTCGCTTGCTGCAGTGCGGTATGCAAAGCGGTATGCTGCCAGACGCTAGCCCCACAAAAAAACGGAGTATCACCCTTGCCTCTTTCCCCCGCGGCAGACCGCGAAATGATCCACACCCGCACCATGGACCTGCGGGCCTATCGTCGTAGCGACGGCCTCTACGATATCGAAGGCCACATTATCGACGTCAAACCGCAAACCCAGCATTTGCCCGTTTCCCATCGCGCTGCCGGGGAGCCGGTACATGATATGTGGCTCAGGCTGACCGTCGACAAGGAATTGGTGGTGCGATCGGCGGAAGCCAAGCTCGACGTGGGCGGCCACGCCTATTGTGCCGGTGTGGAGCCGAACTTCGCCGAATTGGCGGGTCTGACCATTGGTCAGGGCTGGAACCGCCACGTTCGTGAGCGCGTGGGCCACGAGCTGGGCTGCACCCATTTGGTCGAGATGTTGGCCCAGATGGGGACCGCCGCCATGCAGGCGCTGTGGTCGGATCGCGAGCACGAACGCGAGGCTTTGCACCATCCCGAAAAACGTCGTCTGCCTCCGGCGATGCTTGATTCGTGTTTTGCCTTCCGCCGCGACAGCGACTTCATGCGGGAAAACTTTCCACTCGACTACGAGGCCGCTGAGTAGGAGAGGGGGCGGTAATAGGTTGTCAGGTTGGGCGCCAGCACCATGGCCTTGTAGCAAAACGTGCACGCTCCCCGGAATGCCAGCTCGCTTGCTGCAGTGCAGTATACAAAGCGGTACAATGCGGTGCGCGGCGGCATCCTGCCTGTCGCAGGAGCCCCAGAAAACGGAGTAACGCCTTTGCCTCTTTCCCCAGCCGCCGATCGCGAAATGATCCACACCCGCACCATGGACCTGCGGGCCTATCGTCGTAGCGACGGCCTCTATGACGTTGAAGGCCACATCATCGACGTCAAGCCGTACACCCACCATTTGACCGATTCCCATCGTGCCGCGGGCGAGCCGGTGCACGACATGTGGCTGAGATTGACCGTCGACAAGGATCTCACGGTGCAGTCGGCGGAAGCCAAGCTCGACGTCGGCGCCCACGCCTATTGCTGTGGGGTCGAACCCAATTTCACCAAACTGGCGGGCTTGCGCATCGCGCCGGGCTGGAATTGCGGCGTGCGCGAGCGCGTTGGCCACGGCCTGGGCTGCACCCATCTGGTCGAGATGCTGGCCCAGATGGCGACAGCTGCCATGCAGGCGCTGTGGTCCGAGCGTGAGCCCGAAAGCGAGGTGGTGCGCCATCCCGAAGAGCGCCGCCTGCCGCCGGCGCTACTCAATTCCTGCCACGCCTACCGCCGCGACAGCGACTTCATGCGACAATACTTCCCGCTCGACTACAAAGAGGCGGGGTAGGAAGCGTGGGGAAAAATCGTTACATTGCAATATGTTAGGGTTCGCGCGTCGGGCAATGACCGGAGCTATCCGGGCTACGGGCGGTTGTTTGACATGGCCTGGCGATGACCGTTAGGTTTCCGCTTCCCCGATAAACCCCATTTTCTTTGCGGGCTAATGGACCGGTCGCCATGATTCTTTTTGATTTCGAATACCTTCGACCCGAGACGATCGAGGAGGCGGTGACGCTGCTCGGTCAGCAGGCAGAGGCCAAGCTGCTGGCCGGTGGCACCGATCTGTTGCCCAATATGCGCATCGAGGTGGTGCGGCCCAGTCATCTCGTCAGCTTGGCCGGAGTGGCACCGGATGCGCCTGAGGAAATGCCCGACGGCAGCTTACGCATCGATGCGCTCTCGCGCCTTTCGAGCCTGGAAAACGACGAGCTGGTCGAGCGCCGAGCGCCGATGCTTGGTGCCGCCGCTCACAGCGTCGGCGGCAACCAGGTGCGCCAGATGGGCACGCTCGGCGGCAATCTCTGCCAGGAAACCCGCTGTCTCTATTATAACCAGCAGCACGACTATCAGTTCGTTGCTGACTGCTACAAACGCGGCGGCGAATGCTGCTATCCCTTCCCCGGCAACGACGACGAGACCTGCTGGTCGGTCTTTTGCTCGGACCTGGCGCCGGCCCTTATTGCGCTCGACGCCGAGGTCGAGATTCTGGGCGCCGATGGGCAGCGCCGCCAGGCGCTGGAGGATCTTTACAGCGGCGACGGCATGCGGCCTCTGACCTTGGGCCCGGCCGAGATCGTCACGGCGATAGTGGTTCCGCCGGCCCCGGCTGGCAGTGGCTGGGGCTTTCACAAAACGACGCTCCGCGGCGGCCTCGAATTCGGCATGGTGGTCATGGCCGTGGCGTTGAGGCTGGAAGACGACGGCCAAACCTGTGCCGAGGCGCGTATCGTGCTCGGCGCTATCGGCGAAGGACCGCTTAGGCCCCGGGCGGCCGAAGCGGCGTTGCAAGGGGCCATCCTCGATATCGAGACCATCACCCGTGCGGCCGATGAGGCCAGCGACGAGATCAACCCGCTGCCCCACCACGGCTACACCAAGCGCTATTTGCGTGACAATGTCCGGGTCTACCTGCGGCGTAGTTTGGAGCGGGCGCTAGAGCGCGCGCATGGTGCTTGAACGGAGGAAGTAAGCGTGAACGAGCTTCGGCCCCCTGCCAAACCCAGAGTCATCACCCTCACCGTCAACGGCGAGTACCACGAAGCCACGGTGCGGCCGCGTCACATGCTGGTCGAAGTGCTGCGCGAGATGATCGGCTTGACCGGCACCAAGGACGGTTGCGCCTCGGGCACCTGCGGCAGTTGCACCGTTTTGCTCGACGACCGCCCCGTGCTGGCTTGCCTGACATTGGCGCTGGAGTGCGACGGCCGCAACGTGCGCACCGTCGAAGGCCTGGCCGATGGCGAGAACCTGAACACGCTGCAGGAGGCTTTCCTCGATCAGGGCGGCACCCAATGCGGCTTTTGCACGCCCGGTGTACTGATGTCGGCAACGGCGCTGCTGGAAGCCAACGCCAAACCGTCGCCGGCCGAGATCAAGAAGGCGCTTGAGGGCAACCTCTGCCGTTGCACCGGCTACAACGGCATCGTCGACGCCGTGCTGCAGGCCTCGGGCCAGTCGCCGGGCCAGGTGGAATAGGGAGCCGGAGCCATGAACGAACTCAACTACGTCGGCAAGAGTGCGCGCCGCAAGGATGGTCCCGACAAGGTCACCGGCCGGGCCGTTTTCACCCAGGACGTCAAGCTGCCCGGAACCTTGCACGGCCGGGTGCTGCGCAGCCCCCACCCCCACGCCAAGATCCGCGCCATCGACACCAGCAAGGCGGCGGCGCTCGACGGCGTCAAGGCGGTGATCACGGTGGCCGACACCAAGGGCATCAAGCACGGCTTCGTCGACACCCCGCGCTATCCCGCCGACCAGGAGGTGCTGGCCCGCGATCGTGTGGTGCACGTCGGCGAGGAGGTGGCGGCGGTGGCCGCCGTCGACGCCCTGACAGCGCAGCGTGCCATGGACCTGATCGAAGTCGACTACGAGCCCCTGCCGGCCGTCTTCGATCCCTTCAAGGCCATGAAGCCCGGCGCACCCGAGGTACAAGTCTCGCACCCCAAGATTACCGCTCACGAGGACCTGGCCAACATCGGCGGCAAGACGGCCACAGGCTGGGGCGACGTGGAGGAGGGGTTTGCCGAATCCGACTACGTGCGCGAGGACCGCTACGAGAGCCACTTGCGCACCCACGGCTATCTCGAGCCCCAGGCCACGCTGGCGCACTGGGAAAGCGACAAGCTGAACGTCTGGACGTCGTCCATGGGCGCCTTCGTCAAGCGTGCCAAGCTCGCCGCGGTGCTTGACCTTCCCTATTCCTCGGTGCGCATTCACAAGACCTATACCGGTGGTACCTTCGGCGGCAAGATCGACCTCTTTTCCCACGAATACTGCGCCGCCCGGCTTTCCATGCTGACCGGCCGGCCGGTCCGCATGGTGGCCAGCCGTGAGGAGATTTTTTCTGCCTTTCGCCACGGTCAGCCGCTGGTGGTGGAGGTCAAGACCGGCGTCAAGAAGGACGGCACCATCGTCGCCCAGCGCTTGCGCGTGATCAACAATTCGGGCGCTCACCGGGGCAGCGGCGTGGTCGTCATCTTCCTCGGCTGGGGCTTCACCATGGTGCCCTACCGCATCCCCAATCTGCAGTACGAGGCCTATTCCGTATATACCAATCACACGGTTCGGGCGCCCCAGCGCGGCCACGGCTGCCCGCAGATCCGCTTCGCCATAGAATCCCAGCTCGACGACATCGCCGAGGCCATCGGCGTCGATCCCATTACCATCCGTCTGCGCAACGCCCGCGATTCATGGGAGGAGTTGCCCAACAAGGACAACACCCACCAGGCCGGCCTCAAGGAATGCATCACTGTGGCGGCCGAGAAGTCCGATTTGCTGGCGCACTACGGCAACGATCGCAGGTCTCCGCCCGAAGGCCGTATCCGGCGCGGCGTCGGCATCGGCGTCAGCTCCTATATGGGCGGCACGCTGATCTACCCCAACGGCTCCGGCGTGATCGTCAAAATGAACGACGACGGCTCGGCCATCGTGCTCACCGGAGCGCTGGACGTCGGCCAGGGCGCCGAGACCGTGATCAGCCAGATCGTCGCCGAGGAACTCAGCATCGACATGGACGACATCAAGATCATCGCCGCCGATACCGACGTCACGCCGCAGGACATCGGCTCTTGGATCTCAGGCCTCACCTACGTCACCGGCAACGCCGCCCGCCAGGCCGCCGGCAATGCCCGCGAGAAGCTGCTGGCCGTGGCCGCCGAGCGCATGAACACTGCCGTTGATGACCTGCGCTTGAAAAACAAAGAAGTCATCAGCGTCGCCAATCCCGACAACCGGCTCAGCTACGCCAAAGTCATCGAGACCAGCATTGCCACCCGGCGTGGCGATACCATTATCGGCGAGGGTTTCTGGCGCACCATGCGCGACGAGCCCAACCATCCCAGTCTGGCCACCACCAAAGGCCGCTGGACCGAGAACTATGCCTTCTCGGCCCAGGTGGCCAAGGTCGAGGTCGATATCGAGACCGGCGAAGCGCGGCTGGTGAAGGCGCTGACCGTTCATGACTGCGGTTTTCCCATCAATCCGGGCCTGGTCAAGGGCCAGGTCGACGGCCAGATCTCCATGGCGCTGGGCCACGCCTTCATGGAAGAAGTCATCACCAAGGACGGATATACGCTCAATCCCAACTGGCTCGACTACCGCATGCCGACGATTCACAACATCGCGCTCTCCGAAGAGGCCCACGTCATCACCGAGGAATACAAAGTCGGCGAGCCCTACCGCACCAAGGAGGTCGGCGAGGGATTGGTCTCCGGCATACTGGCCGCCATCGCCAACGCCATCTACGATGCCACCGGGGTGCGGCTCCATACCACGCCGTTTTCGCCGGATCGTATTCTCCAGGGCATCAAAGACCTCGAACGCCTTGAGGCCAAAGGCGCCGCCGAATGAGCGAGCACGTATACTGGCAGCCTGAACTCGAGTGCGCGTCCCGGTCCGAGCTGGAGGCCGACCAGCTCGCCAAGCTGCGCCAGCAACTGGCACATGTCAGCGAACGCAGCCCCTTCTATAAGCGCAAGTTTGCCGCCGCCGGCATCAAGTCCGACGACATTCGTACCCTTGAAGACGTGCGCAATATTCCCTTTACGGAAAAGGATGAACTGAAAGAAAGCCAGTTGGCTTTGCCGCCCTGGGGCGATTTTGCCTGCATCGAGCCCATTGAGGCGGTGCGCGTCTTCCAAACCTCGGGTACCACCGGCACGCCGGTGCGCATCATGCTCAACCGCCAGGACTGGTTCGAGACCTTCTACGAGCAATTCCAGCACTACCGTTGCGGCTATGGCATGACCGAGGAAGATGTGCTGTTCGTGCCCTTCAATTACGGGCTTTTCATGGCTTGGTGGGGTTTTCAAACCGCCATGGAACGGGCCGGATTACTGTGTGTTCCGGGCGGCGGGCAAAGTTCGGCCGATCGCCTCAAGGCCATGATCGACTGGGGCGCCACGGTGGTCTGCGGCACGCCGTCGTATCTTCTCTACCTGGCCGAGATGGCGGCCAAGGGTGGGCCCGACCTGGCCGGCTCGGGCGTGCGCAAGATCATCGCGGCGGGCGAGCCGGGCGCCAACGTGCAAGCCACCAAGAAAGCGCTGGAATCCCAGTGGGGCGCCGAGTGCTTCGACGATGTCGGCTCTACCGAGATCAGCAATTTCGGCTTTGAGTGCCAGGCCCATGAAGGCACTCATGTCGTGGAGAGCATGTTCCTGGCCGAGGTGCTGGATACGGAAACCGACGAGGCGCTGCCCGACGGCGAGGTCGGCGAACTGGTGCTGACCAACCTGGCCTGCACCAGCGCGCCGCTGATCCGCTACCGCATGCGCGACCTGGTGCGCTTCAACCGCCAGGCCTGTGCCTGTGGCCGCACCTTCCTGCGTCTCGATGGCGGCGTGCTGGGGCGTTCCGACGACATGTTCCACTTTGCCGGCGTCAACGTCTTCCCCAGCCAGATTCAGAATCTGCTGCACGGCGTCGACGAATTGTCGCTGGAATACCAGTTGCGCATCCCGCGCCAGGGCAGCGGCCGGCCACTCACCATTGAAGTCGAACCGGCCCACGAGCGCCTGGGCCGGCCCGATATCGAGCGCGCCCGCGAACACCTGATCGAAACGGTACGCTACCGCGTCGGCGTCACGCCGGCTGTCGAGGTGGTCGAAATCGGCAGCCTGCCCCGCGTCGAAGGCAAGGCCAAGCGCCTGATCCGAGAGGACTAGTGGCTACTAGTTTGAGAGCGGTCGCCGGCGTCGTTCTTGCTGCCGGTCTGTCGCGGCGTTTCAAAGGCAACAAGCTGCTGGGTTCGGTGGCCGGAGAGCCCATGATCCGCCGCGTCGTGGCGGCGGCATTGGCTTCGTCTCTGTCGTCGGTCGTCGTGGTTCTGGGACATGAGAGCGAACGCCTGCGGCAGGCATTGGCGCCGCTCGCCGACCCCCGCCTGAACATCGTCGTCAACCCAAGCTACGCCGAAGGCCAGAGCACCACCGTGGTGGCAGGGCTCAAAGCGCTACCCGACAACATCCCGGCGGTCATGTTCCTGATGGGCGACCAGCCGCTTATCGAGCCCGCCATCATCGACCGGCTTATCGAAAGCCATGCGGCAGACGGTATCTGCCACCCGCTGGTAGCTGGCCGACTTCGCAATCCGGTGATCTTCGCGCGGCGGTTTTTCCCGGATATCCTGGCGCTCACCGGCGACACCGGGGCGCGGGCCATCATCGCCGCCAACCCCGAAGCCGTCAGTACCGTCGACTACGGGCGCGAGGCACCTTTCATGGATGTCGACAGCAATGACGAACTCGGCCGCTTGGCGCCGCCGCCGGTCTCGCCATTCGTGCTCATAAAAGGAGCGGGCGAGATGGCCAGTGCCGTGGCCTGGCGGCTCCATCAGGCCAATATCCGAAAGATCTGCATGCTGGAGTTGGAGAAGCCATTGGCGGTGCGCCGGGCGGTCTCTTTCTGCAACGCGCTGGAGAGCGGCACAATGGTGGTCGAGGGCGTCACGGCCCGGCTGGTGGAAAGCGCCGAAGGCGTTCGCGAATCCTGGGCCGGCGGCGAGATCGCGCTTGCCCTAAGCCGCCACTGGGCGGCCTTCGATCTCAAGCCCGAGGTCGTCGTCGACGCCATCCTGGCCAAGCGAAATTTGGGAACCCGGCGCGACGAGGCGCCGCTGGTGGTGGCACTGGGGCCGGGATTCGCAGCCGGCGAGGATTGCCATATCGTGGTCGAGACCAACCGTGGCCACAACCTCGGGCGCCTGATCGAAGACGGATCCGCCGAGCCCAACACCGGTATTCCCGGCGCCATCTCCGGCCATCAGGCCGATCGCGTGCTGCGGGCCCCGGCAATCGGTACCTTCAGCAGCGACCGCGCCATCGGAGACAGTGTGGCGGCCGGCGAAATCGTCGGCGAGATCGGCGGCCAGGCCGTGCTGGCAGGGATCGACGGTGTCTTGCGCGGTCTCTTGCGGCCGGGTACCGAGATCGCCGCCGGGCGCAAGCTTGGCGACATCGACCCGCGCGGCCGGCCGGAATACTGCACCACCATTTCCGACAAGGCCCGGGCCATCGCCGGCTCGGTGCTGGAGGCCGTGATGCGGCACGCCAACCGGGGCCTGGCCGGCTGATGTTGCTCGATGCCCTGGGGCTGCAGGACTGCCGTCTGGTGTCACTAACCGGTGCCGGCGGCAAGACCAACCTGATGTTCGCCCTGGCCCGCGAGACCGTCGACGCCGGCGGACGCGCGCTGATCACGACGACGACCAAGATTGCCAGCAATGAGGCCGATTCCTGGCCCGGTTTTGCTGCCGCCACCGCCGAAGAGTTTCTCGACCGCGGGCGCGCCATCTTGCCGGCAGCCGGAGCCGTCGTTGCCTGGTCGGGCGAGACCCCGGATGGCGAGCGGCGCATCGGCCCGGCGCCCGAGGTCATTGACGAGATCGCCGCTGCCGGCTGGTTCGACCGTATTCTCGTCGAGGCCGACGGCTCAAAACGCCTGCCGCTAAAAGTGCCGGCGGCCCACGAGCCGGTGGTGCCGGCTGCCAGTGATGCCCTGATCATGGTGGCCGGACTGAACGGCCTGGGCCGGCCTCTGGATGCCGACCATGTCTTCCGCCCCGCCCTGTGGTCCGAGCTCACCGGCCTGAAGCCCGGCCAGCCGGTGGGAGCGGAATCCTTGGCCCGTGCCGTGGTGCATCCTGATGGTCTGGCCAAGGGTTGCCCTGAGAAGGCGCAGTTGGTGCTCTTTCTCAATCAGGCCGACAAGCCGCAACGGCTCCAGGCCGCCGAACGCGTCATCGAGCTGCTGCCGACGCTGGCGGGCCGCTGCCCGGGGCGCGCCGTAGCCGGCTGGTTGTTGCCGGAACCAGGCATCGCCGCCACGGCGGTTCTGACGGATGAGTTGGCTATTGGTGTAAGGTAGCGACATGCTCAGTCTTGAATTCCTGCTCGAAATCGAGCGCCTGCACGCCGCCGGACAGCCGTTCTGCGTGGCTACGATCGTCGATGGCCGCGGCAGCATTCCGCAGGTCATCGGAGGCCGCGCCGTCTTCGGCCCGGATGGTCTCTGCTATGGCACCGTCGGCGGTGGCCGCATCGAGGCCAAGTGCGCCGAGGTGGCGGAGAATCTGCTGCGCGGCAACGAGCCCGAGCCCACCCACTTCGAGCGCTGGAACATTCAGCAGGATCTGGGCATGAGCTGTGGCGGCGAAATGGCGCTCTTCTTCGAGGTTCACCGCCCGCAGACGGCCTGGAACGTGGTGGTCTTCGGTGCCGGCCACGTGGCCCAGAAACTCTGCCGGTTTCTCGTCGAGCTCGACTGCCACGTGCTCTGTGTCGACCCGCGGGCCGAATGGCTCGAACGCCTGCCCGAAAGCTCCCGTCTGGAATGCCTGCAGGCCGACTACCCGGAAGGCGTCGCCCGCACCCCGCCCGGTGCCGCGGTGGTGCTGATGACCATGGGCCACGCCACCGACGTACCCATTCTACGGCGCTTGGCCGAATCAGACGCGAGCGTCTCGTTCATTGGCATGATCGGCAGCGAGACCAAGGCCCGCGTGGCGCGCCGCGAGCTGGCCGAGGCCGGTCTCGATCAGGCCTTTATCGAGCGCATCATTTGCCCCATCGGCGAGGACATGGGTGACAACACGCCGCCTGAGATCGCCGTCAGCGTGATCGCCCAATTGCTCAAGCTAAGGACGTAGGAACCATGGCCAAGCAAAGCGAATTCGTCAGCCGCGTACTCGAAATCCTGACGCCGCTGGGCGAGATCCGGGCCAAACCGATGTTTGGCGGCCACGGTCTTTTCCTCGACGGCACCATGTTCGCGCTGATCACGCGTGCCGATGAGCTCTATCTCAAGGCTGACGACGAAAACCGCCCGGCCTTCGAGGACCGCGATCTTCAGGGCTACGGCAAGATGCCCTACCGCGGCGCGCCCCCTGAGTCGCTCACTGGTTGGCAGGAGATGCAGCCCTGGGCCGAGGGCGCCGTGGCCGCCGCCGGGCGCGCTCAAGCGGCCAAGGGAGCCAAGAAGAAACGCAAGAAGTAGTTATTTGGTGCCCGCTCGGCGATGGAACCCAGGCTAAAAACCGACCTCTGGATCAAGGCCATCATCAAACGCTGCCTGGCCCGCGGCATCCCCGCCACCGTGGCGCGCCGCGGCGATGGCGACGCCGGTATGGTGTTTGTAAAACTCAACCGGTTGGAAGGGGGTTGTATCGTTTACAGCCGCCAACGCGATTACGAGGGCAGCTTGGTTTGGACCCCTGCCACGGGCGCCGACCCGGTGCCGGAAGTCGACGCGGATACCTACCTCCAGCGCCAGCTCGACTTCGACCCCGACCTTTGGATATTGGAGATCGAGGACCGCGATGGCTGGGTGCCGTTCGCCGATGAAGGAGTAGGGCAAGGGGAGTAAGGCGGGCTATTTCGCCAGCCCCTATCCCGTTTGGCGTTGCGCCTTGCCGGCGGAGTCGTCCTCGCCGCCCCCTTCGGCTGCGAAATGCAGGCGCACGGTAGTGCCGACTTCGGGCTGGCTTTCGATTTCCAGGCTGCCGCCATGGAGTTCGACGTACGACTTGACCAGCGGCAGGCCGAGGCCGGTGCCCTCGACATCGGCGTTGAAGGCGCTTTCGACCCTCACGAAGGGCTTGAGAACTTCGCTGATGTTCTCGGCGGCGATGCCGATGCCGGTATCGGCGACAGTGATCAGCGGCGAGCCGTCGGGGCCGGATCGCGCGCTGACAGTAACGGCGCCGCCCGCGGGCGTGAACTTGACGG
This sequence comes from Rhodospirillaceae bacterium, assembly GCA_002690215.1. Taxonomy (GTDB): domain Bacteria; phylum Pseudomonadota; class Alphaproteobacteria; order UBA2966; family UBA2966. Next base: position 3,827 of record NZDS01000212.1, on the reverse strand, counting down.
CATTGGAGAGCAGGTTGATGAGGATTTGCCGCAGCAGGCGGGGATCGGCGATCATCGTCAAGCCCGATTCCACTTCGTCAACCAGATGCACACCCAACTTCAGTGCCCGATGACGAAATAAACTCAGACAACTGGCGATAGTATCTTCGACTGCCAGTGCTTGCGGTTTGATATCGAGTTGACCGGCCTCGATCTTGGAGATGTCGAGGATGTCGTCGATGATCCTGAGCAGGAGATCTGCGCTGTGCACGATGTCGGTGGCGTATTCGCCGTACTTGGGCGAAGCGTGTTTGCCGTACATCTCGCCAACCATCATCTCGGCAAAGCCGATGATGGCATTGAGCGGGGTGCGTAGCTCGTGGCTCATGTTGGCCAGAAAATCCGATTTCGTGCGGTTGGCCAGTTCGGCCTCCCACTTGGCGGCGACCAAGCCTTGTTCGGCATGCCGGCTGGCAGTGACATCACGGGTGGTGCCCCTCGCTCCTTCGAATTTGCCGCCCTCGTCGCTGAAGATTGGCAGACCGCTGATCAGCAGAAAGCGCTGTTCGCCGGCCTGGTTGAGGATCTCGATGGATCGGTCCCTGAAGGGCGAGCGCCAGCCCGGTGGGCCGCGGTCTGCGGGTGTGAAGTCGCCGAGTTCCTCGAAAGTGTGGCCAACGATTTCCACGGGATGGTAGCCCAGCGATTCCGTCACCCGCGGCGAAACGTAGGTCAGTTTGAGCTCGCGGTCGATTTCCCAGATCCAATCCGAGACCAGACGTGTCAGGTCGTGCAGACGCTCTTGCGCTTGGCGCTCGCCAGCGCTGACGCTGGAGGCGTTCCCGTTCGCTGCCTGATCTACGGCTTCACGCCACTCGGGGTCCCCGTCGGCCATGCCGTCAGGAGCTCAGTTCGAGTTCGCGGATTGCCGAGAGGTAGTTCTCGTCGCGGCGCCAGTAGCGCACCACCTTGGCCGCTGCATCCTTAGTCATGCGATCGTATAGGTTGAGAGCCTTGCGTATGTCGTTCCTGTTCGTAGTGGTGGATTTCAAGTGAATGCTGCGGCTGATCGAAAAGATGCCGGCAAACGACGGCTTGTCCATGCCGATGGATTTGCAGGCGATGGCCAGTCCTTCGCCACCGGGCTCTGTGAGGATGCGGCTGACAAGTTTGGGCTTGATCTGGGTCAGGTTGGCCAGCAGCGCCCGAAATAGAGGCACTTCGCCGTCACGCAGGGTTTGGATCAGAAGTTCCGGTGTGGCGACGCCGGTTTCGACCATCGTCGCTGCCAGTTTGCCGCATTTGCTGGTAGAAATTTTGGGTTCCGTGTCTAACGCCACCTCCTCAAGGACGGCCTCTTCGAGCAGGTCGTCGACAGTCTCGGGGTCGAGCTCGAATTTATCCAGGATGTGCTGGCGGAGCACCGCCGATACCCACATAAACATGCGCTTGGCAAGGAGCGGATCGAGGTCCTGGCGCTGCAGGATGGGTTCCTGAAAGCTGTCGACCCGCTCCGATTGCTCGACCAAGTAGGCCATGGTGGCACTTGACAGGCGGGCGTCCTGATTCTCGAGAAGCTTACGAATAACTCGGTGGTCGCCGGTCTCGACCAAGGCGTCCGAGACTTTGGTACTGAGGTCCTTGCGCACCGCCACAGCGATCTGGTGCTCCTGGGTGCGGGCGCGGATCACTTCGATCAGGTCGACGTCCTGCAGCACCGTGTTGCTCACCAGGATCGGATAGGCCACCTCGATCTCGTCGTTGGCCAGCATGCGCACCAAGTCCAGCGGCGCGTCGGGTAGCGCTGCCAACTTGTCGCTGAGGCTGCGTCGTACCGAGAGCTCAGCCTCCCGCACCAGGCTATGGAGAATGTCGAACATCAGCGCCCGCTCGCGTTCGGTGAGCGCCGTGCCACCCTCGAGAAAAAGGTCTGAAACGGTCTGAGCCAAGGTGTCGCGGTGCTCGCGCGACTTATCGCGCGCCAATTCCAGCAGGTATTCGCTGTCGATCGAGGTCATCAAGGTCCATTCCCGGCAGGTTTGATATTCAAGCGACGATTGTAAGTGCAGCCGTTGTGATCGGCGCCTTTGGGCGCACGCTCCCCTCGGTTGGTTCGCTGAGGTCGTTCATCAGGGTGCCAAATATCTTGGTTGCCCCCACGGCTCCATCCACATCGAAACTCCCTAGCCGGCGACGGCGGCAGGCGCGATACTCCGAGTTCGGCGATTACTCCTCTCCCCATACATTTAGTTCAACGGGTCGTATACCCTAAAGGCGATTGCACGCGCCTATTGTGCATGATGCAATCAAAATGGACACAATAAAAGCAGGTTTCCAGCATTTGTGGCCCAAGCCGCCATGCCGCGATATCATTTTGCGGGTTCTGAAACCGCTGCCGCCTTCATCCCCATGTCCCAGAAGGCAATCTCCAGCCGTGTCGCCTGAGCGAACGTTTTGACCAGTTCCGGCCATCTGCCCTCACCGGCGCGACTTTCGAACAAACGGTCGAGCTGGTCGGCGGCGCCCGCCGCTACCTCCTGGTAATCATCCGAGGCATACATCTCGATCCAGGCGGAATAGGGGTTGGCGGCGCTCATGCCCGACAGGTTACGACCGATTTCGGCGTAGCCCAGGACACAGGGCGCCAGCGCCACGTGCAGGTCCAGCAGATCGCCTGAAAGGCCTTTTTCTAGCACATAGCGAGTATAGGCCATGGTCTCCTCGGCCTCGGGCAGCGCCTGCATGTCGGACAAGCTCAATCCCCAGGAGGCGCAGAATTCGACATGTAATCCCATTTCGACGTCGATGATGGCGGCCAGGCCCGCTGCTGCCTGGCGGATGTCGTCCAGGTCCTGGGACTTATATGCGGCCAGGGCATAGGCCCGGGCGAAATGAATGAGGAAAAGGTAATCCTGGCCCAGATAATGGCGAAAACATGCCTCGGGCAGGCTGCCGTCGCCCAGTTGCCTCACGAAGTCGTGGTCGATATAGGCCCGCCAATCCTCGCCGCAGGCTGCGCTTAGCCGATCAAAAAGCCCTTTCGCCATGGCGTTGCTCTCTCTGTCCGTTTGAAGAGCAGAGGTCTAACCCGGAATCGCGGATGATTCCAGGATCAGGAAAGAGCACGCTCACGGTGGTGCCGGTGTCGGGCTGGCTTTCGATCTCCAGGCTGCCGCCGTGTAACTCGACTAGCGACTTGACCAGGGGCAGACCCAGACCGGTGCCCTCGACGTTGGCGCAAAAGGCGCTTTCGAGGCGCACGAAGGGCTCGAGCACTCTGTCAATGTCGGCGGCGGCAATGCCGATGCCGGTATCGCTGACGGCGATCCGCGGCGCGCCGTCGGGCCCCTGGCCGGCGCTTATGGTGACAGAGCCGCCGCGGGGCGTGAACTTGACGGCGTTGGTGAGCAGGTTGAGGAGGATCTGTTGCAACAGGCGGGGATCGGCAAACAGGGTCAGGCCCGGCTGCACTTCTGAGATCAGCCGCACGTCCGATTGCCGGGCGCGGTGGCGGATCAGACTCAAACAACTGGCGATTATTTCGTCGACCGCCAGCACTTGCATCTCGACGTCGAGGTGGCCGGTCTCGATCTTGGAGATGTCGAGGATATCGTCGATGATCTTGAGCAGGTGATCGGCACTGAGTTTGATGTCGGTCACGTACTCATTGTATTTGGGCGAGCCGTGAGGGCCGAAGATCTCTCCGATCATCATCTCGGCAAAACCGATGACGGCGTTCAAGGGCGTGCGCAGCTCGTGGCTCATGTTGGCCAGGAATTCGGATTTGCTAAGGTTGGCAAACTCGGCCTCGCGCTTGGCGGCGATCAGCCGGTGTTCGGCCTGGCGGC
>NZDS01000211.1 GCA_002690215.1 Rhodospirillaceae bacterium | reverse complement strand
TGCAGCCGAAGTGGCCGTTGTACGCCGTCCCCTCTTGTTCGCCATGGGTTGGGCTGACGCTGGAATCCATGTCGAGAATGATCTTCGTCGGCGGGTGCCGGTCATGCACACGGTCGATCCATTGCCCCGAAAGATCGGCAAGCGCGGCGAGGTTCTCCTCGGTGGCCAGAACCTCCGTCTCGAAGCGCCCCATCTGACTGGCCGAGGCAGCCTGTTTCGTAACAGCATGGCCGCCGACGATCCACCGCATCACAGGGTCGAGACTGAGCCGATCAGCATCGTTCACGTCGTCGTACCCGCCAAGGCGTCCGAAAACGGACTGACGAAACTGCCCGACAAGATCGTGACGACCGTTCTTCCCACGACGGGTGTCCATGAGGACATCCCCGGCAATCTCGGTCAGTCCGACCGCATCATCCAGTTCCCGATACGGCAACAAACCAGCGTCGGAAGAGACCTTGGAACCGTGGAACTCCAGCTTCAGCCGACGGTCAAAATCCAGCCTCAAAACCCCCGCTTCCTTTTCACCCATCGGGTGAGCCATATCAACACCCCAATTCTGCCCATAACGTGATGATTTTTATACCAGAATCCGGGTGTTCTGTCGTCAAATTACACGGTCATCTGGGCAATGCGGGTTGAAGCAAGTTCTACCACGCCGCGGGATCGTCAAATGTGAGTTTTGCCACATGCCGCGTACGACCCGACGCGGCGGCAAATGGAGTATCCGAAAGCTGCTCGTATCTCTAAGAAAAACAAGGGCGTGCGGTGAGCGACGGTGGTCCGGTCCCCGTACGTCAGGTGAGCAGGGGCCCCGGCTCGCGGATCAGGCATCCCACGGCGCAGTGGGGACCGCCGCCCGCCAGGACGAACTCGCTCATCCCGACTTCGATGACCTCGACACCCCGCTGCCTGAGGATTCCCGTGGCGACCGGGTTGCCGGCGACCATGATGATCTTTCCCGGCTCCAGGGCGAGGATGTTGCAGGCCGAATTCTTGTGCTCCTCGTCGCTGACCTCGATGAGTTCGATCCCCTTGCCGTCCAGATAATCCAGGGTCTTTGCGTCGAGCCCCGGCGGATACACGAGCCCCAGACGTGAATCGACCAGGCCGAAGACGATGTCGAGGTGGATGTCGCCGGTGAAGACGACCTTGTGGATCTCCTTGACGCCGTTGCGGCGAAGCAGGTGAGAGACCTGCTCGAAGCCTTCCTCGTTGCCGCTGGGCCCGATGCCGATAAGGGCATGATGCGGATCCAGGAAGAAGATATTGCCTCCCGATTCCATGATGCCGGTACCGTGAACCGTGTACAGGATCGGACAGCCGATGGCGGCGAGCTTTCTGGCGATAATGACCTCGAGCCCCTTGCGCCACGGAGCAAGGCCATAGCGGGGCACGATGGCGCCGCCATTGATGACGAAGGCCGACGCCGGCGCCCACACCATGCGATTGCGGCAGTAGGGCCCCATGAAATATTGGGGCACCTCCATCTCCTCCAGTTCGACCCCGTTCTCTTCCAGCACTTTTATGAGCGCCTTGTACTGCTGGCGCATCTTCTTGAGGTTCGGACGGACCCCATCGGGAAGCCCATAGAACACGGGGTCTTCCAGGATTTCGTCGGACTCCTCGTTGTCCGACGGCGGCATGACGATGGCATAGCTGAGCTTACCGACCTTCGACTGGGCGCCCCACTTCCTGCCCCACATGGCTTCCAGCTCGTCCATGAACGAGATTTTTCGGAAGATGTCCTGGTTGGGCGGTTGGCCCTTGACGTAGCCCGGAATTTTCGTGGGGTCGAGATGCATGGCCGGTCTCCCTGGTCTCTTACACCGGGATTCTCCATTTGAACCCCGGCTCTGGACCCATGGTGTTGCAAAGCTCGCCGATAGGCAACCCAAAGTCCCATATCTGACTGATACTCAATATTGAATCAGCACAGCCGTGGCGCTTCCCCTATGTCATCCGGGCCATGCGGGTTATCATGCCGTGACGCGCGTGCATTCGATGCCGTGCGCCCCTCGAAGGAAATGGGATGGCAAGGCATACAGAGACGCTGGCGCGGATTCCCGTGTTTCAGGGGCTGGACGAGGAGGCCGTCCGCCGGCTTGATACCCAGTGCCTTTGGCGGCGCTACGATGCCGAGATGGAGATTCTCGGGTACAAGGACGACAGTTCCGATGTCTATTTTGTGGCGGCTGGCAAGGTGCGCGTGATGATCCCGTCAGTGAAGGGCAAGGACACCATTTTTCGCGACATTGACGCCGGTGAGTTCTTCGGCGAATTGGCGGCCATCGACGGCAAGGAGCGCTCGGCCAGCATCGTGGCTCTCACCAACGCGACGCTCGCCAGGATGCCGGACCGTGTGTTTCGCGACACTCTCGCCAGCTATCCCCCGGTGTGCGCGCGGATTCTGGAAATGCTCGTTTCTCGCGTCCGCTCGCTCAGCGACCGCGTCAACGAGTTCCGGACGCTCCCCGTCAACAACCGGGTGCATGCGGAACTGCTGCGCCTCGCCCGCCCCGGAGAGAGCGGCGGCAAGGAGGCCATTATCTCGCCGCCCCCCTATCATCACGAGATCGCGGCCCGCGTCAGCACCCACCGGGAGGCGGTCTCCCGGGAGTTGAAACGGCTCGAGCGCGAGGGGCTGCTCGAAAAGCGTCGGGGCGCCTTGGTGCTCAAGGACATCGGCGCGCTCGCGGAACTGGTCGAACGCGCTCACGAAGACATCGACTGACAATTACGCGGCACGGAATTAAAGTGGGAATTAAAGGAATTAAAGGGAATTAAAGTGACATGATACTTATTTCACACATTAAAGTGACATGATACTTATTTCACGGACATTAAAGTGACATGATACTTATTTCACGGTGTGGATTAGGCAGGGATGTGTGCGGCGAGCGGAGATAATTAAGTATCATGTCACCTTAATCTTTCTCCTTAATCTTTAATCGTCACCTTTCACCCTCACCTGAATTCGCACGAGTTCCAAGGCATCCTTGACGACTTGCCGCGACGCGCTCCCGGCTCATTCCTAGCGCAGCACCCCGCGCCCGGCGTAGCGGGCGGTGGGGCCCAGTTCCTCCTCGATGCGCATGAGCCGGTTGTACTTGGCGAGGCGCTCGGAGCGCGACGGCGCCCCCGCCTTGATCTGGCCGGCACCGGTGGCCACCGCGATGTCGGCGATGGTGGCGTCCTCGGTCTCGCCCGAGCGGTGCGAGATGACGGCGCCATAGCCCGCCTTCTGCGCCATGTCGACGGCGGCCAGGGTTTCGGTGAGGGTGCCGATCTGGTTGACCTTGACGAGGAGGGCGTTGGCGGCGCCCTTCTCGATGCCGTCGGCGAGGCGGCGCCGGTTGGTTACGAACAGGTCGTCGCCGACCAGCTGCAGGGCGCCGCCGAGTTCCTGCGTAAGCGCCACCCAGCCCTCCCAGTCGTCCTCGGCCATACCGTCCTCGATGGAAACGATGGGATAGCGTTTGGCCAGATCGGCGTAGTATTCGACCAAGCCCGCGGCATCCAGGGTCTTGCCCTCGCCGGTCAGCTCGTACTTGCCGTCCTTGAAGAATTCACTGGCCGCCGCGTCGAGGGCCAGCGCCACCTCGTCGCCCGGCTTGTAGCCGGCCGTCTCGATGGCCTTGGTGATGAAGGCCAGCGCTTCGTCGGCACCGGCAAGTGCAGGCGCGAAACCGCCTTCGTCACCGACGCTGGTGGCGTGGCCGTTTTTGGCAAGCGCCGATTTGAGCGCGTGGAACACTTCGGCGCCCGTGCGCACGGCGTCGGCCAAGGTTCCGGCGGCCACCGGCATGATCATGAATTCCTGGATGTCGATGGGATTGTCGGCGTGGGCGCCGCCGTTGATGATGTTCATCTGCGGCACCGGCATGAGCCGGGCCAGGGCGCCGCCGAGGTGGCGGTAAAGGGGCGTGCCGGCATCGTCGGCGGCGGCCTTGGCGACGGCGAGGCTGACGGCGAGGATGGCGTTGGCGCCGAGACGCGACTTGTCGGGCGCGCCGTCGAGTTCGATCATGATGTCGTCGATCACCACCTGGTCCTCGGCGTCCATGCCCGACAGGGCGTCGAAGATCTCGCCGTTGACCGACTGGCAGGCGTCGAGCACGCCCTTGCCGCCGTAGCGCGTCGCGTCGCCATCGCGCAGCTCGACCGCCTCGTGGGTCCCGGTCGAGGCCCCGGACGGCGCGGCGGCGCGCCCCGAGGCCCCGGATTCCAGCACGACGTCGACCTCGACCGTGGGGTTACCCCGGGAATCGAGGATCTCGCGGGCGTGAATGTCGATGATGGCGGTCATGGTTCGATCCTCGGTGGTGCGGGCGGCCCGGTGTCGTGCTCAGGCCTCGACCGGGCGCGCCTTGGCCACCCGATCGAGTTCCATCAATGTTTCAGCAATTCCAGGCATGTCTTTGAGATATATCATGTTTGGTCCGTCGCTTGGCGCCCTGTCCGGGTCCTGGTGGGTCTCCATGAAGACCGCCGCCACGCCGACGGCGGCGGCGGCGCGCGCCAAGACCGGAGCGAACTCGCGCTGGCCGCCCGACGCCGTGCCCTGGCCGCCCGGCTGCTGCACCGAATGGGTGGCGTCGAAGACAACAGGATAGCCGGTGCGCGCCAGGATCGGCAGGGCGCGCATGTCGGAGATCAGGGTGTTGTAACCGAAGCTGGCGCCGCGCTCGCACAAGAGGATGTTGCGGTTGCCGGTGCTCTCGATCTTGGCGGCCACGTTGACCATGTCCCAGGGTGCAAGGAACTGGCCCTTTTTGACGTTGACGGCGCGGCCCGTCTTGCCGGCGGCCAGCAGCAGGTCGGTCTGGCGGCACAGGAAGGCGGGGATCTGCAGCACGTCCACGGCCTCGGCGACGGGGCCGCAGTGGGCCGCCTCGTGGACGTCGGTGAGGACCGGGCAGCCGTGGGTCTCGCGGATTTCCGTGAACACGGCGAGCGCCGCGTCCAGGCCGACGCCGCGCGCCGCCTCGACGCTGGTGCGGTTGGCCTTGTCGAACGATGTCTTGTAGATGAGCCCGAGACCGAGCTTGCCGGCCATGTCGACCAGGGCTCCGGCGGTTTCCAGGGCGTGCGCCCGGCTCTCCATGACGCACGGCCCGGCGATGAGCGCCAGGGGCAGGTCGGTGCCGAGCGTCAAATCACCGACGGTGACGTGGTGGGGCACGGTCATGGCACCGTCATGGATTGGGGCATGGCATGGGGCATGATACGGGGTCCGCGGCTCGCCGCTACACCAGCCGCGCCTGTTCGACGGCGGCGCCGATGAACGACTCGAACAGCGGGTGCGGCTCGAACGGTCGCGACTTCAGCTCGGGATGGAACTGGACGCCGATGAACCACAGATGGTCGGGAATTTCCATGATCTCGGGGAGCGCGCCGTCCGGCGACTTGCCGGCGAAGATGACGCCTTTCCCGGCCAGCCGGTCCTCGTAGGCCATGTTCACCTCGTAACGGTGGCGGTGGCGCTCGCTGACATGGTCGTTACGATAGATCTGGCGCACGCGGCTGTCGGGGCTCATGACGCAATCATAGGCGCCGAGGCGCATGGTGCCGCCGAGGTCGCTGTCGGCGGAGCGCTTCTCCATGGTTCCCGCGCGCTCCCACTCGGTGAGCAGCCCGACCACGGGCTCCGGCGTCGGGGCGAACTCGGTGGAGCCGGCTTCCTCGAGGCCGACCAGGTTGCGCGCCGCCTCGACCACCGCCATCTGCATGCCGAAGCAGATTCCGAAATAGGGCACATTGCGTTCGCGCGCGAAGCGGGCCGCCGCGATTTTGCCCTCGGCGCCACGTTCGCCGAAACCGCCGGGGACGAGGATTCCATTGACCCCGTTGAGATGCGCCACCGAATCCTCTCGCTCGAAGATCTCGGAATCGATCCAGTGCATTTTGACGCGCACGTTGTTGGCGATGCCGCCGTGGGCCAGGGCCTCGGCCAGCGACTTGTAAGCGTCGAGAAGGCCGGTGTACTTGCCGACGACGGCGATTCTGACCTCGCCCTCGGGCTTGGTGGCGCGTTCGACGATCGCGCGCCAGGCCGTCAAGTCGGGCTTCGGCACCTCGAGACCGAAGTGGCCGCACACCTGTTCGTCGAGTCCCTCGGCGTGGTAGCTGATCGGCACCTGGTAGATGCTCTCCACGTCGAGGGCGGGAATGACCGCCTCGCGTCGCACGTTGCAGAAAAGGGCGATCTTCTGGCGCTCCGTCTCCGGCAGGTCGCGATCGGTCCGGCACAAGAGGATATCGGGCTGGATTCCGACGCTCAACAGCTCCTTGACCGAGTGTTGCGTCGGCTTGGTCTTGAGTTCGCCGGCAGTCGGCACGTAAGGCAACAACGTCAGGTGAATGTACATGGCGCGCTCGCGGCCGAGCTCGTTGCCCAGTTGCCGGATGCTTTCGAGGAAGGGCAGGCTTTCGATGTCGCCGACGGTGCCCCCGATCTCGCAGAGCACGAAGTCCTCGTCGGTGAGATCGCTGGAGATGAAGGTCTTGATGGCGTCGGTGACGTGGGGGATGACCTGGATGGTGGCGCCCAGGTATTCGCCGCGGCGCTCCCGCGAGATGACGTTCTGGTAGATGCGCCCCGTCGTGATGTTGTCGCTTTGGCGCGAGGCCACGCCGGTAAACCGCTCGTAGTGGCCGAGGTCGAGGTCGGTTTCGGCGCCGTCGTCGGTGACGTAGACCTCGCCGTGCTGATAGGGGCTCATGGTGCCCGGATCGACATTGAGGTAGGGATCGAGCTTGCGCAGCCTAACCGTAAAGCCGCGCGCCTGGAGAAGGGCCCCCAACGCGGCCGATGCCAAACCCTTGCCGAGTGATGAAACCACGCCGCCGGTAATAAAAATGAACCGCGTCATGGAGCCCGAACCTACACCAAGAACCGGCGCCCTATAAACCCATAAAAAGAAGAAGGCGGCCTCGCCGCCGCCTCGGTCCACCCGTCTGGCCCCGGTCCGCTCATTGGCCGAGCGGCGCGCTGGGCTTGGCGGGTCCCTCGGTCGTCGGGGCGGGCTGATCCATGATCGAGCGCGGCGCGCGGTCTCCACCGGCCAGGATGGCCAGGGTGAGGCTTGTCGCGAAGAACAGCGCGGCCAGCACCGCCGTCACGCGGGTCAGCATGTTGGCGGCGGAACGGCCGGTCATGAATCCGCTCATGCCGCCGCCTCCCATGCCGAGGCCACCGCCTTCGCTGCGTTGCAGCAGGACGGTGAGGACAAGGGAAATGGCAATCAGCAGGTGGATGACGAGGATGACGGTGATCATGGTCTTTTCGTTAGCCGCCGCTGGGACGTCCGCGCCGTGAGAACGCTGCGATGTTTAGTCCCTAACCGGCACTATTGCTAGACACAACTTTCGGCGATGGACCAAAAACCGCCGGCGTCGAGGCTGGCGCCGCCGATCAGGCCGCCGTCCACGTCGGCAAGGGTGAGGAGCGCCGCCGCGTTCTCGGGCTTCACCGAACCGCCGTAAAGGATGCGGATGCCCCCCGCCTCATCAGTGCCCAGTCGCTTCGCCAGTTCGCCGCGGATATGGGCGTGCACTTCCTGTATTTCTTCGGCGCTAGGCGTCAGCCCGCTGCCGATCGCCCACACCGGCTCGTAGGCGACGACCGTGTTGGCGGCGCCGGCGCCGACCGGCAGCGAGGCGTCGAGCTGCCCGGCGACCGTGGCCAGGGTGCGCCCGCCATGGCGCTCGGCCTCCGTCTCACCGATGCAGACGATGGCGCGGAGGCCCGCCGCCAACGCGGCCTCGGCCTTGGCCTTGACGAGGGTGTCGTCCTCGCCATGGTCGGCGCGCCGTTCGGAGTGGCCGACGATGACGAAGGAGCATCCGAGGTCGGCCAGCATGGCGGCGCTGACGTCGCCGGTATGGGC
>NZDS01000210.1 GCA_002690215.1 Rhodospirillaceae bacterium | reverse complement strand
TCCTTGATCCACGTGCAGTCGTCCGGCCGCGAGGAGGTGACCGGTGCCAACGTCCTGGTGGCGATCTTTTCCGAACGCGAATCCCACGCCGTCTACTTCCTGCAAAAGCAGGACATGACGCGTCTGGATGCCGTCAGCTACATCTCTCACGGCGTTGCCAAGGCACCCGGCGAGAGCTCCTCCCGGGCCGCCAGCGGTACCGACGAGGAGAGTGAGGAGGGTACCAACCGCGAGGGCGCCGAGGCTCTTGAGGGCTACTGCGTCAATCTCAACCAGAAGGCCGCAGAGGGCCGTGTCGACCCGCTCATCGGCCGTGAAGCAGAGGTCGACCGCACCATCCAGATCCTCTGCCGCAGGACCAAGAACAATCCGCTCTACGTCGGCGATCCCGGTGTCGGCAAGACCGCCATCGCCGAGGGCCTGGCCCGGCGCATCACCGAAGGCCAGGTACCCGAGGTGCTGGCGTCGGCCACTATCTTCGCCCTCGATATGGGAGCGCTGCTGGCCGGCACACGCTACCGCGGCGATTTCGAGGAACGCGTCAAGGCGGTCGTGACGGAGATCGAGAACTATGATGGCGCCATCCTGTTCATCGACGAGATCCACACGGTGATCGGTGCCGGCGCTACCTCGGGCGGTGCCATGGATGCCTCGAACCTCTTGAAACCGGCGCTGCAGGGCGGCTTGCTGCGCTGCATGGGCTCGACCACTTACAAAGACTTCCGCTCGTACTTCGAAAAGGACCGGGCACTGTTGCGGCGCTTCCAGAAGATCGACGTTTACGAGCCCAGCCTGCCCGACGCCATCAAGATCCTGCGCGGCCTCAAACCCTACTTCGAGGACTTCCACAAGGTGCGTTACACGGCCGAGGCGGTGAAGACGGCGGTCGAGCTTTCGGACCGCTACATCCACGACCGCAAGCTGCCCGACAAGGCCATCGACGTCATCGACGAAACCGGCGCGGCCGAGATGCTCAAGCCGGAAAGCCGCCGGCGCAAGACCATTGGCGTGCGCGAGATCGAGAGCGTGGTAGCCAAGATCGCCCGTATTCCGCCACGCTCGGTCTCCAAGAGTGACAAGGAAGTGTTGCGCACGCTCGGCCGCGACCTGCGCGCCGTGGTGTTCGGTCAGGAAAAGGCCATCGAAGCCCTGGAGAGCGCCATCCGGCTTTCGCGCGCCGGCTTGCGTGAACCGGAAAAGCCCATCGGCAGCTACCTTTTCTCCGGCCCTACCGGAGTGGGCAAGACCGAGGTGGCGCGCCAGCTCGCCGACCTGCTCAGCGTCGAGCTGATCCGTTTCGACATGTCGGAATACATGGAGCGCCACTCGGTGTCGCGGCTGATCGGCGCACCGCCGGGCTACGTCGGATTCGACCAGGGCGGCATGCTGACGGATGCTGTCGACCAAAACCCCCATGCCGTGCTGCTGCTCGACGAAATCGAAAAGGCGCACGAGGACCTGTTCAGCGTTTTGCTGCAGATCATGGACCATGGCAAGCTCACCGACCACAACGGCAAGAAGGTCGATTTCCGCAACGTCATCCTGATCATGACCACCAACGCCGGCGCCCAGGAGATGAGTCAGCACGCCATCGGCTTCGAACGCGGCCTGCGTGAGGGTGAGGACGAAGAAGCCATTAAGCGCATGTTCACGCCAGAATTCCGCAACCGCCTCGACGCCACCATCGGCTTCGCCCACCTCTCGCCCGCGGTGATGGCCCGGGTGGTCGACAAGTTCCTGCTTCAGCTCGAACACCAGCTCGAGGAGCAGAACGTCGAAATCGGTACCTCGGATGCCGCTCGCGCCTGGCTCGGCGAAAAGGGCTACGACCGCCTTTATGGTGCCCGCCCGCTGGCTCGCATCATCCAGGAGCACATCAAGAAACCGTTGGCCGAGGAGCTTTTGTTCGGCCAGTTGGCCGACGGCGGCCTGGTAAATCTCGACACCGAGGACGGCAAGCTTGCCTTCACCTTCGAGCCGCCGAAAAAAACCGCGCGTGCGAAAAAGCCCAAGCGCGACACGGGTGGCGAAGGCAGCGGCGGCGAGGACAGCGGCGGTGAGCCCAAGGTGCCGGTGTTGGTGGAGTAGGGCACGCCCCGCCCCAACCTTCAGCGTTAGTTCGGGTGGCGCGTCGCTCGCCAACGCTCAGGGCCGCTATCGGTGAGGCGCTGTAATTTCGCCTTCAGGTGTGGTAGGTGATTGCCCGCCAGCCTACCAATTTCCAGATTCAAAGAAACATGAGTGTGTCGTGGCGTTGACCAAACTCAAAGCCCTGGAGGCGCGCCCTGGCGAGTTTGCGCCGTTGCCGCGGCTCCATCTCGCGGGCCTTGGGCAGATCCAGGATAAACTCAGCAGGCCCGTCTTCATCGACGGCGCCTGGGTTCTTCCCGTCGTCCAGGGCGGCAAGGGCGTTAGCGCCACCAACGGCGAAAACGCCGGCGCCTGGGCGGCGGAAAATGCCGGTGGCACCATATCCGGGACCGGGGCGGCAATTGCCTACGCTGAAAACGGCCGGCCGATTTCCTACCCCTACACCGGCCGCACACGCCAGGAACGACATGAAGAATTGGTGGCCTGGTCCATAGAAGGCGCCATCTTGCAAGTCGGCATCGCCCACCGGGCCTCCGGCGGCAAGGGCCGCATCCGCCTGAACTTCCTCAAAGAGGCCGGTGGTGCCATGCGTGTCATGCGTGGCGTGCTGGCTGGCACGCGCCTGCCCGACGGCGGCAATATGGTTCATGCCCTGACCATGGGTGCCGGCCTGCCCACCGAAGAGGATGCCCGGATTTGTGCCGACGAGGGCGTCTACCTGGACCCCATCATTTCCAGCGTCATGGCACTGAAGGTGCTGCTCAAGCGCGCCTTCAAGAAATGGCAGGGCAGCTATGGCGATTTGATCGGCGCCGTGGTTTACGAAGACCCCTGGCTGGCCGGTGGCCACAACGGCATCACCAGTCGTGAAGACCCCGAGATGCCGGAAGATCCTTTCGAACGTGTCAGGTGCGTGCGCCGGATCATGGTTGAGGCCGGCATGGAAGATGTCACCATCGTCATGGCCGGCGGCGTCTGGTACCTGCGTGACTGGAAACACTGGCTGGACAACCCGGAAATCGGTCCCATCGCTTTCCAGATCGGGACCCGGGATTTGTTGACGCGGGAAAGCCCGGTGTCGGATGAATGGAAACATCTGCTGCTGTCGATGAAGGAGGGCGACGTCGCCCTCAACAAATTCAGCCCCACCGGGTTTTGTTCGTCGGCCTACAAGAACGGCATGATCAAGGAACTGTGCCAACGCTCGGAGCGGCAGGTGCCTTTTTCGCGAACGCCTGATGAAAGCATTGCCGTACTGATTGAAGGGCAAGGCGCTGCCAACAAGAAGATTTTCGTCACGCCAAAAGACAAATTGAGGGTTGATGCCTGGATTGCCGAGGGGTTCGACAGGTTCATGCCTACTCCGGACAGCACGCTGATTTTTGTCAGCCGTGAGAAAGAGCGGGAAATTCGCCTGGACATGGCGGAATGCGCGGGATGTCTGGCCAACTGCGGCCTCAGTGCCTGGAGCCAAAATCCGCAAAAGAACTTCGCCACCGGCAAGCTGGCGGATCCCCGTGTCTACTGCATCCAGAAAGGCCTGGTGGGGGCAATTCAGGGCGATGACCTGGATCACAAGCTGATCTTTGCCGGCCACAACGCCTTCAAGGCCGCCGATGACCCCTTCTATCGCGACGAAAACGGCAAGGTATATATTCCGTCGGTGAAGCAGCTTGTTGAACGCCTGCTGGCCGGCGATTGACGCGGTCGGTTTGGGAGCCGGCCCTCAACGCTCTCCCTGCACCACCAGTCCCTCTTCCACCCATCTGTCGAGCACAGCCAAAGCGCGATCGGCAAAGGCGCGGTCGTTGATGTGGGCGTCAAGCTCGATCAGCTCCACCGGTGGCTCCAGCGCATTGCGCATCTCGTTGGTAAAGGCGGCCAAGCCGCCGGGGTCGTGAAAGGGGCCGCCCGGCTTGTCCCATTCGTCGATGCCCTTGAGGGGCATGATGAAAGCGGTGGGGCCGATTGCTTGGCCCAGCTTGGCGGCAATTGCGCGGGCGGCGGCGCGTTTCTCGTTCTCTTCCATGATGGCGCAGGCGATCAGGCGGTTGTGGGCGTGGAACTCACGGCCTTGGAACCTTTCCGGCATGGGTGCCCAGGCTTGCATGTCGATCAGCGTGACGCCGCCCGGCGCCACGATCTGGGGCACGCCGGCGCGGCCGGCGCCTTCCAGGCGGTCCGAGCCGGCGCTGACCAGCGAGCCGTTGAGGTGGTTGCTCACTTCGACCAGCGAGAAATCCATCACCGCCGCCAGTTCGCCGCGGGCGGCCAGGGTTTCCATGGCTCGGCCGCCCATGCCGGTGGTGTGAAATACGGCGACCTCGTAGCCCCGAGCTTCCAGTTCGGGCTTGAGGTGAACCATGTAGCTGAGACTGGTCTTGCCCAGGGAGGTCATGCCGACGATCGGTTTTTGCTGCTGCGGCCGCTGGACCAGGCGGGCCGCCCCGACGACGGCGCCGCAGGCCTGGCTTAGCGAGGAGCGGCAGAGGCTGTTGAGGCCGTAAAGCCCGCCCGCCCACAGCACCATCATCAAGTCCGGCGCCAGGCGCTCGGGCGGCAGCAGCGGCGAGAAGGCCACCGTCGAGACCACCACCTTGGGCACACCCAGGGGCAGCGCGCTGGTGACGTCGAGTGCCAGGTCCGTGGCCATGGTGCCGCCGAGCGCCAGCAGGCCGTCGACGCGGCCGGATTGGTGGAGCTCAAGCGTCAAGGCAGCGGCGCCTTCGGCGGTCTTGGCCATGGCCAGGTTCTCGTCGCCGAGCGCGGCGATGGCCTGGTTGGTCGTACCGGCGGCGCGGGCCACATCGTGCTTACTGAAGTCGACCGCCATGGGAGCCTCGCCGAGCACTCCCACGTCCATGATCGAGGCCTTGGCGCCGCCCGCCTCGAGGCACTCCTTGATAAACGATATCTCGTCCGCCTTGGTGTCGGCGGTGCCGAGAACGAGGATGATCGGGGCGTCCCCCGTGGGCTCGTTCACGCCGGTTTCGCTGCTGCAAGCCCGGCATCGAGAGCCGTAACTATTCGTGCCACGTCGGCGGCGCTGACGATCAGGGGCGGCGAGAGAATGACATTGTGGCCGCTGACCCGAACCATGACGCCGGCCTGGTAGGTGGTTTCGAAGACGGTGTTGACGGTCTCCTTGGCGGCCGGGGTTTTGGCCGCCCGGTCCGACACCAGCTCGAGGCAGATCATCAGGCCCTGGCCGCGTACGTCGCCGACTATTTCGTGCCGGGCCTTGAGGTCGCGGCAAGCGGCAATCATCTCCTGGCCCCGGGCCTTGGCGTTGTCCGCCACCTTGAGGCGCTCGGTTTCCTCCAGCGCCGCCAGCGCCGCCGCGGCGCCCACGGGGTGGGCCGAATAGGTATAGCCGTGGCCGATGTTGCCGAAAGCGTCATGATTGTTTTCGAAGGCCTCCGCCACGCCTTCCGAGATCATGGTGGCGCCCATCGGGTAGTAGCCGTTTGTCAGAGCTTTGGCGATGCACATGAGGTCGGGCTTGACGGCATAGAGCCGCGAGCCGGTCCAGGCGCCGGTGCGGCCGAAGGCGGTGATGACCTCGTCGGCGATCAGTAGCACCCCGTGACGGTCGCAGATCTCGCGCACCAGGGGCATGAAACTTGGGTCGGGCGGAATGACGCCGCCGGATCCCAGCACCGGCTCCATGATGAAGGCGGCGACGGTGTCGGGGCCCTGGAAGGCAATCTCTTCGTCGAGCGCCCGGGCGCACAATCGCGCCAGCTTGGCCGGATCGGTCTCGTCGTAGGGATTGCGATAGGGCCAGGGCGCCGGGATGTGGAAGCAGCCGGGCAGCAGCGGCTCGTAGTTGCGCCGGAACTTGGCGTTGCCGTTGACGGATGCGCCACCGAAATGGGTGCCGTGGTAGCCCTGCTTCAAGGAAATGAACTTGGTTCGATCGTGCTGGCCGCGGATCTTGTGGTACTGGCGGGTGAGACGCAGCGCCGTCTCCACCGAATCCGAGCCGCCCGAGGTGAAAAAGGCGCGCGCGAGACCGTCCGCCTCGAACCACTGGCGCAGGACGTAGGAAAGCTCGATGGCCGGCCCGGGAGAGGTGCCGCGAAAGGCCGAATAATAGGGCAGGCGGTCGAGTTGGTCGCGGATGGCGTCTTTTACCGGCTGGCAGGAATAGCCCAGGTTGACGTTCCACAGACCGCCCACGGCGTCGAGCAGCCGTTGGCCGTGGACATCGGTCACCTCGACCCCCTCGGCGGCGGTGATGATCTTGGGCGGCTGAGCCTGCATCTCGGCCGGGTGGGCCATGGGGTGCCAGAAATGCCTGGCGTTGTTCTCGATGAGGAAGTTGGCGTCATGCATTGGAGAACTCCTTTAGCCCGAGCAGCTTTAGGGCTCGGTCGAAGCCGGCAGCCGGGCGGCGTACGTCGAAAGCAACGGTCCTAAGACCGACTGCGTCGGCGCCGGCGACGTTGCGCGGCTGGTCGTCGACAAAGACGCAGGCCTCAGCGGGCAGGCCAAGTGTCGCCAGGCAGTCGCAGTAGGCGGCGGCGTCAGGCTTGAGGATGCCGGTGTGGGTGGCGTCATGAATGACCTCGAAGTCCGCCAGCCAGGGCAGCTGCCGGCGAAACGCTGCGTCATAAAAGAGATCGAGCTCGTTGGACAGGATGGCCAGGCGCTTGCCGGCGGCCTTGGCGGTGGCGATGGCGGCGAGAGCTTCGGGCCGGATCGCGGCCTCAGGGTCGGCGCCTCGCACGGCCCGCACGAAATCGGCCATTTCGGTCCAATCGGCACCGACCAGAGCTGCCACTTCGGCGGTGCGCCGGTGCCAATAGTCGCGCTCACTGATCCGGTTCTCTTGCATGGTGCGCCATAGCACATCGCCGGCCGCATCGAAGGGTCCGCGCCAGGTCAGCGTTCCCGGCGCCAGGCCCAGGACGTGCTCGGTTCGGGCGTGGGTCTCGAAGAGCGTGCGCGTAATGACGCCACCGAAGTCGAGAATGAGAGCCTCGGCCGCCATCAGGCTGCCTCTCCCAAGAGTGCCGGCGGCGGCATGGCACCGAAGGCACGGGTGAGGTCGACCGCGGCGCGGCGTACCGAGATCCGGATCCGGGCTTCGGTCTCGGCGGTCATGCGAAAGCTCGGTGTTGCCACCGCCACCGCGCCCTGGGCTTGATCGGAGGCGTCGAAGACCGGCGCTGCGACGCTCGCCACCTCGGTTTCATAGCCGTGATCCGAGCGGCAGAGCCCTTCATGCCGGACGCGCGCCAGGGCATCCCGGAGGCGCACCGGCTCCGTCACGGTCTGCTCGGTGTGGCGCTGGAGCGGCCCGGCCAGCACCGCTTCGACCACGGCGGCCGGCGAAAACGCCAGGTAGGCGATGCCCGAGGCCGTGGCGTGGAGCGGCAGCACTTCACCGCGTTCCAGACTGACGCGGCTGGCCCGCGGGCTTTCCTCCAGGCCGATGGTCGCCAAAGCTCCGCCCGAGGCAAGCGAGAAGTGCGCCGTCTCGCCGGTCTCCTCGACCAGGCGGCGCAAAATCGGCTGAACGATATCGGCCACGGGATAGGTGGCATCGCGCACCCGGGCGAGGCGTAACGGCGCCACCCCGAGGCGGTACTTTCGCGATTCCAGAAGCTGCTCCACCATGCCGTTACGTTCCAGCGCCAACAGCAAGCGGCGGGTCGTGGCCTTGTCGTAGCCGGCCAGGCGGGCCATCTCGCTCAAGCCGATGGCAGGGCGGCGCTCGGAGAAAAAATCAAGTAATTTCAAAGCTTTGTCGACTGTTCCAAGCACTCGCATCTCCTTCGCCAGGCGATCACGCGCGCTCCCATGCGCAATGTCCGCACATTTGGCTTGACAGAATCACCGAGGTATTGCAAGTCTTTTATTGAACCGGTGGTTCAAATAACAATCCGAATGAAACTCCACCGGCTGACGCGTCCTGTGGCGCGCCTTGATCAGGGAGGATCCTCATGCGCTCAATCGTTCTCTCCGCCTTTGTCGGTGCGGCCTTGGTAATGGCCTTGCCGGCCGGCCCGGCCCAGGCGGAATACCCCAACAAACCGGTCAGCTTCGTCGTGCCCTTCCCACCAGGTGATCTGGAGGACGTGCTGACACGCCTGATCGCCGAAAACTTCCAAGCCAAGTATGGCATTGCCGCGGCCGTGGTGAACAAGCCGGGTGGTGGCGGCGGTCCCTTCCCGGGTGCTGTCGAAGTGGCCAAAGCGCCGGCTGACGGCTCGGTGATCGGCTCGTTCGTCATCGGCGTGCCGACCGTCGGCCCGCTGATCGGTATTCCCGAGCTCAAGCCCAATCCTTTCGAGCCCCTGGGCATCTTCCTGACCTACCCCTTCGTGCTGGCCACCAAGGGCGACGCCCCTTACAAGGACATCGCCGGCTTGGCCAAACACGCCCAATCCAACGACGTGGCGCTGGGCCACTTCGGCGCCGTACTCATTCCCACCAAGGTGAGCTTCGCTTTGGCCAAGAAGAAAGGTTTCAAGTGGGCCTCCGAGGCGGCTTTCGATGCGCTCGATTGCAACACCTTGGCATCGGGCGACGTAGATGTGATCAACACCACGTTGCAGCTCATCCTGCCTTGCCTCGACAAGGTCACCGTGCTGGCGTCGATCACCGGCAAGCGCATCTCCAAGACGCCCAACGCGCCGACCGTGTCGGAGATCGAACCGACGCTCGATATTTCGCTCTGGAACGGCCTCTTCGTTCACAAGGATACGCCGGCCGAGGTGCGGCAGAAGATCATCGTCGTGGCCAAGGAGACGGTGCTGGGCGCCAAGGCCCAGAAGATCGCCGCCGACACCGGCGCTCAGGTCTACTGGATGGACGCCCAGGCTTCCACCGGCCAGATCGCCAAGGACAACGCGAGCATCGCTGCCATCGGCAAACTGCTCGGCGAATAACGCCGTGACGCGGCGGCCCTTGACCGGGCCGCCGCCACGGTCATGCTTGGTGCATGGTTAGCTCCCCTTCCGCGAGCGCCCGCAGGCTGTCCCGCAAGGTCGGGGACCTGGGATTTGCCGCTGTTCTGTTGGTGCTGTCGCTTGTGCTGCTGAGCCAGATCGGCGAGCAGACCAGATGGATCCCCCGGGTTCCGCTGCTGGCCCAGCCCGGTTTCTGGCCGGGTCTCAGCCTCGGTAGCATGGTGCTGTTCGCGCTGGTCTACATCACCGGCAGTTGGCGCGATCCGGAGCGGCCGGTGCGCGAGACCGGGACCGTCCCCGAGCTCTGGTTTTGGCTGCGTAGCCTGGAATACGCGCTTTGGTTCATGGCCTACGTCTTCATAGTTCCGCTGGCGGGCTATCTGCCGAGCAGCGTGATCTTCTGCACCGTACTAGCTTACCGCGCGGGCTATCGTGAGGGCCGCGTGCTGGGTGCGGCGGCGCTGCTGGGTGCCTCTGTCGTGCTGCTCTTCAAGTCCTTCCTGCAGGTCAAGATCCCGGGCGGCGCGCTCTACGAATATTTTCCCGCGGCGCTGCGCAATCTGTTGATCGTCTATTTCTGAGGCGGCCATGGACCTGCTGATCGCCGGTTTCGAGACTATCGCCCGCGTCGACGTCATGATCGCGCTGCTGGTGGGTTCCATCGGCGGCGTCATCATCGGCGCCATTCCCGGCGTCGGACCGGCCGTGGCCATCGCCATTCTGTTGCCCGCGACCTTTTCCCTCGACCCCATCGTCGGCCTGACGCTGCTGCTGGGCATCTACGGCTCGTCGATGTACGGCGGCGCCATTCCGGCGATACTGATCAACACGCCGGGCACGGCGGTGAATGCGCTGACGACCTACGACGGTTACCCCATGACCCGGGCCGGCGAGGCGCGCCGGGCGCTCTCCCTGGCCTACTCCGCCTCGTTCTTCGGCGGCATCTTCTCGGTCGTCTGCCTAGTGCTGCTAAGCCAGGTGCTGGCCGCCATCGCCCCCATGTTCGGCTCGCGCGAGATCTTTTTGGCAGCGCTGCTGGGCGTCGTACTGGTGGTCATCTCGCACCGCGGCCAGAGCGTCATCGCCGCTTTCCTGGTCTCAATGGGCATCTTCCTCAACACCATCGGACTCGAGCCCGTGCGCTATTCCCAGCGCTTCACCTTCGAGCAGACCTGGCTGACCTCGGGCATCGACCTGATCGTCGTCGTGCTGGGGCTTTTTGCCCTCAGCCAGGCCTTCCTTTTGCTCCTGGAGCGCGACCACAGTCCTGAAGCTCCGCCCGTCGAGGGCGGCTTGTTCCAAGGGCTCGGTGAGCTCAGGCGCTACCCGCGAGTGGTCACCACGTCCTCGGCCTTCGGCGTGGTCATGGGCATCATCCCGGGCGTTGGCGAGTTCCTGGCCCAGTTCTTTTCCTACACCCTGGCCATGAAGACTTCGAAGACGCCGGAGCGCTTCGGCAACGGTGCCCCCGAGGGCCTGATCGCTTCCGAGGCGGCCAACAATGCGGTGCCGGCGGCGGCTATGATTCCGCTATTGGCGCTGGGCATCCCGGGCGAGGCCCTCACGGCCATGATGCTATCTGTCTTTTACGTCCACAACGTCGTTCCCGGGCCGCAACTTTTTCAGGACCAGGCCGATTTCGTAGTCGGCCTTTATCTTGCGCTCTTCATCCTCAACATCCTGGTGCTGGCCTTTCTCATGGTCTCGACCAATGGCATCTTGCGCCTCATCAGGGTGCCCACGCGCTTTCTCGGCGTGGCCATCCTCACCCTCGGTTTCGTCGGCGTCTACAGCCTGCGCAACTCGGCCACCGACTGCGCCGTGGCCGCCGGATTCGGCGTCTTCGGCTTCGTGCTGCGCCGCCTCGAGCTGCCGGTGGTGCCGATCATCCTGGGCATGGTGCTGGGCGGCATCATGGAGGCCAAGCTGCGCATCTCCATGGCCCGGGTGAAGACGCCGCTCGATTTCATCGACCGGCCGGTGGCGGCCATCATCTTCGCCATCATCGTGCTGGCGATCGGCTTGCACGTCTGGTCGCTGCTCCGCGCGCGCCGCGGCTGACCCGCATTCCCACTTTCGCGGCCTGGGCGTCCGGGCCTGCCCGATCGATCGCGGCAATCCCTATCTGCTGATTGAGCCACTGACCCTCGACGCCCTCGACCGAGACATCCGCACCATCTTCGATAGCACATGATGCGGCCTGTTGCAGACCGTAACATAATGACACATTTCGACACCGGATGGTGATCGGCGGGATACACGGCGCAACTAGTATTTTTTCCATTCCACCATCAATTCGGATGGGAGGCATGGAGATGCACACCCCTTCGGACACGAACCATCGAGTCTGCGAACTAGTCGCCGATCTCAGGTCCTACCTCACGACCTCTTTGACGCTGGGGTGCCACGGCGGCGCTCTGTCGCTATATGCCGCATGGGACCGGGATCGCGCCGCGCTCGCACGTTTGGTTCGCCATGAATGATCTCGACGATCTCAGCCAAGACTTTGAAAACGCCTTGCTCTCCGTTGACCGCAAGGAGGCCAAAGCGGTGCTAACGCGGGGGCGTGAGCGCTACGCCTTCGCCGAATTGGCCGAACATGTCATCTCGACGGCGTTTGAACGGATCGGCAAGGCCTGGGATGCCGGTGATGTGGCTTTGTCGCAGGTGTATGTATCCGGCCGGATTGCCGAGGATGTGGTGGGTGAGATATCGCTGCCATCGGACCGTTCCCGAAGCGGCCAGCCCAAAATCGCCATTGCCCTTCTCGACGACTACCACATGCTGGGTAAACGCATGGTCTATACGGTCGTGCAGGCGTCGGGTTTCTCGATATTGGATTTCGGCCGTATCGAAGTGGATGAGTTGTTCGAGAAGGTCAAGGACGAAAAAATCCGCATACTCCTGATCTCCACCTTGATGTTGCGATCCGCCCTGCAGATCAAGAAATTAAGCGATCTGTTGAAAGAAGCGGGCCTTGGCGTAAAGGTCGTTGTTGGCGGCGCTCCTTTTCGCTTCGACGCGGAACTGTGGCGCGAAGTCGGTGCGGATGCCATGGGCTTCGACGCCGCGGATGCGATCCGTTTGACAACGGAAATGATGGATGAGGCATCATGAACGGCGCGGGCTTCACCTCGCTGCAACGCGTCCTGACGACTCTTCGGCATAAGGAACCGGACAGGGTTGGCGTCAGTTTTTCAGAGGACCTTTGCCAGGTCAAAGCAGCGGCCAGGGGCCGCCTGACATTGGTGGGGAATCTCAACGGAGTCGAAATGCGGCGCTGGACGCCCGAAAAGGCCGAGGAGATCGTCAAGGACGCTATTTCCAAGGCGGCCCGGGGCGGCGGCTTCATCCTGTCGGACAACCACGGAGAGATACCCTGGCAGGTCCCGGAATCCGTCTTGGAAGCCCAATCGAATGCAATTCATAAGTGGGGACGGTACCCTCTTGATTGGATAAACGAATAGAAAAATGCCGGAAAGTCTTTGCCTTCTCGTTTGCTCGTATCTTGAGCAGAAAGTGCGTACGGCGCTCGCCGCCGAAGACCTGAAAGCGAGGGGCGCTTCCGGGACTTCACCGAATCGGCCTCGGACTGGTTCTGGGAGTTGAATTCCGAATTGCGCTTCACACGCGTCGGCGGGCGCTATCTGGAGATCACCGGACAACCGGCTGAGAATCTGATCGGGCGTACCCGGCGGGAGATCTACGAGCAGACCCGGCAAGATCTGTCGGACCTTGATGCAGAACTCTTGGAAGCCAATCTGCGGGCCCTCGATAGCCGTCAGCCCTTTCGTGATTTCGAGGTCAACTGGTTACGCGCCGATGGCAGCAAGGGAACCTTTCTCAATAGCGGCAAACCAGTGTTCGGCGATGACGGCGCCTTCAAAGGTTATCGCGGCACGGGACGGGACATTACCGACCTCAAAAAAGTCGAAGAGGCACTGCGGGCATCGGAGGCGCGGCTCGCCGGCATGATCTCGATCGCCCCCGAAGCCATCATCGCCGTCAACGAAAAATTTCGTATCAGTATCTTTAATCAGGGCGCTGAGAAGATCTTCGGCTACCAGGCTTCCGAGGTCCTGGGCCAGCCACTCGACTTGCTGGTTCCGGCCCGCTTCAGGAACCGCCACCGGAGCCACATGGATGAGTTCCAGAACTCACCCGAAGAAAGCCGCTCGATGACCGAACGGGGCGGGATCACCGGC
>NZDS01000209.1 GCA_002690215.1 Rhodospirillaceae bacterium | reverse complement strand
GCCATCGATCTTTGCTCGCCAGAAGTCCCGCCGGGTCGACGGCAGACGACCCTTGCGGCAGCCGTGTCCGTGCCAGAAGCAGCCATGGACGAAGATTACTGCCCGGTACTTCGGCAACACAATATCGGGCGAGCCTGGCAGACCTTTTCGATGCAGGCGGAAACGGTATCCGATGGCGTGTAAAAGTTTACGAACAACCATCTCTGGGCCAGTATTTCTCTGCCGAACCCGCCGCATGATTTCGCTACGCTTTTCACTGGAAACCGTATCCATAAAGACAGTCTAACTCGTCGAACGTCCAGCCACAGCACGAGAATTACCAAAACATTCCCAAACTCTCCGAATAGCCAAGGAATCCGCGCCTTGCGATAATCAGCGGCATGCGGAATCTATTTCAAAAAACTCTCGGCCTTGGCAACACCCGTTCATTTGACGCGGCAGGTGGCGGTCGCCGTTGGGAATCGGCGCGCACCACGGACCTTTTCGAGCGTCTTGATCGTCATTCGACAAAAAAGTGGTGATCAAAGAAAGCCAATGTCATCGGGCAATATCAATTCTGAAGAATGGCCGGGAGGGCAGACACCCTCCCGGCTTTTGTCGTGGTTAATCGTAAATCTTCTCTCGCACTTCGCGGACGTGCTTGCAGTTGCCGCGCCATTTGAAACCTGGGCACGAACATTCCAAATGCCCAGCACGACCAAACGTCACCAGATAGGACACCGATGGATCACGGGAACTGGTGAACTCCCAACTGCCGGTCTCCAACAGGGGCGCATCCTCAGACTTTTTCTTTGGCGTTAAGTTGGCAAGGTCGTCAATGCGACGAGCTGTGTCACCCGTTGCTCTTGCTATCCTGGCTTCCTCCATCAAAGCTGGTGCAAGCTGTCTCAACCCATCCTGGATTTCTGCGAGAAGGGATTGGTCCGGTACATCTTCCGCCTCGACGGCGGCGATCAGTTCCATCTTTCGTTGGAGTAGTTCCGCTATGTAGGAATCCAGAGTTCCTGCCGCGTGGAAATATTCCACAGTGACACGACGATCCTGGCCGAGACGGTAACATCGATCTTCGGCCTGAGCGTGATTAGCCGGAACCCAGTCCAAGTCCTGGAAAATGACATGAGTTCCTGCGGTCAGGGTGATGCCAACGCCACCGGCGATGATATTGCAAAGAGCCACGCGAACATTCGGGTCGGTCTGAAACCTGTCTACAGCTTCCATTCTCTGCTCGGGCGTGGCCGAGCCTGTGATGGTAATGGCCTGGTCGCCAAGTTTCTTCTTGTGGCGCTCGATCCCATCCGTGAAGCAGGTAAAGACGACGACCTTCTCACCTGTCGTGGTGACGTCCTTGATCCGTTCGGCGACGGCATTGAACTTGGCCTTGTGGAGAGCCGTCCGCACTTTTGTCAGGCGAGCGAGGAACTCAGTATCGTTAGGCTTGGACGGGTCCGTTCCCGAATACCACGATAGGAAGCTGTCGATGGCGTTAAGCGCGGCCTTACTGGTCGAGATATCCACCGGCACCCAGGATCGAATCTTGGGGGGCAGGTCCAAGACCTCGTCCTTCTTCCGGCGAATCGAAACTTCCTTCATCAGGAGGTTCAACTCGTCCAGGTTAGAAGCCCCAGTCGTGACCCAGCCGTAGTCATTGCGGTAGGCGTCACAATAGCGTTTGGCAAACGAGAGGAACGAACGTGCCGCAGGGTGACCTACGCATCGGAATAGGTTGAACAGGTCCTTGGGCCGGTTAGTCATCGGGGTCCCCGTGAGGAGGAAGACATGTTCCGGACCGATCACCAGGGCGCGGGCTTCCGCCTGAACGCCCAGTAGCTTCAAGCAATGGCTGGTCCGCTTGCTGGCGTTCTTTATGAAGTGGGCCTCGTCGAGAATGACCCCGGCCCAGTCGATGGCGTGGAGACGATCCGCGTGTTTACCGAGGAGATCGTAGTTGACGATGATCCAACGAGGAGCATCGGCCTGGTCCTTATCGACGCCCAGAACCTCGATGGAAGCCCCGCCATCGACCATGAGTATCTCGCGCTTCCAATTCAGTTTTATGGAAGCGGGACATACAACGAGGATCGTCCCTTCCGGGCACCCGGCTTCCATTGCGACGATGGCTTGGCGGGTTTTGCCAAGCCCCATGTCGTCAGCCAGGATTGCACGTTTTTTGGACAGCAGGAACGCGACGCCGTCGGACTGGTACGGGTAGAGGCTACCTTCGGTGATCTTGTCTATGCCGGGGGCCAATTGAACGATCGAGTTCATGGCTCTCTCCTTCTCTTTAGTGCTTTTGCCGTGATGGCAGGGCGCACAAGCTGAAAATCAAATGCCCAATCCGTGGGGTGGATCAGACCTGGCTAATTTAGAGGGCGTGTCTTCAGGGGATTTTCCCAACGGATTTGGAGTTCATCCGAATTGAACCCTTCGGGAGGCGAGTAGCCCCTGATCCTGAGTATCTTCTCGGCTCTCGCTTGCGCATTAGCGAAGAGCTGGTAGTCCCGATAAACAGATTTATCCGGGGTGTAATTGTCCTCATACGCGCCCCAAACGCGGGCTTTTAGATAGTTTCTCCAAACCAAATGTGCCTCTTTGCCAAGTTTTCCAATGAACCGTGCGGCGAGACGGCTTCGCTCCTCTCGCCAAGCGTCTTCTGTCAAAATCTTTCTCATGGAACAATTCCTTCTCTTTAGTGCTTCAGGCGGGATGCCTCGGCGCACAAGCTGAAGATCAAATGCCGGACCCGTTAGGCGGGTCGGTCCGCAAAGCTGGACCTAAACGTGGACGCGGCAATGTTCGTTCATCGAGCCCCCGACGCCACCAACATCGCATCGGCCCACTGAGCTCTGTTCAAGGCCCAAAGGGAGGCGTTCAGGGCAATCCCTTCCGCCGAATGAAGGGCGTTGGGCAGGAACGACACATAAGCGGGGTTGTTCTGCAGGTTGCCGCGGCACCATGCGCCGAAATGTGGTGGCAGATCATGGGGCGCCATTTCCATGCGGTTGAGTTCGCCCAGCGTGCGGTCGAGCTTCTCCTCGTCTGGGATCTGATGAGGCAGCTCCAGCAGACAGAACAGGCCGCCCCCCAATTCCGGATGAGGTTGATCGGCCATCAACCGCCAAAGTGCGGTCTCATGATCGCCGGCAGCAGCGCTCACCGCATCGGCCTTCAAGCCGAACTCGGCCGTGAGCCCCAGACCCCCAGTATTGCACACGGAAATTCTCGAAAGGTATGAGTGGACCAGGTCGAGATCGCCTTCGGTCCATTCGGACTCCCCGCCGGCAGGTGGTTCCTTGGTGAACATTCGCCGTGTCGCTCCAAGGAGGGAGTCGACCCCACCAATTATTGTGAACAACAGTAGGGGAAACTGGATGTTCCAGGCGTCCTCCTGCTCATAAACAGTCAATCGGGAGCCGAAAAAATAATCACCACCGTCTTCCGTCACCGCGCCGAGAGTTGCCATCGAATTGATAGCGCCGATAAGGTTCGGGTTGTCGACAAAGCTCGTCAGCTCTTCCGGTAGCGGCGTCTTAATCGTGACGACGGCGCTGATGGGGCCGTCTTCGGTTTCCGGATTGGCGGGTGGTATCACCTCCACCCGGGAAACCAGCTTTTCGTGCCGGACCACCAGGGCGTCACCCTCTCGTGAAGTCTCGAGCGTGGTGGGCTGAAGAGCTTTCTCCAAGCCATCCAGCGGGACGCCTAAAGGCCGAGGGTTTGGTTTTCTCTTGAACATAAAACTCGCTCCTGTCATCGGTTGGGGTTGAGCGTGGATTCCGACTGGAGTCCGTCAGTTTGGCGTGAGCTGAAACTTTCTTCATAGGAACTCGCGACTTCAGCAGATGCCTCTTCCGCGCACCCCACCAGGCTTTCAATTTCGTCGATGCCTGGTTCCTCGACGAGGGAGATCATCGCCTCAAGGTCGGAGAAACGCTCGTAGTACGTCCTTCTGGTGCCTTGCCGGTCGAAGTAATTGAACTCGATCGGCAGCACTTCGAGCCCGGCTTGAAGAATTACGGCCGCAAATTCCGGGGCGTCGGGCGGAGTCTCGTCTGGTTCGCCGGCCTTGACTGAGCCGATGATCCTGTACCGATGAAGGCTCGATGCAAGGCGGTTGATCTCCCGAAACGGAAACGTCACCACATAGACATAAATCAGCCGTTTAACGGTCAGGGCACGAGTGCCGTCCCGGCCAGTTTCCCACACCGGCATGTCAATCGCGGGCAAGCCTGTCTGGTCGAAAGTATGGAAGTAGAGCAGGGCCGGATCCGACGTGGACGGGCCGTTCCTTCCCTGGAGGTAGTTCACAGCGCCTATACCGAGATGGATGTATCCGCTAATCGGCGCCTTGATGGAAGTATCGGCGGCCATGTCCCGATGACAAGCGACGAGATTGCGCAGGCGTGACACCGGGACGGGGCAGCAGAGAGACTTGAAGGCGCCGTCCGGGAAGCCGGTGACGACATGTGCCTCTTCTTGGGTTGGCAAATATTGAATGTTGTATTCGCTCTCCAGGAGCTTCTTGGCGCGGTCGTCCCAAATCCTCGGGAACCCGCTTGTGTTGCGCGCCAAGTGTCGGAAATCGTCGCTTCCGACCGTACACCCGGCGCCCCATTCTCCGCGCCACGTCTGAAACATGATGAGTCGATTGTCATCCCGCTCGTAATCGAGCGTCACCGTCGTCTCGCCATCGTCATCAACGTATTGAACCTTCCAGCCGTCATCCGTGGCTTGAAACGAGGATGGGTCGAGCGACCCAAGAAACAGCCTGCCGGGAAGATCTTGGGGCGACCTCACCCCCGAAGGCGGGCAGTTTGTACCCGCATACGGCCGTTCAATTTTAGGAAGAGGAATTACGGGTGGTGCTTGGCCGGCGGTCGCCGGGATATTGGCCTTGCTGGCAGAATCGGTCATTGAAAAGCCCTCCTTCGGTTGTCTCCGAGGAGGGCTGACGCATTAATGTGGCCCGCTTCGTTGCCTTGCGGCCGCATCCCCTTTCGGGAACCACCTTGCCCGGACCGGGCAGGTTGGCGAGGGCGTCAGCCCTACTCTTGATGCTGTGTAAATTATATCCGACATCCGGGCTTGTTGCAAACCCTAGTTTCGTGTCACTCGAAACTTCGACGACCACGCGGACTTTCTCAACACTGTGGAACACCTCACGCTCGAGCAGTTCGTTCCGCATACAGGCTGAAGCTTTCCGCAAGCATTCTCCCACTGACCGCCGGGTTCGATGACCACGTTTTCGCATTGACCCTACCAAGCCATTCCACCGGATCGATGAATTCAGGCCATTATCGGAGCAGATATTATCGGTCGGCCCGTAATCGGCGAACAGGTCTGCCAGCAGGTGGAGAAGGTCGTCCGGGCGGATGCGACAAGCCGTCGAGCGCGGTATGCTCTATCCGGATTGGGACCGGAACGGCATGACATTATCAGCTGAGCGGCCCATGAGAGCGGCAATGTTCGATGACACTCGCTCCGCCGCCGCCTTGACCGGATCGGCGGCCAGGTGGGCATAACGCGCCGTCGTCTGGACCTGTGTGTGGCCGAGGAGTTTGCCGATCATCGGCAATCCCTGGCCGGCGGCGACCGCCGTTGAGGCGAACGTGTGGCGCAAGTCGTGGATGCGGACATCCTCGATGCCGGCACGCTTGCGGATGCGTTGCCACGGTGGTTGCAGGTCGGTCAGGTACGCGCCGGGGTTCTTCCCGGTGATGACCCAGGGGTTATCGTCCAGCCGTTCGATCTTGGAAAGGACCTCGATCGCCGGGGCGCCGATGTGGAGCGTCTTGGCTCCGGTCTTGGAGTCGGGGAGATGGAGCGCGCCGTCCTCGAAGTCCACGTGGTCCCACTTGAGGGTCATGATCTCGGAGAGCCGGCAGCCGGTGAAGATCAGCAGTCGCAGGGCGTTGATGGCTGACTGGCTCTCAATGCCTTCCTGTTCGCATTGGCGCAGGACCTCGCCGAGCCGGGCCAGTTCCTCCTTCGAAAGGTAGCGCTCGCGTTTCTTCTCCGGGTACTTCTGGGTGTGGCGACAGGGATTCGTGCCGTCTGGACGCAGGCCCCACAGTTCCGCCAGATTGAACATCTTGGAAAGCAATTGCATGCACCGGTTTGCCTGGACCGGGGTGTCCCGCAGGTCGTGGTGAAACTTGGCGATGTCCGATCGCAGGATGTCCCTGACCTTCATCGTGCCGATGCAGGGATTGATGTAGGCCTTGAGGTAATAGCGATAGCCGACGACCGTGCGCGGCTTACAGTGGTGGGTGGCGTGATCCAGAATGACCCGCCGTCCCAGGTCCTCCATGGTCGGCGCGT
>NZDS01000208.1 GCA_002690215.1 Rhodospirillaceae bacterium | reverse complement strand
TGATGACCACGAAGGCCGGACTGGTGATCAGGTCGTGGGCCTTGAGAAGCCGGTAGACCGAGGCTTCCGAGACGAAGTAGCCCTTCGTATCGGTGAACCGTCAGTGCGCTGAACCTCCAGTTCAAAGTCATGGGCCGATCCAGTTTTCATTCCCTTCTCGACAAATTCCGTGCGACTTTCGACGTCAACCCAATGTTTCTTGGGTGAGTAATTCGCGATGAGATCATCGCGGCTCGCGTACCCTAGGATGTCGGCGGCTCGCTGGTTGGCCTCAACGATTTGGCCCTTGGTCCGACCCCTAATCAGGCCCACGTGCGCGTTTCTGAAAATGCTGCGGAATCGTTCCTCGCTGATCTGGAGCGCTTCCTCGGCCCGCTTCAGGTCGGTGATTTCGGTCCAGGATCCGACGATCCCGCCCTCGTTTGTCGGGCGCTCCGTGACGAGGAACCACCGACCGTCGGATACCTGGCGTTCGAATGCTCCTGTCGGTTTGCGGTGCTGCGCCAACCGCTCCTGAATCCATTCCTCTTCTTTGCCCTTCGCTCCTACGATTTGGCCCCGTTCGGCCGCCGCCCTGACCAAGGTTTGGTATTTTTGACCGACCACGATGAGATCTTGAATCAAAATGTTAAGATCAAAGAACGCTTGGTTGAAAAGAACCAGTCGATCATCGGCATCGTATAATGCAAATCCCCCGCTGAGACTATCGATCCCATCGCGAAAACGGGTTTGGGCAATGCGTAGCGCTTCATCGGCCCGCCCCAGGCGAAACGAAAGAGCAAGCGAGAGATAGGTCGTCGGCGGCGCCACCACTGCCGGAACCAAGATGGGCAGCACGACGACGAGCGGTATGTCGAACAATCGGGGATCGATTAGTGCGAAAAGGGCAAAGCAGATCGCGGCAGAGAGGACCACGGTCATAGCACTAAGGCAGACTACCGACCACGTCAGGCCGAGCCGACGAAGGAAGCGGGCAGCAAGCCTTGAGGTCCTGGTGAAATCTGCCAACGGCGTTACCTAAATTCGCTCGATCCACCGTTAACCGGGGATCCCCAATCGGCTCCTCCTATTCACCGACAATGGTAGCACATGGGGAGTCCAACCGTGAATTCAGCCCTGAGGAGTCACGATAGACTTTGGTCAGTTCTTGATCGGGCTGATTTGACAGCATCGATTGGGTGCTGCCCTACATCAAGCGCTGGTTGAAAGTGCTTCGTTCAGATGGAAGATGGCCGCGTCGTGCCAAGCAGGGCCGATACTCCATTCGGCGGGGCGGGGCAATTAGTCCGCTGTTGGCAATTCCATTCCTGCACCATGCGTTCGGCGCAGCTTCAACTATTGATTAATGTATGTAACAGTGTTACAGTATTTTCGTAACGCCGTTACAAATCTGTCTGCTGCAGAAAGTTTGACATAGGGGAACCGCAAGAATGGCGAAAGTGACGTACGAGAAGGACGACCGTATTGGCCGCATCACGCTGAACCGACCGGATGTCTTGAATGCCATCGATGACGATCTGCCACACGAACTGGCGGCCGCGGTCGCCGAAGCCAATTCCGACGATGGCGTGCACGTCATCATCCTGTCGGGAGCGGGGCCGGCGTTCTGTGCGGGTTACGACCTGACAGTTTACGCGGAAAACGCCGGCGCCAACACGTTCACCCAGGACATGCCGTGGGATCCGATGAAGGACTATGCGCTCATGAGGCGCAACACGGATTTGTTCATGTCGCTGTGGCGTAGCTATCGTCCGGTGATCTGCAAAATACATGGCTATGCGGTCGCCGGTGGGTCCGACATTGCGCTGTGCTCGGACCTGGTGGTGATGGCGGACGACGCAATGATCGGCTACATGCCGGTGCGTGTCTGGGGTTGCCCGACCACGGCCATGTGGATCTATCGGCTGGGCCCTGAGCAAGCCAAACGCATGCTGTTCACCGGCGACAAGATCGACGGCCAAGAGGCGGCGCGTATCGGCCTGATCCACAAGTCCGTGCCGGCGGATACCCTGGACGCGGAAGTGGAGGCGCTGGCGCAGCGCATAAGCACCGTGCCGACAAACCAGTTGATGATGCAAAAGCTGATGGTCAATCAGGCGATCGACGCCATGGGTCTGCAGAACACGCAGATGATAGCGACCTTGTTCGATGGCATCACCCGGCATTCGCCAGAGGGGCTGAACTTCAAGAAACGCGCGGAGGAAAAAACCTGGAAGAGTGCGGTGCGCGAACGTGATCTCGGCACCTATGACTGGACCCAGGACCGGCCCATAAATCCAACCGGCTGATGGACGGCTTGTCGCCATGACCAACCTGAGCACGACCGTGATGGCCCGGGCCGAGCGCATGGAGAGCCAGCATGCGGCCCGTCGCGAGCAAATTGTCGGAGCGGCCAAGACGGTGTTTGTCGAAAAAGGCCTCAATGGCGCCACTATGCGTGCCATCGCCGCCGGGGCCGGCTTCACCACCGGTTCGATATATCCCTATTTCGAAAGCAAGGAAGATCTCTACGCCGCCGTGCTATGCGCTTCTCTGACCGATTTGCAGGCGCATGTGGCGAGCCATATTGCCGGCCTGCGGGACCCCGCATGCTCCGGGCGGCGGGCGCTTTTCGGGTTCTTCGACTACTACCGTAGCCGCCCGGATGAGCTCTCGTTGGGCCTTTACCTCTACAACGGCATCGGCCCGTCGGGCTTGAGCGCCGATTTGAACCGGGACCTGAACGAACGCTTGCGGGGCGTTTTCGACCTGATCGAACAGGCTTTCGAGGACCGTGGCACCCCGGATGCCGACGCACGGACAGCCGCAGGTGTCGCTCACGCGACCGGCCTTTTGGTGATGGAGCAGACGCGCCGGCTAAAGTTGTTCAAGCGTGGCGCCGAGGAACTTTTCAACGACTATCTGGATCGCCTGTAGAGCACTATCCGACTCACTCTAAGCTTTTAGACGTTCGTTGCTCGGGTCGTAGATGGGTTCGCTAGTGACCACGGCGGGGCGGCGCTGCCCCAGAATGTCGATTTCAAGCGCTACCCCCAGCTCCGCCAGATCGGTTCGCACGTAAGAGCGTGCTGCATCCGGCAATGCCGCCGCCGATGACGACGACGCGGGCATGGCTTTTCATTGCGTCCTCCTACGCTACCAAGGCAGACGCAGCGGTAGCATGGCTTCGAGGGGCAGTGCGATAGGGTGGCTCCGGCGTAGCGCGGCATCCACCGCGGCTGGCACGTGGTCGGGGAAGTGGCCGTCGAGGATCTCTCGAACCCGCTGGCGGGCGCGCTTGTCGATGGCGCCGCCGCCGGCCTCGCGCCACTCCTTGATGCTCTGGCGGTCGCCGATGCGGGGATAGAGGTATTCGCTCTCCATCAGGCCCAGCGTCTGGTGGTGGCCGAGGAAATGGCCCTCACCACCCAGGCAGACCTCGCGGATGGCCTCGAGGGAAATGCTCTCGTCGTTGACCTCGATACCGCGAACTGTGCGCATGACGTTGCCCAGCATGTCGTTGTCGATGACGAAACTTTCTAGGCAGGCGCCCATCAGACTGGCCTGCATGCCAGCCGCCTCGTAGACCAGATTGGCTCCGGCCAGACCGGCGAGAGCATTGGAATAGCCTTTTTCGTAGCCCGACTGGGCGTCGGGTAGTTTGGCGTCGGTCATGCCCGCTGCGACACCGCCCGGCAGGTCGTAGTGTTGCGCCATCTGGGCACAGGCCGCCATCAACAGCGCTTGCTCGCCGCTGCCGCCCGACATGGCGCCGGTGCGCAGGTCGGAGACGAAAGGCCAGGTGCCGAAGATGGCGGGATGGCCGGGTGCTATGAGATTGACGTAGACCAGGCCGGCCAGCACCTCGGCAACCTGCTGCACCAGAGCGCCAGCCAGCGCCGCCGGGCTGGTCGCTCCGGCCTGGCCGGCGGCCAGCAGCAGCACAGGCATGCCGGCCCGTACGGCATTTTCCAGGCAGCGGCAGGCGTCCTCGGCGAAGCGCAGTGGCGGCACCACGAAACAGCACGACATGGAAACGAACGGCCGAGCCCGCCAGGCCGCCTCGCCGCCGGCCACGGTGTGCAAGAGTTCCAGCGTCTTGGTCAAACCCTCGGAAGTGCTGAAGGCCGTACCGACGTGCTTGGTAGTGCCGGAGATGCAGGCGTAGGCAGTGTTGATGTCGAGCGTTACGCTATCCTCGATGTCGCAGGCGATGACGGGACGCTGGCAAAAATGGATGTGTTCGAGGGCGTCGATCAGGCGGGCAATGTCGTAAAGGTCTTTTAGCGTCGAGGGGCGGAATTCGCCGCTGGCGCTGTCGACCATGTGAACGGCGGCACCGGCGCTGCCGAAATGCACTTTGGTGCCCCAGGGCTCGAGGTCGTGGCGCGGGTCTAAGCCAGGCAGCACGAAATGCCGCCCCGCAGCGGCAACGTGGTCCTCCACCAGGGTGCGGGGAAAGAGCAACCGGCCTTCGCCCGTTAGCCGGCCACCGGCCGCTGTCACCAGCTCGACGCAGCTCGGGATGGCGTCAGCCAGGCCGACTTCCGCCAGCAGATCGAGCGCGGCACCATGGATGCGGCCGACGTCGGCGGCGCTCAAGGGCCTGTACCAGCCGCCTTCCTGGCCCGGACGTACCGGCGCCGTGGTCTGCGTCGCGCTACGCTCGGCCTGCTTCGCCGCCCGGCCGCCGCGGCGCTTGCCGACGGTTTGGAACAGGTTCATGAGGCACCGCCCGCAGCGGGACGGTGCCGCTGGTTCAGCGTTTCAAGGCGATGGCGCGGCCGGCCTGCGGGTGCCAGGCCAACTCGGCATGAGCCTTGCCGACAGCTTCGATTTTGGCCATCACCGCCGGGTCGAAAGGTGCCGCTTTGGGCCCACGCATGTCCACGTTCAGCAACACAGCTTCCTGGGTCGCCGTGACCATACCGCTTTCGCGCATCATGGCGTGGAAGATGCGCATGCGCTTCTGGTCGTGCTCCAGCATATGCGTGGTGACGCTGAGCGCTTCGCCCTCGGCCATCTCCAGCAGGTACGAGATGTGGGTTTCCATGGTGTAGATGGTGAAGCGCACGCGCTCGCGAAACGGCGCATCCATGCCGATGTGGTCCATCAGCTTGTCGGTGGCATCGCCAAAGGCGATGGCGTAGAAGCCCTCGCTCATGTGGCCGTTGTAATCGATCCAATCGCTCTGGACGTGGTGTTGGTATAGCGCCAGCGGGGCGTCTTGGGTCGTAGTGGTTGTCATGGCCTCTTGGGGGGCGAGAGTGGTGGGGCGGGTTAGCGAAACCATAATCGCCCCGAGCCCTACCGACAACCTGAGCTTCGCCACCAGACTGCATGACAATGTTCCACACGGGCACGCCTTGATTCCATACTGTCCCGGAATCAAATGAATTTGAAAATTGATATTTTTTGATGTCTGTGATCGAATAGTTCGATCGCAAATCAACATCTTGTGTGCTACGTCAAGGCTCTACGCCATGAACATCGAACACATCCGGACCTTTCTCGAAATCGCCACGACAGGCAATTTCAACGTCGCCGCCGACCACCTGAACGTCACTCAGTCGACCGTCTCGGCCCGTATCAAGGCGCTCGAGGAGCGGCTCGACCAGCCCGTCTTCCTGCGCGGCCGCAACGGCGTCGAGTTGACGGCGGCGGGTCATCATTTCCATCGCCATGCCGTCACCATGCTGCGGGCTTGGGAGCAGGGCCGGCAGATCGTCTCGCTGCCCGAGGGCTTCCAGGGCATGCTCGGCGTCGGCACCCAGGTCAGCCTGTGGGAGCGCCTGATTGCGCACTGGCTGCCCTGGATGCGGGCCCAGGCACCTGATGTGGCGCTGCGCCTGCAAAGTGATTATTCGGAAAGTCTGATGCGCCAGCTCTCCGACGGTTTGCTCGACGTCGCCGTGATGTATTCGCCGCGCGCCACGCCGGGGCTGGAAATCCGCAAGCTGCTGGAGGAGCGCCTGGTGTTGGTCTCGACGCGGCGCCGCAAGATGAACGCCGGCTGGCCGGAGGATTACGTT
Organism: Rhodospirillaceae bacterium; assembly: GCA_002690215.1. Classification (GTDB taxonomy): domain Bacteria; phylum Pseudomonadota; class Alphaproteobacteria; order UBA2966; family UBA2966. Next base: position 20,344 of record NZDS01000208.1, on the reverse strand, counting down.
TTCGTCGACTGGGGCCCAGAATTCCACAGCGCCCACAGCGAATCCTTTCCCCATGCCCCGTCGTCGGCAGTCAGCGTCGGGCTGGGCGCTATTGGCCTGCAATACATTCTTGTCAACGGCGGCAGCGGCTATTTTCCGCTCCGTGTGGTGCGTCCCTACCTGGCCGAACGCCGCCTGTTTCGCGTGGCCAAGGCACCGGTCTTCCAACGTCCGGCCTACCTGGTCTACCCCACTCAGCCCCCCGACGAGGATCTCGTCGCTCTGGCGGTGCGCGGCCTGATCCATGTAGCGGCGATGGAGAAGGAGCGCTGAGGGGCAAGTCAATTTTTCGAAAAGAGGCACCCGTCACATGAAGCCTGCGCCGTTCGATTACCACCGCGCCACCAGCTTGGTGGAGGCCTGCGGCCTATTGGCCGAGGGCGATGACGAGGCGGAACGCAAAGTGATCGCCGGCGGCCAGACGCTGACGCCGCTCATGGCCATGCGCCTGGCCCAGCCGGCGCTGCTCATCGACATCAATCGGCTGGAGGACCTCGCCGGCATCAATGAGGTTGACGGGGTACTCACTATCGGCGCCATGACCCGCCAACGAGCGGCGGAGCGCTCGTCCCTGGTTGGCGAGCGCTTGCCGCTGTTGGCCAAAGCGCTTTTCCATGTCGGCCATGTCCAGACGCGCAACCGCGGCACCGTCGGCGGCAGCATCGCCCACGGCGACCCCAGTGCCGAGATCCCCCTGGTTGCCGTCGTAGCAGGTGCCCGTTTGCGGCTGGCCGCTGCCGGCGGCAGCCGAGAGGTTGCCGGCGAGGCGTTCTTCCAGGGGCCGATGACGACGGCAATCGAGGCCGACGAAATATTGACGGCGGTGGACTTCCCACTGCCGGCGGCCGGGGATCGCCTCGGCGCGGCCTTTCATGAAGTGGCGCTGCGTCACGGCGATTTCGCCCTGGTCAGCGCGGCGGCGCAGGTCGCACTCGATAGTGACGGCCGCTGCCTGGAGGCGCGTGTCGGCGTCGGCGGCTGTGCCATGACGCCGTTACGGCTCGGTGACGTGGAGGCGGTGCTGCAAGGCACGGCACTGGAAACCGCCGATATTTCCGCCGCCATCGAAACCGTGGCGGACGCCATCGATCCCGAAGATTGGCCCGGGGCGAGTGCGGAATACCGTCGCCGTGTGGCGCCCGAGTTGGTGCGACGCGCCGTCGTGGAAGCCGGGCGGGAGGCGGCAGCATGAAGGAAACCGAGGTATCGATCATTGTCAACGGTCGGCGGCGCAGCGCCCGCGTGCCGCCGCGCATGACGCTGATCGACTGTTTGCGCGACGCGTTTGGGCTGTGCGGCAGCCATATCGGATGCGAACAGGGGGCCTGCGGCGCCTGCACCGTTCTGCTCGACGGTGAAGCGGTGCGCGCCTGCCTGATCTTTGCCGTCCAGGTCGAAGGGCAAGAGGTGACCACCGTCGAGGGACTGGCGGCGGACGACGGAACCCTCAGCCCCCTGCAGGAAGCTTTCTGGAATCACCACGCCTTGCAGTGCGGCTACTGCACGTCCGGCATGTTGATGGCGGCGACAGCGCTGCTGGCCGAGAATCCCCGGCCCAGCGAAGACGACATCCGCGCTGCCATCGACGGCAACCTTTGCCGTTGCACCGGCTATCAGCAAATCGTCGAGGCCATCGCCGATGCCGCTGAGCAAGCTGGCAGGGAAGGCGAGCATGTCTGAGAACCAGGCCCCCAACTATCGCTATGTCGGGCGCCGTCGCCGAACCCAGGAGGATGGCCGCTTTGTCACAGGACGCGGCCGTTTCGTGCAGGATGTGCAGCTTCCCGCCATGTTGCACGTGGCCTTGGTGCAAAGTCCCTATCCGCGAGCGAAGCTGGTCGACATCGACGTCGAGAAGGCGCTGACCTCGCCCGGCATCGTCGCTGTGGTGACCGGCGACGAGTTGGCGGAACACGTCTCGCCTTTGCTCCAGGGCATCGACGCACCCGGCGTTCGTTCGCTACCGCTGGCTCATGGGATGGTTCGCTACGTCGGCGAATGGGTTGCCGTGGTGGTTGCCGAATCACGATATCGAGCCGAGGACGCGGTAGAACTGATCGAAGTCGATTACGAGGAACTGCCAGCCGTCGTCGATCCCGAAATGGCGATGGCCCATGACGCACCGCTGGTGCATCCGACGCACGGCAGCAACGTCTTTTTACAGAAAAACTTTAGCTGGGGTCCGGTGGCGGAGGACTTCGCTGCCGCGCCCCATCAGTTGACTTACCGGGTGCGCTGGGGGCGCTCTTCGGGCGTGCCCATCGAAACCTTCGGCGTCGTCGCCCGCTGGCAGGAAAGCCAGGGGATCCTCGACATCTGGGCCTCCATTCAGATGCCGCAATACCAGGAGCAGGTTGCCAGCGCGCTGCGCCTGCCCATGAACGCGATTCGCATCCACAACGACGTCGACGTGGGCGGCAGCTTTGGTACCAAACGGGGAATCAAACAGACCGTTATGGCCGGCTATCTGGCGCGCAAGCTGGGCTCGCCCATCCGCCTGATCGAAGACCGACTCGAATACATGAGTGGCGGCGATGCCCATGGCCCGGATCGCATCTTCGACATAACCCTGGCCTACGACGGCGACGGCGTCGTGAGCTCCATGAAGATGCGGGCGCTCGACGATCTCGGCGCCTACCCCAGCCGGGCCGTGCAGCAATTGGGCAAACCCATGACGGCGCTTTGCGGCCCCTACCGGTTGGGCAGCATGGCCTATGAAGCCATCGCCGTGGCCACCAACAAGACCGCCCAGGTTCCGGTCCGCGGCTTCGGCCAGGCCCCGACCAACTACGCGCTGGAGAATGGCATCGACCGCATCGCCCGGCATCTCGATCTCGACCGCCGCGAAATCCGCCGCCGCAATTTGATCCGCCACGACGAGTTTCCCTGGAAGATCCCCAGCGGCTCCAACTATGATTCCGGCGACTACGACGCCGTTCTCGAGAAGGCCCTGGACCTTGCCGACTGGGGCGAGTTGATGCGCTGGCAGGCGGCGCAGCGGGAAGAGGGCAGGTTGGTGGGCGTCGGCCTTGCCACCTGCCTCGAGCCCGGCGGGGGCAACAACATCTATGAGCACATGCTAAACGAAAAGATTCAGGTCACCGGATTTCTTGAATCCGTGCTCCTGAAGGTCGACGGCCAGGGCGGCGTGACCGTCGCCATCTCCACCCATACGGCGGGGCAAGGCCATCAGACCCTGGTCGCCACCATCGCCGGAGAAGAACTGGAACGCGATCCCGACAGCATCCGGGTGGTCCATTCCGATTCCCTGCAGGCGCTGCCCAACCGGGGGCCGGTGGCCAGCCGCATGGCGATCATGGCCGGAACGGCAACGGCAAACGCCGCCAAACGCCTGAAAGCACGGATGGTGCAAATTGCCGCCCACGATCTCGGCGTCGCCGTGGCCGATATCGAATATGCCGACGGCGAGTTCAGTGTCCATCATGAGCCCTCCCGGAAGTTGGGTTGGAACGAAATCGCCTTCATTGCGCACCGCCAACTGCACCGCATGCCGCCGGACATGGAGCCCGGACTGCAGGTGCTGCAGGTGGAATCCGTGCCCGGCGGCGGCAAGCTGCCCGACGAGAAGGGCGAGGTGCAGATCTACCCGTGCTATTCCTTCCAGGCCCATGTTTCGGTGGTCGAGATCGACCGCACCACCGGATCGGTGCGGCTCTGCGACCACGTCGTGGCCCACGACTGCGGTACCGTCATCAACCCGCAAATCGTGCGCGGCATGATCATCGGCGGCATCGGCCACGGCGTCGGTGCGGCGCTCTACGAAAAATTCGACTATGACGCCGAGGGCCAGCTGCTGACAGGCACGCTGTTTGAATACAACTTGCCCTCGGTGCGGGAGATGCCGCCGGTTCGCGATATCGAACATTGCACGCCGTCGCCGTTGACCTCGCACGGGCAAAAAGGATCGGGCGAGGGCGGCTACCTGGGCGCACCGGCAGCCATCGCTACCGCCGTCAACGACGCCCTGGCGCCGCTGGGCATCAGCATTGACGAACTGCCCATGCGCCCCGGCGCCATCGAGGCGGTGCTACATGCCGCCAAGGCCGCCACATGATCGTCGACATCCACGCCCACTACGTGCCCCAGAAAATGCTGGACGCCTTGGCCAGCGGCGCTGCCGGTTTTGCCAACGTCGAATTGCTGCACGAAGGAGACACCTTCAAGCTGGCCTTTGCCGGGCGGCCGGCGACCAGGCCGATAAATCCCAAATTGCGTGAAACCGAGCTGCGCCAGGCCTGGATGAGCGAGAACGGCATCGATGTCCAGGTCTGCGGCGGCTGGCTCGACAGCTTCGGCTACGAACTGCCGGCCGACGAAGGCGCCGCCTGGAGCCGCTTTCTCAACGAACACCTGGTTCAGGCGGCACCCGATGCCCCATTCCTGGCGCCGCTCGGCAGCGTGCCGCTGCAGGACGGTGAACTGGCGGCCGCAGTGCTCGACGAGGCCCTGGACGCCGGCCTGAAAGGCGTGATGATCGGAACCCAGCCCCATGGTGATAGCGGTGTACTCGACGATCCCACACTCGATGCCTTCTGGGAACGGGCATCCGTCCGCGGCGCCATCGTCTACATCCATCCCATGTTCGGTTGCGGCGATCCCAGGCTAGCCGATTTCGGCATGATCAATGCCGTCGGCCGCGGGCTCGACACCACCACGGCGGTGGCGCGGCTGTTGTTCAGTGGCCACTTTCTCAAATACCCGGACATGCGCGTTATCCTCTCGCACGGCGGCGGCGCGCTGCCGTTCTTGCTGGGACGGCTGCAGCACAATGCGGAGATTCATCCCGGCCAATACGCCGATCCGGGGGAGGGCCTCAAGCGCCTCTATTTCGATTCGGTGCTCTTCGATCCCCAGGCCTTGAGCTTTCTCGTGGCCCAGGTCGGTGCCCGGCGGGTCATGATGGGGTCCGACTATCCCTTCCCGATCGGTGATCTTTGCCCCTGCCGCGTGGTGGAGCAGGCGTCGCTGACGAAAGTCGATACCCAGGATATCCTGGGCGACAACGCAGCCGAACTCTTCGAGTTGGAAACAGGTTCGACATGCTGACGCTGACCTCCGCCTTGCAAAACACCATCCGCCTCTACGGCGGCAATAGGGCGATCGTCGATGCCGAGGTCGAACTCACCTGGCGCGACTATGGCGCCGGCATCGCGCGCACCGCCGGCATGTTGCGCGAGCTTGGCGTCGACAAGGGTCAACGCTTCGGAATCGTCGGCCGGAATTCCTATCGCCAGGCCGAATTGATCAATGCCGGGTTCTGGTCCGGCAGCGTGCCCGTGCCCGTCAACTATCGTCTGGCGCCGCGCGAGATCGCCGCAATTCTCGACGATGCGGAGTGCCGATATCTGGCGCTCGATGCGGCCTTCGCCGCCCTTTTGGAAACCCCCGAACTGCAGGGCTGGCGTGAACGCGCCTTGTTCTTGGAACCCGGGAGCTATGACGATCTCAAATCCGCGGCCTCGCCGCTTTCTCTGGTCGAGGCCGAGGAGGACGACGACGCGCTGATGCTCTACACCGGCGGTACCACGGGACGCGGCAAGGGCGTGCGCCTTTCGCACCGGAACATCGTCGCCAACGCCTTGCAGATCATGCGCGTGCTCTCGCCCCGAGAGGACGATGTCTTCCTCCACACGACGCCGATGTTCCATGCCGCGGATATGAAGTCGACGATTTTCACGATGTTCGGGGCGGCTCACAGCTACCTCCCGGAATTCACACCGGTCGCCCTTCTGGGCGCCATCGAGAGATACCGCGTCACGGTCGCCGGCCTGATCCCGACCACCATCCTGCGGCTGCTTGACGAGCCCAGGTTCAAGGACTTCGACCTCTCCAGCCTGCGTTTGATCAGCTACGGCACGTCGCCCATTCTGCCGCCCCTCATCCGGCGCACCATGGCGGCCTTTCCCGGCGTCGACATGCAGCAGTTCTACGGCCTCACCGAGTGCTCGCCCTATCTCTCGACGCTGGACCAGGCGGCACACCGTCAGGCGCTCGACGGGGACGAACAAGTTCTCAGCTCGGCCGGGCGGCCTCTTCCGGGAACCGATCTAAGGATCCTGGACGATACCGGCAACGAGGTTCCTTGCGGCCAAAGCGGCGAGATCGTGGTGCGCGGCCCGCAGGTCACCAAGGGCTATCACAACCGTCCGCAGGAGCAGGCCGCCGCCTACCGCGAACATGGTTTTCACACCGGCGACATGGGCCGGCTCGATGAAAACGGCTATCTCTACCTGCTCGATCGCAAACGCGACATCGTCATTACCGGCGGCGAGAACGTCTACACCCGCGAGGTCGAAGAGGTGCTGGGCCAGCATCCCGGCGTGCGCGAGGTCTCGGTCGTCGGCGTGCCGGACGCGGAATATGGCGAGGCGCTGTTCGCGGTCATCGTGGCGAACCCGTCCTGGCAGCCCTCCGGCGACGAGCTGATCGACCATTGCCGCCCCCTGATCGGCGGCTACAAGATTCCCAGAAAGCTCGCTTTCGTCGATGCCTTGCCCAAGAATGCCCTGGGCAAGGTCCTCAAGCAGGATCTGCGCGAAACCTACGGCGCCAAAGCAGGGGAGCTGGAGAGCGCATGACCGCGCTGGATAACAAGCGCCAGAGCATCCCGACCTACTGCAACCAATGTGTCTGCGGTCCCGATCTCTTCAAGGTCGAGGTCGAGGACGGCATCGCGCGGTCCATCGAGCCGAACTTCGACGTTGCAGGCGAACACCCCGCAGAGGGCCGGGTCTGCGTCAAGGCCTTCGGGCTGATCCAGAAGACCTACAATCCCAACCGCGTCACCAAACCGATGAAGCGCACCAACCCGCAGAAGGGGCGCGAGCACGACCCGGGATTCGTTGAGATCTCCTGGGACGAAGCCTTGGAAATTGTCGCCGCGCGACTTCGCAATATCCGCCAGCAGGGACTGATCGACGACGCCGGCTTTCCCAAGGTCGCAGTGACCTTCGGCGGCGGCGGCACGCCGACGCGATACATGGGCGCCTTCCCGGCTTTTCTCTCGGCCTGGGGTGCCGCCGATTTCGGTTTCGGCAGCGGCCAGGGCGCCAAGTGCTATCATTCCGAACACCTCTATGGCGAGCTTTGGCACCGCGCCTTCACCGTCGTCGTCGATTCGGAAAACTGCGACTACATTCTGAATTTCGGCAACAACCAGGAAGCGTCCGCCGGCGTTTGCGGTGTCTGGCGCCAGGCCGACGCCCGTGCCCGCGGCATGAAGCGGGTACAGATCGAGCCCCATCTCTCGGTCACCGGCGCGCTGTCCGCAGAATGGATCCCGATCAAACCGAAGACCGATCCGGCGTTCCTGTTCGCTGTCATCCACCGCATTGTTTGCGAGCTGGATTGGCGTGCTGTTTGCGATGTGCCGTTCCTCGGGGGCGAGACCAACTCGCCCTATCTGATCGGGCCAAACGGATATTACTTGCGCCATGCCGAGAGCCTGAAACCGCTGATCTGGGACGCCGCCGACGGCCAGGCGAAATGCTTCGACGAGGAGATCAGCGAGCCGGCGCTCGAAGGCGCGTTCACCGTTTCCGGCCTCGAGGAAGGCCCGGACGGCGAAAACTGGGAACATGACGCGGTCGAGGTCCGCCCGGCCTTCCAGATGATGCTGGAGCACATGGGCCAGTTCACGCCCGAGTGGGCGGCCGGGGAATGCGACGTGCCGGCCGATACCATCCGGCGCATCGCTGACGAATTCGTGGCCCACGCCCGGGTCGGCGAAACCATCGAGATCGAGGGCCAGACACTTCCCTTGCGGCCGGTCGGCATCATGCTGGGCAAGGGCATCAACAACGGCTGGGGCGGCTACCAGATGATGTGGGGCCGCACCATGCTGGCCTGCCTGGTCGGCGCCCTGGAGGTACCCGGCGGCACGCTCGGCACCAAGGTGCGCATCAACCGGCCGGCCAACAACCGCTTGAACAGCGCCCAGCCCGGCCCCGACGGCTTCATGCGCTATCCCTTCAATCCCACGACCAAGAAGGAATGGCAAAGCAAAGCGCGGATCCGCAACGCTCACGGCACGCTGGTGCCGCTATCGGGAAGCTCACCCTGGTCGGCGTCGCTGGGCCCGGCCCATCTGCCCTGGCTCTTTCAAAAGGAATCGCCCGACCCCTGGCCCCGTCAGTCCCTGCCGGAGGTATGGATCTGCTATCGCACCAATCCGGCCATATCGTCGTGGAACGCACCCGAGGTCGCCCAGCGCATCGCCGAATTCCCCTTCACCGTTGCCTTCGCCTATACGCTGGATGAGACCAACTACATGGCCGACGTGCTGTTGCCCGAGGCCGGCGACATCGAAAGCCTGCAGCTGAGCCGTATCGGCAGCACCGGCTCGGGGGAGAATTTCTGGCACCACCAGGGCTGGGCCGTGCGCCAGCCGGCTGTGGCACCGGCCGGCGATTGCAGGGACATGACCGACATCGCCCGCGATCTGGCCCAGCGCGTCGGCATATCGGGTGATTTCGTTGCGGCGCTGAACCGCGGCTCGGCCGGCATGAAGCTGGCGGGGGATGATTTTGACTATTCCCTCGACCCCAATGTTGCGCATAGCTGCGAGGAGATCTGGGACGCCGTGGCCAAGGCGGCAAGCCACGAGCTGACCGGTGGCGAGCAGGTCGTGGGTATCGATTGGTTCCGCGAGAACGGCTATTTGCTGCGCCCCTTTTCGCAATTGGAGTGGTACCTGCAACCCCGCCTCAAGAAGCTCGGCCTGCGTTTCGAGCTCCCGTACCAGGAACGCCTTAAGCGTCATGGCGACGAGCTGGCGCGGCGTCTGCACGAGAGCGGCATCGAGTGGTGGGATCACCAACTGGCCGAATACGCGCCGCTGCCGGGATACGAATCGTTCCCCGACATCTGGGCCAACTACGCCAGGGAAGTGGGCCGCGATCCCGACGACTTCCCCTTCTGGGCCCTGACGTCCCGCAGCATGCAGTACTCCTGGGGCGCCAACGCCGGCATTCCCCTGATGCGCGAGGCGGCTTTGAACGTCTCCGGCCACGAGGGCGTGATCATCAACCGCACCCGGGCGGGAGAGCTGGGCATTGCCGACGGCGATCCGATAGTCATCGAATCAGCCAGCGGCACGACGCGCGGCCAGGCGACGTTACGGGAGGGTATTCGGCCCGACACGATCTTGATGATCGGCCAGTTCGACCACTGGGTAACGCCGGTGGCCAAGGACTTCGGCGTCGGCAGTTTGAATTCGGTGACGCCCTTGGCGCTCTCGCTGACCGATGCCACCGGCAGCGGCGCGGATCTTATCCGCGTAGCGGTTCGCCGCGACGGCGGCAGCATATGAACGACTGGGTCGGCCGGGCGCTGCCGCGCCTCGAGGACGCGGCCTTGCTGACGGGCAACGCCCGCTTCGTCGACGACCTCTCGCCGGTACCGGGCATCCGCCATGTCGCCATGCTGCGCTCGCCGCTGGCCCACGGCCGGATACACGGTATCGATTCCGGTGCCGCAGAACGCCTGCCGGGTGTCGTCGGCGTCGTTACCGGAGCCCAAATCGCCGATCTTCTAAAGCCCCTGGCCAGCGCCGTGCGGGCGCCCATGGCCTATTACCCGATCGCCGTCGACAAGGTGCGCCACGTGGGCGAAGTGGTGGTTCTGGTGGCGGCCGAGGACCGCTATCTGGCGGAAGATGCCGCCGAGCTAATCGAGGTCGATTACGAACCCTTGCCGGCCGTGGTCGAGCCACTGGCGGCGCTGGAGCCGGAGGCGCCGCTGCTGCACGAGGAAGTCGGCAGCAATCTGGTGCACCAGCGCAGTTTTGCTTACGGCGAGCCCGACACAGCCTTTGCCGCCGCCGCCCACGTCGTGCACCTGAACTGGCGCTACCCCCGCCAGTCGGCAACACCGATCGAGACCTATGGTGCCATTGCGCACTACGAATCGAATCCCGAGCGCTACACGATCTGGTCCAACTTCCAGGGCCCCTTCATCCTGCAGCCCCTGATGGCCAGAGCGCTGGGCATCGCCGGCAACCAGTTGCGCCTGATTGCAGCGCCCCACAGCGGCGGAAGCTTCGGCATCAAGCAGGGGATCTATCCCTATCTGGTGCTGCTGGCGGCGGCCAGCCGCAGCCTCGGCTGCCCTTTGAAATGGACCGAAGACCGGCTGGAACATCTCACCGCGTCTTCCAGTGCCGCCGACCGGGCCGACGGGATCGAGGCCGCGTTCGACGAGGACGGCCAACTCACCGGGCTGCGTTTCGATAATTGCGTCAACGTCGGCGCCTACGTGCGGGCGCCCGAACCGGCCTCCGTCTACCGCATGCACGCAGCCTCCAACGGCTGCTACCAAGTGCGCAACATTGCCGTGGAAAACCGCCTGGTCACCACCAACAAGACACCGGTCGGCCTCAACCGCGGCTATGGCGGCCCGCAGTTCTATTTCGGGCTGGAACGCGCCATGGACATGGCGGCGCGCAAGCTCGATCTCGACCCGGCCGAGATCCGCCGGCGCAACTTCATCCCTTCGGATGCCTTTCCTTACAATGCGCCGGCCGGTGCTCTTTACGATTCCGGCGATTACGGCAAAGGGCTGGAGATGCTGCTGGAGATGGCGGACTACCCGGCCCTGCAGGCCCGGCGGCGCGAAGCCAAGGCGGCAGGCCGCCTTTTCGGTATCGGTCTGGCCGCCGGAGTTGAACCCTCGGGCTCCAACATGGCTTACGTCACCTTGGCGCAAACAGCGGAGGAGCGCGAGAAGGCCGGCGGCCGCTCGGGCGGCACGGCGGCCGCCACGGTGGCCATCGATCCCTCGGGCGCGGTGACGGTGCAGCTCGATACCACGCCGGCCGGCCAGGGTCACGGCACCGTGGCGGCCCAGATCGTCGCCGACGCGCTGGGACTCGAGCCCGAAAAGATCCAGGTCGAATGCGCCCTCGATACCGGCCGGGACGCCTGGTCGCTGGCGTCCGGCAACTATTCCAACCGCTTCGCCGCCATCGTCGTCGGCGCCATCAGCGAAAGCGCCGGCCGCATCGCCGAAAAACTCAAGAAAGTGGCGGCGGAACTTCTCGAGGTGGCGGTGGAGGACCTCGAACTGGCCGAGGGCCGGGCGCGCATAAAAGGCATCCCCGATTCCGGCATGGCGCTGGGCCGCGTGGCGGCGGCCACCCATTGGCACCCGGCCGGCTTGCCCGATGGCATGGCGCCCGGCCTATACGAAACCGCGCTCCTTAACCCGGCGGTGCTGGACGCGCCGGACGGTGCCGACCGCGTTGCTTCGGCGGTAACGTTTGGCTTCCTTTGCGACCTGGCGGCGGTAGATATCGACCGCGACACCGGCCGCGTGCGGGTCGAACGCTATGCCTCGGTGCACGATGTCGGCCGTATCCTCAATCCCATCATCGTCGAGGGCCAGGTGCGGGGCGGCTTTGCCCATGGCTTCGGGGCCGCCATGTTCGAGAACCTGGCCTATGACGACGAGGGCAATTTCCTCAGCGGCAGCTTTGCCGACTATCTTTGCCCCACGGCGGCCGACCTGCCGCCCCTCGACTTCGCCAGTTTTGCCACCCATTCGCCCCACAACGCGCTGGGTTCCAAAGGCATGGGCGACGGCTCGTCGATGCTGACGCCGGTGGTGATGGCCAACGCTGTGGCGGACGCCGTCGGGCGCGACGACATGGAATTGCCGCTCAGTCTGGATCGGGTTTGGCGCCTGGCAGCGGGGGGCGAGGACAAATGAAACCCGCCCCCTTCGAATACTGCCGCCCCGAAAGCCTCACGGAGGCTCTTTCGTTGTTGGGCGAGTATGGCGACGAGGCGGAGATCCTGGCCGGCGGTCTCTCGTTGGGTCCGCTGCTCAATACGCGCATGGCCCGGCCGACGGTGGTGATCGACATCAACCGGCTGGATGAACTGGCTGGCATCGAACGCAGCGACAGCCATCTGCGCCTGGGCGCCCTGGTGCGCCAGGCCGAAGTGCAGGATTCGGCCGAATGCAACGAACTGTTGCCGCTGCTGGTGGCGGCGCTGGGGTACGTCGGCCACTACCAGACCCGCAGTCGGGGCACGCTGGCGGGCTCGGTAGCCATGGCCGACCCCAGCTCCGAGATCCCGCTTTGCCTGGCGATCCTGGCAGGCGAGGTGGAATTGACCAGCGGGCGCGGCGTGCGGCAGGTGCCGGCCGATGAATTCTTCCAGGGCGCGCTTGTTACGGCGCGGGCCGACGACGAGATGATCACGGCCTTGCTCTGGCCCCTCGATCCGCCGGGCGCCGGAACCGCTTTCGAGGAAATCAGCGAACGCCCTGGCGATTTCGCCATTGTCTCCGTTGCCGCCTGGGCCCAACAAAAACCAGGCGAACGCCTGCTGAGCTACGGCGTGGGCCTGGGCGGGGTCGAGGACCGGCCGCACTGTCTGCGGGGCGAGGTGGACACGCCGGACGACTTGGCGGACCTGGCGGCCGAGATCAGCCAGGCAGCGGTTCGCGAAATCTCGCCCGTCAGCGACCAGCGCGCAGGTGCCGACTATCGCCGGCATCTGGTCGGCCACCTCGGTTGCCGGGCTCTTCACCGTGCCCTCCAGCAAGCGGCGGGGGGCGCCGCATGATGAAACTAAAACCGGGCGAACGCCCGAGGATAAGCTGCACGGTCAATGGCAAGGCGGCCAGTGGCCGCGTCGAATCGCGCATGCTGCTCAGCGATTTCCTGCGCCATGAATTGCACCTCTATGGCACCCACGTGGGCTGCGAACACGGCGTGTGCGGCGCTTGCACGGTGCTGTTCGACGGCCGCCTGGCGCGGGCCTGCACCATGCTGGCGGTGCAGGCGGATGGCGCCGAGATCACGACCATCGAGGGCCTGGGTGATGATCCCCGGCTGGAAAACCTGCGCCAGGCCTTTTCCCGCCACGGCGCCCTGCAATGCGGTTTCTGTACGCCGGGCGTATTGGCGTCGTGCGCCCATTTCCTGGCCGCCAATCCGTCGCCCACGGAAGCGCAAGTTCGCGAGATGCTCACCGGGCACCTCTGCCGCTGCACCGGCTACGAGGGCATGGTGCAGGCGATCCTGGAGGCCAGCACGGCTGGAACGTAGTACTCATGACCCTCGCCCACATGCTGGCCGCCTCGAGCGCCCGCGAGCCCGACGCCACCGCCATCGTCGACGGAGCGAAGCGCCTGACCTACGGCCAATGGTGGGAGGAAATCCAGCGCCTGGCCGGCGGCCTCGCGGGATTGGGGCTGGGCGCGGGGGATCACCTGGTGGCCGTGCTTTCGAACCGCTACGAGACCGCCAGCCTCTATTGGGCCTGCCAGACCCTCGGAGTTATTTTCACGCCTTTCAACTGGCGCGCCTCGGCCGAGGATGTCGCCTACGTGCTGGAGGACGCCGAGGCCAAGGCGGTGGTCTACGAGGCGCGCTCGGCGGACGCCGTACTGGCCGCCGCCGCCACGAGCGGCTTTTCGGTTGATCGATTGGTCCGAGTCGATACCGGTGGCGAGGGCATCGATTTCGATGAACTGGCAGCGGCGGCGCCCTATGAAGGCGCGCTGCCCAGCGACGACGGCGCCACGTCGCTGATGCTCTACACGTCCGGCACCACCGGCCGCCCCAAGGGCGTACCGCGTTCGTATTCCGCCGAACGCATGGCGTCGCTGAGCTGTCTGGCGCAATTACATTACCAACATGGCGAGGTATCGCTGGGTGTGATGCCGCTTTTCCACACCATGGGAATACGCAGCCTCTTGATGTCGGTCTTCTTGAACGGCAACTTCGTCTGCCTGCCGGCCTACGACTGCGATACCGCGCTGGGTTTGGTGCAGGCCGAAAAGATCCGCGCCCTCTTTCTCGTACCGACGATGTTTCACGACATGGTGCATCATCCGAACCTGGCCGGTTACGACCTGACCTCGGTGCGCAACATCGCCTACGCCGGCATGACCATGACCACGGCGCTGGTCGCAAGCTGCGCCCGCACTTTCCCCGAGGCGATCTTCAGCAATTTCTACGGCTCGTCCGAGATCTATACCTTTTCCGTGCGCAACGACCTGGCGGACAATCCCGCCTCGGCCGGCCGCGCCGGCATAGGCCAGATCCTGCGGGTGGTACGCGCCGACCCCGACGAACGAGTCCGTCCTAATGAACAAGTCCCCGTGGGCGAGAGCGGCGAGATCATCGCCAGCATGTCCTCCCCCGACGCCTTCAAGGGCTACTGGAAGCGCCCCGACGCCGACGAAAAGGCCATCCGTGAGGGCTGGTATTTCACCGGCGACCTGGGTCGCTTCGACGAGGACGGCGAGATCTACGTGCTGGGCCGGGTCGACGACATGATCAATTCGGGCGGCGAAAACATCTACGCCGAGGAGGTCGAGGACGTGCTGGCCAAGTCACCCGACGTCCTGGGCGTGGCCGTGATCGGCCTCGAAGACGAGCGCTGGGGCGAACGCGTGGCGGCTTTCATTGAGCCGGCTTCGCCGGATGCGAGCCCGGAGGCCCTAGACCAACATTGCCTCGCGAGTGGCCTCGCCCGTTTCAAACGCCCCCGGGCCTACGCCTTCGTGCGCGCCATCCCACGCTCGGCTTCGGGTAAGCTGCTGCGCCGCCACCTGCGCAGCGGTGATTATGAATTGCTAGAAGATTTCAACAGCACAGTGTGAGTACGGCAAAATGGAAAAAGACTATTCCGAACAACGAAGCGAAATCCTGCGCGAGCTGGACGGCCTGCGGGTCGAGGTCGATACGGAGCGCAAGATCGGCTACTTGATCCTCGACCGCCCGCCCCTGAACGTGGTCTCGTTTAAGGGAAGAGCCCAGATCCGCGCCATCATCGAGGCCTTCGACGAGGACGACGATGTCGGCGTGGTGGTGATCCGCGGCGCGGGCGGCGTCTTCAGTTCGGGTGGCGATGTAAAGCGCTTCCCCGAAATCCCCAAAAACAAAATGTCGGACCTTGCCGACAATATCGGCGCCCCCGAACGCTGCTCCAAACCTGTCATCGCCGCCATCGAAAAATACGCCCTGGGCGTAGGCTTCGAGCTCTCCTTGGCCTGCGACTTCCGCTTCGCCACCGAGGAGTCCCTGGTCGGCCTCCCCGAAGTCACCATCGGCCAAATGCCGGGCTCAGGCGGCAGCGTCCGCATCGTCCGCATAATCGGCCTGACCAAGGCCAAGGACATCGTCATGCTCGGCAAACGCCTGCCGGCCGGCGAGGCCAGGGACGTCGGCCTGATCACCCAGGTGGTCCAAAACGCAGAGGCGCTCGACGAACTGATCCACGACTACGCCGCCAAGCTCAACGCCCTCGCGCCGATCTCGCTCCGCGCCCTCAAACGAGTCCTCAACGCCGCCTCCGATACGTCGTTGAAGGTGGCGCTCGAGGTCGAGGGGCATTCGTATGAAAAGTTGCGCTGGACCGAAGATTACATGGAAGGCATCAACGCATTTAGTGAACGCCGGAAGGCTGATTACAAGGGGCGGTGAATTGGGGTGACAAGACCGGCCTCAATGTTCCGTGTAGAGTTGTCGGCATAGTTGATGGGGAGATTCTACCCGTGCCCAACCAAAGCATCGTAATCGCCGGCTATTCCGAAACCGCCATCGCCTTCAAGTCCGGCCGCACCGCCTACGACTTCGCCGGCGAAGCCTTCGCCTCGCTGCTTGCGGCGACCGGCGTCGAGAAGGACCGTATCGACGGGCTTTCGGTGACGGCGCCCTTGAGCGAGTGCGCCAATCCGTTTTTTGCGGTTTATGTCACCGAGGCGTTGGGGTTGTCGCCTACCTGGCTCAACTATGGTGCCATCGGGGGGTGTTCGGCGACCGGGGGGGTGGCGCGGGCGGCTTCGGCTATTCGTGACGGGCAGTGTTCCGTGGCCGTGGTGCTGTCTGCCGATGCGCCGAGCACGTATTGGGGGCCTCGTTATGGCGGGTTCCGGTTTGAATTTCAGGACCCCACGGGGTTGATGTCGCCGCCGGCCGCCTTTGGGCTATTGATGAGCCGGTATGAGCATCAGTTCGGGCTCGATTACGAATCATTGGGGAAGATCGCCGTTACCCAGCGGTCCGGGGCGCTTTTGAATGAGAATGCGCTCGAGCGTTTCAAAAAGCCGCTGACCATGGAGAAGTATCTCGAATCGCGCATGATCGCGGATCCGTTGCGGCTGCTTGACTGTGTCATGTTTTGCGATGGTGGCAATGCCGTGCTGGTGACCAGCGAAGCGACCGCCAAGGAACTCGGGCTGGAGAAGATGGTGCGGCCGACGGCCTATGCGGAACTTACCAACGTCAACGGCAACCAGGCCTGCCCGGACATTACCGAAACCGGGTTCGCGCAGGTGGCACCCAAGGTCTGGGCGCAGTCGGGGCTGGGGCCCGGCGACATCGGGTGTTTCCAACCATACGACGACTTCACCATCGCGGTGATGATGCAGCTCGAAGACTTCGGATTTTGCAAGCGCGGGCAGGGGTCGGACTACGTGCGCGATACGGATCTCTCGCACCGTGGCGGCGTTCCGACCAATACCGGCGGCGGGCAACTTTCGGCCGGGCAGCCGGGGCTGGCCAGCGGCGGGCTCAATCTCGCCGAGGCGGTGCGGCAGATGTTCGGCGAAGCCGGCGAGCGCCAGGTGGCGAACACCCGGGCCGCGCTCGTTACCGGTATCGGGGTGATTCCCTATGCCCGCAACTGGGGCACCAGTACAGCGATGATTTTGGAGGCTGTGTGATGCCGGACCAAAAAACGCAACGAATGTTGCCGAAGATCGGGCTTTTTGTCGATACCGAGCCCTTCTGGAAGGGGACCGAACGGGGCGAGCTGATGTTGCAGTACTGCCCCGACACGCAGCAGTTCCAGATGTTCCCGCGGCCGGTCAGCATGTACTCCGGGCGGCGCGAGTTGGAATGGCGCAAGGTCTCGGGGCGCGGCACCATCTATGCCTGCACCATCGTGCGTGTGCCGGCGCCCAACCTCGATGCCTCGCGGCTGCCGTTGTCCGTGGTCACGGTGGAACTCGAAGAAGGCGTTCGCATCCTGGGCAACGTGCTTGATCGCGATCCCGAATCCGTGGCCATCGGCCAGCGCGTCGAGCTGGCCTGGGACCCCATTTCCGACGACGTGCAGTACCCGGCCTTTGTGGTGGTCGAGGACTGAAACGTGCGCCTCGACGTCGTTCTGGCCGGTCAGGCCCGGCGTCAAGGAGACAAAACGGCGCTGATTTGCGGCGACCGGCGCCTCGGCTACGGCGAAGTCATGGATTCGGTCAATCGCCTGGCCCAGGGGTTGGCGGCGCGGGGGCTCGGCGTCGACGATCGCATCGCGATTTATCTGCCCAACGGCATCGAGGTGCCTCTGCTTTGTTACGCGGCGTTTTCGCTGGGTGCCGTGGTGGTACCGGTGACGACGCGGCTGACGGTGCGCGAGCTGGCCCAGTTCTGCGAGGACAGCGGCGCCAAGATCCTGGCCTATCATGCCGATCAGGGCGCGGCATTGGCCGAATTTCTCGCCAGCCGGCCCGACCTCGATACCATCGTGGTGGGGGACGTCGCGGAAGCCGACAAGGCGTTCGAGAAACTACTTGCGATCCCGCCCGGGCCGCTGCCGCCGATCCCCCTAGAGCAAGACGAATGTCTTATCAACTTCACCTCGGGCACCACCGGTCGGCCCAAGGGGGCTATTGCGACGCACGCCAACCTGATGGTGCAGCACGGCCTCATCAACGGTGTCGAGTGGGGGCTTTCGGCCGACGACCGGTTTTTGGTCACCACGCCGCTGGCCCATCGCACGGGCATCGCCCGGGTGATCAACGCCTTCGCGCTGGGGGCCTCGGTGGTCGTCATGCCGAGCTTCGATGCCGCGGCCACGGTGGACGTCATCGCGTCCCAGAGGGTGACGGTGATGGGTATGGTGCCGACGGTCTGCCGCATGCTGCTGCCCGAGATCGCCAAGGCACCGGAGAAGTTGGCCAGCCTGCGCCTGGCGGTGGTCACCGGCGAGGCCTTTCCGGTGGAACTGAAAAAGAGATTCATCGAGCTTCTGCCGCAGACCCGCCTGGTTTCGTTCTTCGCCATGACCGAGGTCGGCGTCGCCACCAGCCTGAGCCACGACGAGCAGTTCAGCCATCCCAAGTCCGTGGGCCGGCCCATGCCGGGGGTCGAGGTTCGCATCGTCGACGACCGAGGTCACGACCTGGCCCATGGCGAGATCGGCGAGCTGCTGGTGCGCTGCGGCCGCCCCGGCGCCTTCACCGTCATGAAGGGGTATCTGGATACAGCGGCAAATGCGGAAGCGTTGCGCGACGGCTGGCTGCATACCGGCGATATGGCGTACTGCGATGAGGACGGATATCTCTATATCGCGGATCGCAAGAAGGACATGATCCTGTCCGGCGGCTTCAACATCTATTCCAAGGAAGTGGAGCAGGTCATCGGCGAATGCGCGGGCGTGGCCGAGGCCGCAGTGGTCGGTGTGCCTGACGCCACCTATGGCGAGGCCGTGGCCGCCTATGTCGAGCCGCGGCCGGGCGCGGCGCTCACGGCGGACGAGATCGTCGCCCATTGCCGCGACGCCATCGCCAGCTACAAGAAACCTAAATATGTGGTGTTCGTGGATGAATTGCCGCGGAACGCCATCGGCAAAGTGCTGAAGCGGGAGTTGAGCGCGCGGGCGCGGGAAGAGCTGCCCTGGAACGGAAAGCAATCAGCATGACGGATCAAGCGTATCGGGACTTGCGGCAGTGGCTCGGCCATCTCTCTGCCAGCGATCGCCTGGCCCTGGCGAAGCCCGGATTGGCGCTGCGCCACGAGGTTGCGGCGCTGGCCAAGCGGCTGGAGAACGAATCGGCCGTGTTGTTCCCGTCCCCCGATCAGCACGCCGTGCCGGTGGTGGCCAATCTGCTGGCGGATCGCGGTTGGATCGCCGAAAGCCTGGGCGTTCCCGAGGACCAGTTGGTGGCGCGCTATCAGCAGGCGGTGCGTGAGCCGCTAGCCTGGACCGAGGTGGGGTTCGGCCCGGTCCATGACGTGGTCCACCGCGACGTCGATATTATCAGGCAACTGCCGGTGCCCACCCACAACGAACTCGACAGCGGCCCCTACATCGCGGCCGGCCTGATGATCGCCCGCAATCCCGAGACGGGGGTGCAGAACGTCTCGATCCATCGCTGCCAGATCAGCGGCAAGGACCGCATTGGCGTGCTGCTGCTGCCGCGCCACACCTTCGAATATTCGGAAATGGCGGCGCGCCGGGGCGAAGCGCTGGAGATCGCCATCGTCATCGGCATCGACCCGGCCAGCCTGCTGGCCTCGCAGGCCATCGTGCCCTTGGACTTCGACGAAATGGCCATCGCCGGGGCGCTGCACGGCGCGCCGGTGGAAATGGTCAAATGCCAAACAAATTCCGTCCGTGTGCCAGCAAGAGCCGAAATCGTACTAGAGGGCCGCATCCTGCAAAACGAAAAGGCCCCCGAGGGGCCCTTTGGGGAGTTTCCGCAGTATTATGGGGCTCGGGCCGAGCGTCATGTTATCCAGGTCGACGCCATCTGCCATCGGGAACGGCCGATCTTTCACACCATCGTCGGCGGCGGTACGGAACATTTATTGTTGGGCGGCCTGCCGCGCGAGGCGACTTTGCTGGATACGCTGCAGCGCAGTTTTTCCTGTGTGCGAAACGTGCATCTGTCGCTGGGTGGGGTCTGCCGTTATCACCTGGTGGTCCAGGTCGAGCGGCCCCAGCCGGGCCAGGCCAAGAACGTCATGATGGGGGCCTTCGCCGGTCATTACGACGTCAAGCAGGTGATCGTCGTTGACGGCGACGTCGATATCTACAATGCGGACGAGGTGGCCTGGGCGGTGGCGACGCGCTTTCAGGCCGACCGCGATCTGGTGGTGGTGGCCGGCAGCCAAGGCTCGAAGCTCGATCCGACCACGGAGGGCGGCGTCGGGGCCAAGATGGGCATGGATGCCACGGTGCCGCCCGATGCCGACGAATTCGCCTTCACCCGGATTCGGGTTCCTGGTGCGGATGAGCTTGATCCTGCGAGCGTGGTTGAAAGCGACGGAGCGGCGGCGGTTGCCGACATCATCGGCGAGGATGGCTAGCCGTAAAGTTCGCGCCACCCCCTAACCCTCCCCCGCAAGCGAGGGAGGGAGCCGGAGACAGCGCGCTTTCTTCCCCCTCCACCTTTGAGGGGGAGGGAGGGTTGGGGGTGGCCCGGATCAAACTCGACGAGCTCTAGAGCGTTCTGTGAATAGGCCGAATCGACCAAGGGGATTCCCAAGAGTCATAATTTGTGATTCAAGATGTTAGCTGGAGAAGGAGGCTGGCATGGA
>NZDS01000207.1 GCA_002690215.1 Rhodospirillaceae bacterium | reverse complement strand
GCCAACCACTCCATCAACTCCTCAACATATTGATTCTTATAGCATAATCTCCATCTCAGGGCATCGATTAACGAGTTCATCTGGGAAATGGGGGTTGAAACAGTAGCGGCCTAGCCCAACGATCCGACGATTCCGATGTGGCGCAGTGTTTTTCGGGCCCGAAAAAAGCCGCCGTGCCGGGCAGGCCGATCAATTTCTTTTGATTTCGTGCGGGGACGGGCTTGGCGCTACCCTCAGCGAATTCCCAGGACAGACATCCGGGAAATCCTGATCAAAGAGGGGGGGCCTCGATGATGTATTCCAATTTGCGTGTCGCGCTGACCGCGGCGCTGCTGCTGCTCGCCGCACTCCATCCCGCGGCTGCCAAGACCTTTCGCTGGGCGGCCCAGGGCGATGCCGCGACGCTTGATCCGCACGGTATTTCGGCGGGTCTGACGCTGGGCTTCTTGGGCAACATTTACGACGGCCTGGTGCGCCGGGCGGGTGATTTGTCGTTGGAGCCGGCCCTGGCCACCGAATGGTCCGCCACCGGTCCCACGACATGGCGTTTCACGCTGCGCCAGGGTGTC
The DNA here is from genome assembly GCA_002690215.1 of Rhodospirillaceae bacterium. Lineage (GTDB taxonomy): Bacteria > Pseudomonadota > Alphaproteobacteria > UBA2966 > UBA2966. The sequence continues at coordinate 8,507 of NZDS01000207.1, read as the reverse complement.
ACCTTTCACGATGGATCGCCTTTCACCGCCGATGACGTGGTGTTCTCCTTCCAGCGCGCCACTTCGCAGAGCTCCGGCGTGCGCGCCATCATCGGATCGATAAAGGATGTCAAATCGGTGGGCGGGCATGCGGTCGACATCGTCACGACCAAGCCCGATCCCCTGCTGCCCCAGTCGATCGCCAACTGGTTCATCGTTTCCCGCAGTTGGGCCGATAAGCACCAAGCGGTGGCGGCAGCCAGCCCGGCGCAAAAGAAGGAAAACTACGCCACCAACCACACCAACGGCACCGGCCCCTTCATACTGGTGAGCCGCGATGCCGGCGTCAAAACCGTGCTCAAACCCTTTGCCGGTTGGTGGGACAAGGCCGAACACAACGTCACGGAGGCCATCTTCCGCCCGGTCAAGACAGCGGCCACGAGGGTCGCCGCGCTGTTGTCGGGCGAGTTGGAGCTGATCTACCCGGTGCCGGTGCAGGACGCCGGCCGGATCAGCGGCACGGCAGGCTTCAAGATGCTCACGGGGGCGGAACTTCGCACCATCTTCATCGGCATGGACGTCGACCGTGACGAACTTCTCTATTCCTCGGTCAAGGGCAAGAACCCATTCAAAGACAAGCGCGTGCGTCAGGCGCTCTATCAAGCCATCAATGTCGAGGCCATCCGGCAGAAGATCATGCGCGGCACGTCGACGCCGGCCGGCCTGCTGATTGGACCCGGGATCAACGGCTTCAAGTCGTCACTGAACGGCCGCCTCGCCTTCGATGTCGGAAAAGCCAAGGCGCTGCTCGCCGAGGCCGGCTACCCCAACGGCTTCAGCGTCGGCATGGATTGCACCAACGATCGTTACGTCAACGATGCGGCGATCTGCAGCGCGGTGGTGTCGATGCTGGCCAAGATGGGCGTCAAGGTCGACCTCAACGCGGCTTCCAAGTCGAAGATCTTCGCCAAATACAAGGCCCGCGACACCAGCCTTTATCTCTTGGGCTGGACCGCCGGCACCTATGATGCCCACCACATCATGCGCTTCCTGCTGTCGAAGCCCAATCCCAAGCGCAAGCTGGGAAGCTGGAATTTCGGGGGCTACTGGAACCCGCGCATCGAGGAGCTGCGCGATTTGATCGCGGTCGAGGTCGACCAGGCCAAACGCCAGACCATGATCGACGAGGTTCACACGATCTTTCGCACCGAGTTGCCATACATCCCGCTACACCAGCAGGCGCTGTCGTGGGGCGTGCGCAGCAACGTCGACTTGGTTCAGCGCGCCGACAATTTCTTTCAACTGCGCTGGGTGAAAATGAATTAGGCGCTATTTTCCGCCACCTTTCACGATCCGGAAAGTTGCGGCCCCTGCTTGGCCGTTCATGCCGGCCTCGGCCCCAGCAGGATAATTGCTGCGCCGATCAAACAAATCATTGCACCAATGAGATCCCAGCGATCCGGCTGGGCACCCTCGACTATCCAAAGCCAAATCAGCGAAGCAACGATATAGACACCGCCATAGGCAGCAAAGGTCCGGCCGGCAAAAACCACATCGACGCGGGTCAACAACAAGGCAAACAAGGCGAGCGCCACCAGGCCCGGCAAAACCCAATACATGCTCTTCCCCAACCGCAACCAGGCCCAAAATGCAAAGCATCCGGCAATTTCAGCCACGGCTGCGCCGACGTAATAACCTAACGAGCGCATATCCATATTCACATCAATGGCTATCGCCATAGAGGGCTTCGATGATCGGACAGACGGGAACCGCCCCGTCGTCGCAGCGGGCGGCGATTTCGGTCAGCACGCGCTGCATCTTCCGCAGATCGGCGATCTTGTGTCGGATCAGCGCCGCGTGGTCGAGAGTCATGGCCTTCACCTCGGCGCAGGAATCGTTGCCGGCATCCGCCAATACCAGAAGCCCGCGGACTTGTTCCAAACTGAAGCCGAGCTCGCGGCTGCGCCGGACAAAAGCCAGGCGCCGGGCGTGTTCGTCGCTGTAGACCCGATGGCCGCCGGCCGAACGAGGTGGCGGCGGCAGCACACCGATGTTCTCGTAGTAGCGGATCGTTTCGGCGTTGCAGCCGGTCAATTTGGCGAGCCTCCCGCGTGACAACCCGCCGGCAACATTGTCCGTGATTGGCGTCATCGAACAAACCCCTTGAACCTGTATCCGCTACAGGGTCCATCCTAGCACAATGCGGACGGATGTGCCGCTGCGCCTTAGGCGGAGAAACGAAATGTTCAAGAACAGGCTATTCCTTACCGGGATCGTCGGCACGATCAGCGCGGCGCTATGCTGCTTCACACCGCTATTGGTGATGCTATTCGCGGCGGTCGGCGTATCCGCTTGGTTGGCATGGATTGATTTTGTGCTTTGGCCGGCTCTTTTCCTCTTCCTGGCCCTCGGCGCCTACGGACTGGCTCGGGGAGCGCGGGGGAGTGACGCCTCGCAAACCTGAACGGTCGTAGGGGCAGCGCTGGATCGGTATCGCTGTAGGCAGCATCGACACTTCGATCGTCTTTTTCCTGCTCGTCGAGCCTGGAGGCCCGATCAGGCGCTGGCCGTTTCCCCAATAGAGCGCCATTATTGGGGGTGAAAAGTTGGACTAGGCCGACATGGGGGGGAAGCCATGAAACAGGTCGGGTTGGCGACTGTGCTTGCTTTGTGCCTCGTGGACCCGGTGGCTGCCGATACGCGCGAGCCGATACCCGAAATTGCGCTGGAATTGGTGGCGGAAGGCTTTGCCGCACCGCTGTTGCTGATCGCTCTGCCCGACGGCAGCGGCCGGCGCTTCGCCGGCGACCAAGTGGGCGTGGTTTACGTTCTCGATGCGAACGGCAGCAAACGGGAAACGCCGTTCCTCGATATCCGCCAGCGCATGGTGGGGCTGCTCAAGGCCTTCGACGAACGTGGTTTGCTGGCGCTGGCCTTTCACCCCGATTTCGCGCGAAACGGACTTTTCTACGTTAACTACAGCGCCAAGCGGCGCCCGGAATCGCCCTTCACCGGCAAGACCGCCTATACCTGGCGGACCTCCGAATTCAAGGTCTCGGCCGATCCCAATCGTGCCGATCCGGCCTCCGAGCGCGTGCTTCTGGAGCTCGATTGGGTCAACCGCAAGCACAACGGTGGCGGCCTCGCTTTCGGCCCCGATGGCTACCTCTACGTCGGCGTCGGCGATGGTGGTGGGGCTCACGGCGTGCCCGACGTCTACATCCCACCCAAGCGCGACAAGGATGACAAGTTCCGCCACGCCGAGGAAATCGACGAGGATCCCTTTAAGATCCCGGCGCGCTTCCACAAGTACGACCGCTATGCGCAGGACACCAACCGCCTCAAGGGCAAGATCCTGCGCCTCGACGTCGATCGCGGCCATCCCGGCTACGCCATTCCGCCGACCAACCTCTTCAGCGGCAAGTCTGAGGGGCGCGAAGAGATATTCGCATGGGGCTTTCGCAATCCCTTCCGCATCTCTTTCGACCGTAGCGGCAACGGTGACATGTTCGTCAGCGGCGTCGCAGAATCGTTTTGGGAAACCGTCTACCTGGTCGATCGCCAGGGCAACTACGGCTGGGCTATCCGCGAAGGCAGGCACTGCTACCTGCGTGCCCGTGCCTTCGATCCGCCCAAGAGTTGCCCCAAAGTGGGGGCACTGGGCGAGCCGATTCGCGATCCCATCATCGAATACGCCAACTGGTCGGTGATGCGGCCCTGGTCCAAGGTCAAGGCCGAGCCCATGGGTACCGCCAACGTGGGTGGGTTCATCTACCGCGGCAGCGCCTTGCCGGCACTCCATGGCAAGTTCGTTTTCGGAGACTTCAGCAGCCGCATCGAAAAGCCCTCGGGCCAACTTTTCGTGTCCACCCCACCGGCCGCCTGGAAGTCCTTGTGGTCGATCGAAAAACTATTACAGCTCAACGTCCGGCTCCACAGCCTGGGCGAGGACGCCGAGGGCGAGCTTTACCTGATGACCACGGCGCAGGGCATTCCCGTGGGCAATACCGGTAAGGTTTGGAAGTTGATCCCCGCGCGGCGCTGAGGCTAAGCCACCGCGGCGTCCTTCACGTCGTTTTCGTCGACCCGGGGATCTTGCCCGCGCAATACGGAGTTGTCTTCAAACAGCGTGCGTTGATCGATAGGGGCGGGGGCGAGCCAGTCTGATTCATTGAATTGGCCGCTCGGTCCATAGGCCGCGAGCGCGTTCTGATAGCAGGTCAAGTGGATATCATTTGCGTCGATGCCGCGATCCACCATCAGCCGCGCCACCTTGGGCACGGCCATGGGATCGGAGACGCCCCAATCGGCGCTGGAATCGACAATGATGCGATCGGAGCCGTACTGGCGCACCACCTCGACCATGCGTTCGTTACCCATCTTGGTCTTGGGATAAATCGTGAAGGCGGCCCAGAAGCCTCGCTCCAGGGTCTCGCGCACCGTTTCCTCGTTGTTGTGATCGACGATCACGCTGGACGGCTCCAGGCCATGCTCCAAACAGACATCCATGGAGCGGCTGGTGCCGCGTTTTTTGTCGCGGTGCGGCGTATGGATCATCACCGGCATGCTGAGTTCCTTGGCCAGTTCCAACTGGGCCCGGAAGTATTTGTCCTCGGCATCGGACTGTTCGTCGTAGCCGATTTCGCCGACCGCCACGACGCCTTCCTTAAGCAGGAAGCGGGGCAGGATGTCCATAACCTCCTCGGCCAAGGCTTCGTTGTTGGCTTCCTTACTGTTGAGGCCGATGGTGCAGTAGTGGCTGATGCCGAACTGGGCGGCGCGGAAACGTTCCCAGCCGATGAGAGAGGAATAGTAGTCGATGAAGCTGCCGACAGTGGTGCGGGGCTGGCCCAGCCAGAAAGCCGGCTCGATGACGGCCACCACCCCGGCGGCTGCCATGGCTTCGTAATCGTCCGTGGTGCGGGCGCTCATGTGGACGTGCGGGTCGATGAGTTTCATCTTGGCAACCTCCCCTAAGACCTTATGAACATTAAGGTTTTTTCATGTCCTGGGAAACAGTTTCCCAGGAAATCCGGTCCGCTTCAATGTCCCTGACAAGGTCCGGGACGGATTCGAGCAGGGCATGTGCGTGGGCCCCGCCTGCTTCGTGAAGCGCCAATGCCATGGCTTGGCGTTCAGCCCCTTCGGCGGTCGAGAAAGGCTCCTGCAATTCGGTGACAATGGCGTCTTCCATGAAGGGTGCCACCGGACGCCAAAGCTCCGGCGTGATAGTCCGGCCCGCCGCCCAGCGCTCGTGGGCGTAGTCGACGAGGGTCCGGGCGAGGTCTTCGTTGCGCCGCCGATCCAGGCCGTGAATGGGATGCAGCGGACTTTCGACGAAAATCGCCTTGAGCACCATCTGGTTCCAAACGGCGGTGCTGAACTGCTCGAACGGGTAAGGATTGTCGTGGGCCACGGCCTCGAACACCGCCTTCATGTTGGTGCGCAGGCCCTCGCGGGCGCGGTCGACAAAAAGCTCTTGCCCGGGATAGAGCGGCAGCCCTTGGTAGAGAGCGATCAATTCGCGTACGTCGGCGGTCTGGCAAAGTTGCTCGAGGCGGCCGCTGAATCCCAACCCTTCGTCGCCTGAACTCAACAAGATGAGCACCCTGGCCGCTTGATCGGTGCTCCATGAGACCGGCTTCCAGCCCGTACGCGCCGTCTCGGCGGCAGCGACATCCGCTGACTGCAGGCGCAGATCGTCCTTGCCAATTTTGCGCGGAACCAGACTGAAGGCGAGAAAGAGATCGCGATCCGAGACACCATCAGCAAGCTTTTGCAGGGTCTCCGATAGCCAACCTGTCGCGGCCTCATCGAGTTGTCGTTGCAACCAGCGCTGCAAAAGGCCGTTCGGCATCTCGGACGATCCGCTCAAGATCTCAACTCCCGGCGCACCCAGTCGAGCTCGCGCACGATCGCGCTGACCACGTCGACGTTGCGATATTCGGGTGGCAGCACGTCCCAGGTATAGGTCTCGACCTCCAAATGCGGTGAAATGGCGTTCTCGCGGTGCAGAGCCAACGTTTCACGAATGAAATCCTGGGTAGTGGCAAAGATGCCGAGATCGTCGAGAAATATGGGTACATGAAAATGAACCCGCCATTCCGTCTGGCCGTCAGCGGCAATCGGTGCCGCGAAAGCTTGCGGCAGGTCGACGTAGCGCTCTAGGTCGGCGCCGCGGCGCGCTACCACCTGATGCAGATAGACGTCGTCATTGAAGGGGCGCAGCGCCTCGATGGTGTCGGCATCGACAGCAGCGAAACGCAAGCCCGCGCTGATTTGCATCTTGCCCACGCGGATCCCGGTCTGGCGCAATCTGGCGATTGCGGTGGCGGCATCCTCGAATTCGACCGCGGCATGGCAGAGATCCAGGCAGAGCCCGAGATGGCGGCGCAGAGCTTCGGCTGCCTCGTCGTTGCCCAGGTCGGCAAGCTCCCCCAACCGCTCGACCGCTGCCGGTGCAAAGAGGTGGTCTTGGAAAAAACCCACCGCTTCATCGATGGTTTCGATGAAGCAACAGGGTTCGGGCTCCAGGGTGAGCGAAATACACTTGCCCGTGTTTTGGCGCAGGGCGACCAGGTGGGCTACGTGCTGCACCAAGTTCGCAACCATGGCGGTGATATCCGCAGCTGTCGTGATGTCCGGTTTGAAGCCGCCAGGGACCGTACTGACGCTGCCTTCCAGGTCGATTTCGTCAGGCAGCAGATCGGCCAGAATGTCGGCCAAGCGGTTGCTGTAGTCGAGGCGCTCGGCCGTACGCCAGTCAGGCTGATAGACGCGTTCTTTGACCGACCGGCCGTGGAACGGCCCGTAGGGAAAGCCGTTCAGTGTGAAGACATAGAGGCCGTTGTCAGCAAGGAATCTCTTCAATTCAGCCCGTGTCGCGGTATCGGCGAGATCGGCGGCGGCGATGGCGGAAAGGCGCAGGCCGACGCCGAACATGCCCGACGGTACCAGACGCTTGCGCACAGCCGTCAAATAGCGGCCAAGGTTTTCGCGGACTTCAGCCCAGGTTTCGCCAGCGTGGATGTTCGTGCAGTAAGTGAGGTGGCAGGTACCCGCGGAATCCAATTTCATATTCCAGCACCGTACCTAATTCGAAAAGTCCTTGCTCAGAATATAGGCGGTCAGGCTTTTTCGTTGTTTTTCATCGTATATACGCTTCCAGGAAGGCATGCCACGAAAGCCCTTGGTTATGCGTTTGTAGACGAATTTGGGCGAATATTTTTTGGGATTCAGTTTCGGGCCCTTGCCTGGATAGGCTCTTTGGCCGTGGCAGCGCGAACAGCGTTTCTTGAAGATATCCCTGCCAACTTCGATGTTGGCCGAATCGTTCATGAAGGCCTCGGTCAGCTTAACCTCGGCTGCAGCGGATCCGCCCCACAAGACGAATGCCGGTCCGGTCAACACGACTGTGACAACCACGGTCATGACTATTCGCAACAATGGCGTCTCCCGACAACAAGAGAAATCCAGCCCTTTTCCCTGGAATGGGAAAAGGGCTGGAACTACTGCTCCGCTTCCGTTCTTCGATCAATCGGCGAATAGTTGCCGCTGACCGAAATCTTAGCTTAGGGAACGATCTTATAGATCTTGTCGACACCGCCAACCGGGCCACCTGGCACTGGGCCGGTCAGATCGGTCGCCATGATATAGATCTCACCTTGATTGTCCTGGCCAAAGGACAGAACGTAGGAGTTCCATTTCGGCATGTTGGTGATGTTCACCTTTTCCATGCTCCATTTGTCCCCGGTCCGGTCGGCCACGAAAAGCACACCTTCCTTGAAGACAAAATTCCTCGACCAATCACCGAAGAAGTACTTGCCGATCCAGGATGTGTTTTTGCCCCGATAGACATAGCCGCCGGTGACCGAAATACCCTTGCAGGCATCACCTTCTTTGGGACTGGCGGTGAAGAAGCCGCAATTGACGTACTCGAGGACAGGCGCGATCATGCCTTTGTTGTCGCACGATTTGGGGTGATCTTGCGGCGCCTGATAGTTGAAGCAATGGTTGGCTTCCATCACGCGCCAGCCATAGTTTCCGCCTTTCGTGACGACATCGACTTCTTCGAACGCATCCTGGCCTACGTCGGCACAAATCAGGTCATGGTTGCCGCCCATGTCGAAGGAGCAACGCCAGGCGTTGCGGAAGCCATAGGCCCAAATTTCGTCCAAGGCATCGTCGTTGCCGACGAAGGGATTGTCTTTGGGGATGGCGTAGCCCTCGGCAGCGTTGACGTCGATGCGCAGGATCTTGCCGAGCTTGGAGCCGAGGTCCTGCCAGTTGCCGGTGACCGGATTGTGACCCAAGCCATAATCGTTGGCGAAGCCGCCGTCGCCGGTCGTCACATAGAGCATGCCGTCGGGGCCGAATCCGATCCAATGGCCGTTGTGGTTGAACTGCGGCCAGTCGATGACGGAAATCACCCGGCTATAGCCGGCATCAGCCATGTTGGGATCGGCCTTGGACACGCGGTGTTCGGCAACCACGTTCTTGTGGTTGAAAAACAACAAGTTACCCAAATT
>NZDS01000206.1 GCA_002690215.1 Rhodospirillaceae bacterium | reverse complement strand
GACGGATCGGCGTCCTCCTCGACGAATTCACGCCACAGGAATGCGCCAACTATTTCAGAAACTCCGGGTATGCTTCAATCTAATTACAGAACGCTCTAACCCGGGATATCGCCTTGTCCGAGTCCTCCGCCAACCGCAAGCTCACAACGATCCTGAGCGCCGACGCAGCGGGCTATTCGCGCCTCACCGGCGATGACGAGGAGGCAACCCACGCTACCCTGAACGCTTACCGGGAGCTGGTGCAGGAGTTGATCGGCGCCTATGGCGGTCGCGTCTTCGGCGGCGCCGGCGACAGCGTAATGGCCGAGTTTCCTAGCCCAGTCGAGGCCGTGCGTTCGGCTATCGCCATCCAAGAAGCCCTGGCCGAGCGCAACGCCGAGCTGCCGCCGAAACGGCGCATGCAGTTTCGCATCGGCATCAACCTGGGCGACGTCATCGTCGAGAGCCATGGTCTCTACGGTGACAGCGTCAACATTGCCGCCCGCCTGCAGGCGCTGGCGGCGCCCGGCGATATCTGCATTTCCGAGATCGTGCAGCAGCAGGTGGCCAATAAGCTCGACCGGCCTTTGCGGCCGCTGGGCCGGCACGAGGTAAAGAACATCGCCGAGCCGGTCAGCGTCTTCAGTGTGTTGGGCACGACATCGGTTGGTGCGGGCAAAGTGAGGCTCCTGGCTCTGGCTCTGGCCCTGGTGGTGGCTGCCAGCGGGGCGATAGCCTGGTGGTGGCTACAAACGGAGCCCCGCTTACCTTCCCCCGAGCCCGCCGCCGATGTGACCGAGGCGGCGCGGCCCTCGCGTCACTTTACCGTCGGCAATCCGGCCAAGCTGGCGGCTGCCGACGCCCTCACTATCTACGACCGCATCCGTGAGGCCATGGCGGAAATGTACAGCCGCTCGGGCAACACCTACATGGGCCAGTACCAGACCTGGCGGCGCTACAACTCGGCGCCCTATCGCTCGGCCACCCATGGCCGGCGCTTCGTCAGCAACTATGCCAATCCTACCGCCAGGGCCTACGGCCGCTTTCCCAGCGCCGGCACGCTGCCGGTCGGGTCGGTGCTGGTCAAAGACAGCTTCGAGGTCACGGCGCGGGGCGACGTGGTCACCGGACCGCTATCGATCATGGAAAAGATGGCGCCGGGCTTCAATGCCGATAGCCGCGATTGGCGCTACACCCAGATTATGCCCAACGGCGAGATCTTCGGTGTCACCAAGGGCGAAAACGCCGATCGCGTGACCTTCTGCATCGGCTGCCACCGCTCGGCCGGCGATGCCAACGACCACCTCTATTTCGTGCCGAAGAAGTATCGCCGGCAATTCTTCGAGACGCCGGCCCCGTCGACCCAATAGCGCCGCTCAACCCGTAGCCAGCGCCTCTGCTATGGCACTTTCGACCGCTATTGCCGCACCGCTGCTGTCACCGGCCGCCAGGCGCGGTGCCACAAGGGTCTCGATGATGCTGTCGAAGTTGCGCCGGCCGCGGCGGTAAGTTTCGCCATAGCCCTTACGCAACCGCGCCGTTTCCGCCACCTGCAAGGCAAATTCGGTGTCCAGTGACGCCGCCTGGACGACGGCGGCCAACCAGTCGTCGATGCGTCTTTGTTCGTCGCGAAAGCGATGGCTGCGGGGCCGCCACCAGCGCAGTCCGCCAAGTAGCCTGAGCAGAAGAAATCCGCTGACGCTGGAGGTTGGAATGTGAAGGCCGATGTTGAAGGCTTCGAGCTTGCCGCTGCGTTCGGCCCAGGCCAGCAGCGGCCGGGCGATGGCGCCGGGCATGAGCGAGCAGAGCTCTTCGAGACCGGGCTTTAGGTAGTCGACGATGCGCAGGGGCTCGCCGGGCCGGGCCTGGACCTCGTGGCGCACGCGGCGCAGACGGTCGGCCCGGGTCTTGAGGTCGGCGACCCGGATAATGTCCTCGTAGGCCATCCAGGCAGCCAGATGGCGGGCGGTGCTGCGGGTCAAAGTCCGGTCCTCACCCTGGTCAGCGGCCCGCAAGGTATCGAGGCGATCGAGGAAGCGCGCTGCGTACGCCACATCTTGGTAATCAATCAGCCGCCCCACGGCTTCACCCAGTAGGTCGTGCAGCTCAGTCGGATAGTTTTGCCGGAAGCGTTTCTCCACGGTCGGCGTGGTGGTTCGCGGCGTTGTTGGCCGAGTCGTCGCCGGTTCAGCCACCCGCGGCTCGGGCGTGCCTGCCTGGGCTACTTCAAAGCCGGCGGCGAAGCCCGAGAGGTTGGCGGCTACGGCAATGCCGGTTTCCTCGATCGCCGCCTCAAAGGTCTGACGCGGAATAGGTAGGGTGCCCGAGCCGGCGATAGCGCCCAGCAACACGGCATTGATGATGCTACCGCTTTCTTGGGCCAAGACGGCGAAATTGTCGAGAATGGTCTGTCGGGCCAGCACTTGGGCGGCTTCGAGCACACTCTCGGCCTCGAAGCGCCCATCGCCCAGAGCCGATTTCTCGCTCACCGAATAGACCCGGTGGGTCGAGGCGATCAACGTCGTCCGGTCGGGACTGATGAAGCCGTTTTGCAGCGCTCGACCCGCCTCCATCAGCTCGGACGCCACCATCAGGTCGATGCCGCCGGGGCTGGGCGTCAGCGTCAGTATCGGTTCCCTGCCGGCCAATTCGCTTCGGGTCGTAGGGAAGATCTCAATGTAATAGGTCGTGGCGCCGGTACGCTGGGCGACGCCGGGGATGGCCGTGCGCTGGACCGGAAAGCCTAGGGATTCCGCCGCCGTCACCAGCCAATCGGCCAGCACGCCGCCGCCCTCGCCACCCAAGGCCGCAACCTGGATACTGAGCGGCCGCTCCGCCCTGCCTTTCATGGCGCCGTTCATGCTGCCGCTCCGTCAGGCCGGGCCAGCCAGCCGATCAGGCGTCCGCGGAGCGCCGCCAGCAATTGGTCCCAAAGGTTCGGGTTCTGCACGATCTCGGCCCGGTAGAACGAGGGGCAGAGGATGGCTGCATGGGCCACCTCGCCACAGAGGCCGCAACCAACGCAGCCGTTATCGATGCTGGCCACCGGGTCGGGACGAAGCGGGTCGGAGCTCGGCTTGATGGTCAGCGAGGGGCAGCCCGAGAAGCGGACGCAGGAATGATCGCCGGTGCATACCGTATCGTCGATTCCGAAGCGCTCGCGCACCAGCCGCTGGCCTGCCGCCAGGCGGGCCCCGTCGGCCGGCTTCTTGCGCCGCTGCAGGGCCAGCATGCATTCGCCGTCGGCGACGATCACCTTGAGGCCGGGATCGTTGGTGGTCATGGCCTCGCGCAAGGTTCGCACCATGGCTGCCACGTCGTAGGTACGCACTTGGCGCAGCCATTTCACGCCGACGCCCTTGAGGGCGCTCTTGATATCCATGCCACTGGGCTCCTGCCGGGCGTTGCGGCCGGTGCTGGGGATGAACTGGGCGCCGGTAGCCGAGGTGTAGCCGTTCTGGAAGATCAGCAGCACCGAATCGTCGCGATTGAAGACGGCGTTGGCGATGCCGCTGGTCAGGCCGTTGTGCCAGAAGCCACCGTCGCCCATGGCGCTGATCACTCTTTTGCCGAAGGCTGGCGCGACACCGCCAGAGGCGGCCAGACCAAGACCATATCCCAGCACCGTATTGCCCATGTTGAAGGGTGGTAGCGTGGAAAAGGTATGGCAGCCGATGTCGGACGATAGGTGCAGCGGCCCGGTTTCCTTCTCCAGGATCTTCATGGCGCTGAACACCGGCCGCTCGGGGCAGCCGACGCAGAAGCCCGGCGGCCGCACCGGCACCGGCTGGCCAAGAATCTCGCCGGCCCGCGTCTTGTGGGCGTTCAGGGCCTGGTGGCGCTCCGCCACGGCTGCCGTGTCGATGCCCTCGGGCCGGGTGGCGGCGATGAATTCGGCCAGTCCGGCCTGTACCACCTCGGCGGTGTATTCGCCGGCCATGGGCAGCACATCCTTGCCGTAGACGCGGCATTCTAGGTCGGCCTTGCGCAGGAAGACATTGGCCGCCTGCTCGATGAAATCGGGTTGGCCTTCTTCGACCATCAGGACGGCTTTCTTGTCCCTGCAAAAGTTGGTGAATTCATCGGCCACCAGCGGATAGGTGACGTTGAGGACGTAGATCGGCAGGCGCGCCTGGCCAAAGGCATCGGCTAGGCCGAGTTGGGCCAGTCCGCGCGCCACGGCGTTGTAGTGCCCACCTTGGACGACGATGCCAACGTCTTTGCAATCGCCCTCGAAAACTTCGTTGAGCTCGCGGTGGCGTATGAATTCGAGCGCCGCCGGCAGCCGCACCTCGATCTTGTGCTTCTCCTGGGCGTAGGTCGACGGCGGCATGCAGATGCGCTCGAAGTCGAATTCGGGCGTCTCCAGCACCTGTTTGCGCGAGAACTCGGGGGCCCGGTTGGTTTGGCATTGGAACTGGCCCCAGACGTGGCAGGCGCGGATACGCAGCTCCAACATGACCGGTGTGTTGCTGGCTTCCGAGAGCTCGAAGCCCTGTTCCACCATGTTGACGATGGTGGTGAGCTCGGGCCGCGGGTCCAGGAGCCACATTTGCGATTTCATGGCAAAGGCGTGGCTGCGTTCCTGGATGATGCTGGCACCCTCGCCGTAGTCCTCGCCTATGATGATCAAGGCACCGCCCTTGACCCCGGCGGACGAGAGATTGGAGAGCGCATCGGATGCAACGTTGGTGCCCACCACCGACTTCCAGGTGACGGCGCCGCGTAGCGGGTAGTTGATAGAGGCCCCGAGCAGCGCCGCGGCACCGGCCTCGTTGGCGCAGGCCTCGAAGTGGACACCCAGGTCGTCGAGGATGTCCTGGGCATCGGCGAGCACATCCATGAGATGGGATATCGGCGCACCCTGGTAGCCACCGACGTAACTCACGCCCGATTGCAGCAGCGCCTTGGTCACCGCCAGGATACCTTCGCCATGGAAGGTGCTATTGGCACCAAGGCGCAAAAGCTCGACTTCCTTTTTGAATGAACGTTCCATTGATCCGAAAATGCGTTGTTGGGACAGGGCAGGTGTGGGCGAAACAGCGAAGCCGGCCGCCGGAGCGGCGCCGCCCCTACCCACGGATGGCGGCCTTGCGGCCGCTGATGGCCTCTGCTGATCGAGGAATCTAGCATTATCTTTTGTGCCGGCCACCTGCAATCGATAGTACATGGTCTGTGGCAAGCTTTCCGGGCCCACGCAGGTCCAACTAAGGCCACTTGCAAACAGGCTGCGATCCGGGGAAACTTGGGGCACTTGAGGCACTGTGCCGGGGGTATGTCCTGGGATTCCCTAGGGGCCTTCGAGCAACAGAGGTGTATTGCCGCGAGGTGACCGGATCAGTGGCCGGCCACGGGAGGGTACCAGGCAGTGGTTGATACGACTTACGAAGTCAACATCCGCATGAACGGCGAGTGGAAATTCGAGTCCCGCTACGGCGAATTCGAAAAGGACGAGGCTATCGAAGACGCCCAGCGGGTGGCAGATACACCGGGCGTCGAGGCCGTCAAGGTGATCAAGGAAACATACGACGCCCAGAACAACACGACGCGCGAATCGACGGTGTTTTCGACTTCTAAACTGGCCTCGGTGGGCGAACAGTACGGCTCCCAGGACATGAGCAACTTCGAGATTCAGGTGGACGAAAGCGACGACCTGGCCAACATGGCGTTCGACATCAGTGCCGGACGCTCGATCGGCTCCCACAGCTCCGGCGAGGCCTCGGGCAGCGGCTTGGATTTGGGGGAGGTCCGCCGCCCGCCGCCGCGCCGCGCCGGCCAGGGCGGCGGCGCGGTTTTCATCAAGCTGCTCACCATCACCGGAGTCAGCCTGGCCTTTGCCGCCTCATCGTCATACGTCTACACCAATTTCTTTTATGGCTGAGGGAATGGCAACTAATCGTTCAGGGGAGCCCGGTGCGGCAACCGGCATGCTGGTCCGGGCGACTTGCTATGGGGCGGCCGCATGAGTCTTCAGGTCCAGACCTGGCTGGTGTTTGGGCTTTCGTTCCTGGCCTGCTTCGTCGCGCTGTCGTCCATCTTCATCGCGCCCTCGGAGCGGACGGTGATGTTGACCTGGCTGATGAGCTCCGACAAGGAGGCCGATGAGGAGGCAAAGGAACTCGGCATTTCCCAAGTCGGCACCTGGGATGCCATCAAAATGCTGTTTTTTCCCGATAAGGAGGACAACGAACTCGAATTGGAATCCGAACTGGTTCCCGACCAGAGCGAAGAAGAGGCCGAGGACGACGACGAGGTCGCCGACGATGCAGCAACCAAGACCGAGAGCTTCCGTTCCGCCCGCACTTCGGTGATGAAGTTTCTCGAGGGCTCGTTGGCATCGATGATGAAGGGTGGTTTCCAGCTCGACGCCCTCAACAAATTCGGCTGCCACCTCTACCTGGCCGGTGCCTGCGAGAGGACTTCACGGGTCGCCGAGTTGACCCACGAACAGTTCGTTTCGCTGCTCGAGGGCTGCCTTTCGGTGCTGGGTTCGGAAAAACGTATTGCCCGGCGATTCGGCGAGAAATACGAGGAATACCTGCTCGAGCCGCGCTATGCCGACATGTTCAGGGCGGGCAACGAAGCCATGGAACGCTTCAGTGACGGTGACGACGACGGCGGCAAGTCACTCAACGATGCCCTGGAGTCCTGGAACACGCCTTCCGACCAGCACGACCCCGATGCCCCCATCGCCGTCATGTTCACCGACATTGTGGGCTCGACCGCACTCAACCAGACCCACGGCGACGCGGTGGCGCAGAAGATCGTGCATACCCACAATGCCGTGGTGCGCGAGGCGCTGCAACGCCATGCCGGTATCGAGGTCAAGCACACCGGCGATGGCATCATGGCCTCGTTCAAGAACATCTCCAACGCCGTCAAAAGCGCCGTCGCCATGCAGAAGGCGCTGGTCCAGCACAATGCCAAGAAGCCGGATATTCCGCTGCACATCAAAATCGGCGTCAATGCCGGCACGCCGATCGCCGAAGACGGCGATCTCTTTGGCACCACGGTGCAGCTTGCCGCCCGCATCTGCGACAAAGCCGGAGCCGGCGAGATTTGCGCCACCAATCTGGTTAAGGAATTCTCTCAGGGCAGCGGCGCCGAATTCCAGAGCATGGGCGAATTCGAGCTCAAGGGCGTCAGCGAGGCCACCACCATCTATCAGGTGACCGCCCCGGGCATGGCCAAGGTCAAAGCGGCCTGAGGCCGAATTAAGCCAAAATTCTCCGCCGCTATTCGTCGATCACCGGGTTGCTGAGCACACCAACGCCCTCGATGTCGACTTCGACCGTGTCACCGGCTTTCATCCAGACCGGTGGTTTGCGGGCGAAACCGACGCCTGACGGCGTGCCGGTGGAGATGACGTCGCCGGGCTCGAGCTCGGTGAAGCGCGAGATGTAGTTGATCAGCGTGCGCACCGGGAAGATCATCAGGTCGGTGTTGGCTTTCTGCATCTCCTGACCATTGAGGCGGAGCGTGATCCCCAGCTTCTGAGGATCGGGGATCTCGTCGGCGGTCACCATCCAGGGGCCGAAGGGGCCGCTACCGACGAAGTTCTTGCCCGGTGTGAACTGCGTGGTGTGGCGCTGCCAGTCGCGGATGCTGACGTCGTTGTAGCAGGCGTAGCCGGCAACATAGTCGAGAGCCTCGTCCTCACCGATGTGCCGCCCCCGGCGGCCGATGATGACGGCCAATTCGGCTTCGTAATCGACCTTGTCGGATACCTTGGGGGCTATGACGGGCTGGCCGTGGCCGACCTGGCTGTTGGCGAAGCGGGTGAACAGAGTAGGATTGTCGACTTCCTGGGCGCCGCCTTCCTTGCGGTGGTCGTCGTAATTCAGACCGATGCAAATAATCTTGGCCGGATCGCCGATCACCGGCAGGTGAGTGACGTCGTCGAAACCCACGTCTGCGGTTTTGCCGGCTGCCGCTGCCGCCAGTTCGTCAAGCGCCCCGGCTTCCAAAACTTGACGCAGACCGGCGTATTTGGCACCGAGCTCGCGGCCCACGTCGACGATACCGTCGTTGTTGACGACGCCATAACTATCCCGGTTTTGATGGCTGAAGCTGGCGACCTTCATCTCTCATACTCCTGCTGCTGAGGGGCTGGCGGCGCGGCGATTCATAGGGCTATCGGCCGCCATTGGCAAGGCCGCCCGGCGGATCCTCTAGCGTGCCTGGCCGTGGTATTCCGGGTTGGGAATCATGTCGATGCCTGATGCCAGGCGGTTGGACATGTTGAAGAAACCCGCCACCTCGGCGATATCCCAGATGTCGGCATCGCTGAAGCCCAGGTCACGCAGGTGCTGGCGGTCCTCTTCGCCGACTTTGTGGGATTCTTCGGTCAGCCGGACCGCGAAATCGAGCATGGCGCGCTGACGTGGCTCCAGTTCGGCCACCCGGTAGTTCATCACCATCAGCTCGCCCAGCACGGCATCGCCCGACAACTCGCGCACCGCGGCACCGTGGGCCACCTGGCAGTAGTAGCAGCGGTTGCTCGACGACACTGCGACGGCAATCATCTCGCGTTCGAGCTTGCTCAGCCCGGAATCTCCGAGCATTAGCGCGTTGTAGAATGAAATGAAGCTGCGCAGCTTTTCCGGGTTCCAGGCATAGGCCCGGATGACGTTGGGCACCATCCCCAGCTTTTCCATGCACTTGGCGTAGTATTTCTCCAGGTCGGCGTCGAGCACCTCGGGTTCCTTGAGATCGAGGGCGGTAATGTGGTCGGGTTGGGGCATGAAAATCCTCTGACTGATTGGAGTTGAAGTCGGATCAGCCGCACTGGGCGCGCTGGCGCAATAGCTGGTCGGCCAGTACGCAGGCCACCATGGCCTCGCCCACCGGCACGGCGCGAATGCCGACGCAGGGATCGTGGCGGCCACCCGTGGCGGCCTCGACTTCAGCGCCGCGGCGGTCGATGCTGGGCACCGGAGTCGGGATGCTCGAGGTCGGCTTGACGGCGAAGCGCAGCACGATGTCCTGGCCGCTCGATATGCCGCCCAGGATGCCGCCGGCGTTGTTGCTGAGAAACTTCGGTCCGTCGTTGCCCGGGCGCATGGCGTCGGCGTTATCTTCGCCCCGAAGCGCCGCAGCGCCAAAGCCGGCCCCGATCTCGACGCCCTTGACGGCGTTGATGCTCATGATGGCCGCCGCCAGCTCGGCGTCGAGCTTGCCGTAAACGGGCGCCCCCAGGCCGGCTGGCAAGCCGCTGGCCTGGACCTCGATAACGGCGCCGACCGAGGATCCGGCCCGGCGCACCTCGTCGAGATAGTTTTCCCAGGCTGTGGCGGCCGCCGCGTCGGGACACCAGAAAGGGTTTTCCTCCACCGCCGTCCAAGACCAGGCGGCGCGGTCTATGTGCCGCTCACCCATCTGCACCAGGGCGCCGCGCACTACCACGCCCTCGCCCAGCACCTTGCGGGCCAACACCCCGGCCGCCACGCGACACGCCGTCTCGCGGGCCGAAGCGCGGCCCGAGCCACGCCAGTCGCGGTGGCCGTATTTGCGCTCATAGGTGAAATCGGCATGGCCCGGCCGGTAGAGGTCTTTGATGGCCTCGTAGTCGGCACTGCGGGTGTCGGTGTTGTCGATTTGCAGCGACACCGGCGTGCCGGTGGTGCGGTCTTCAAAAACGCCTGACAAGATTTGCACATGATCGGCCTCGCGGCGCTGGCTGACGAAACGGCTCTGACCGGGTCGGCGGCGATCCAACCAGTGCTGGATGTCAGCTTCGGTCAAGCCCAGCCCGGGCGGCATGCCGTCGACGACGCAGCCGATGGCCGGGCCGTGGCTTTCGCCCCAGGTGGTGACGCGGAAGAGGTGGCCGAAGGTGTTGTGGGACATGAGTTAGGGGCTGGGAGATATGAGGCTGGAGAGCCACCTAGACCGTGGCGATGTCCGGGGCGTCGGCAGCCTTCATGCCGACCACGTGGTAACCGCAGTCGACGTGATGCACCTCGCCGGTGACGGCGCGGCCGAGATCGCTGAGCAGATAGACCGCGGCCCCGCCCACATCCTCGGTGGTGACGTTGCGCCTAAGCGGTGCATTGAGCTCGTTCCACTTCAGGATATAGCGGAAATCGCCGATACCCGAGGCCGCCAGGGTCTTGATCGGCCCGGCCGAAATGGCGTTGACGCGGATGCCGCGCGGACCCAGGTCGCTGGCCAGGTAGCGCACGCTGGCCTCGAGCGCCGCCTTGGCCACGCCCATGACGTTGTAGTGCGGCGTCACCCGCTCGGCGCCGACGTAAGAGAGCGTCAACAGGCTGGCAGTGTCGCTCAGCAGCCGCTCGGCGCGCTGGCAAACGGCAGTGAAGGAATAGCAGCTGATGTTCAGAGACTTGGCGAAATTGTCCGGTGTGGTGTCGATATAGCGGCCGTTGAGCTCGTCGCGATCCGAATAGGCGATGGCGTGGACCAAAAAGTCGAGCTGGCCGAGCTTTTCCTCGACCATCGTCATGGCTGCGTCGATGCTGTCGAGATCGGATACGTCGCAAGGCATGACGATCTCCGACCCGGCCTTGGCGGCCAGCGGCACGACTCTTTTTTCCAGGGCCTCACCTTGGTAGGTGAAGGCCAATTCGGCACCCTGATCGGCCACCGCCCGGGCGATGCCCCAAGCCAATGAGCGTTCGTTGGCGACTCCCATGATCAGGCCTTTTTTGCCGGCCAACAGGGGGGCGGAAGCGGACATCGAAACCTCTTTCCAAAACGTTACCGGAGTAGATTTCGGGCATCCTACACCAAACCATGAAGGGCGCAAATCGGCGCCAAACCAGGGCCAAATCGGGGTTCTCGCCGGCTTGCCGGGACCGTCTCTGTTGAATCCTGCCGTCGGCTATGGAAAATTGCGTCGTTGCAACAATTGCCCGGAGAAGTTCCGGGTCTACAGGGAGCCCCGACATGCGCGGACTGATCCAGGGACGACAGCTTCTGATCTCGACGCTGATCGATTACGCCGCCGAATTCCACGGCGATACCGAAATTGTCACCAAGACGGTCGAGGGCCCGATCCACCGCTATACCTACGGCGAATCGCAAAGCCGAGCCAAGAGCATGGCCAAGGCTCTGGCCGGCTTTGGCGTCAAGCTGGGCGATCGCATCGGCACCCTGGCCTGGAACACGCACCGCCATTTCGAGCTCTACTACGCCACTTCGGGCATGGGCTCGATCTGCCACACCCTCAACCCACGGCTCTTTGCCGAGCAGCTCACCTATATCGTCAACCACGCCGAGGACAAATTTCTTTTCCTCGACAGCAACCTGGTGCCGCTGGTCGAGCAACTGGCACCCACCTTCGAGAGCGTTGAGGGTTACATCGTCATGACTGACGAAGAGACCATGCCCGAGACCAGCCTGCCCAATGCGCTTTGCTACGAGACCCTTATCAAGGAAAACGACGACGACCTGGAATGGCCAAGCTTCGAAGAGACGACGGCCTCCTCCCTTTGTTACACCTCTGGCACCACCGGTAATCCCAAGGGTGTGCTTTACGCCCACCGCTCGACGGTGCTGCATAGTTGGGCCGCCTGTATGCCTGACGTGCTGGGCATCAACAGCCGCGACACCATCCTGCCGATTGTGCCGATGTTCCACGCCAACGCCTGGGGCATCCCTTATGCCGCCGCTATGGCTGGTGCCAAGATGGTCTTTCCCGGCCCCCACCTGGACGGCGAGAGCGTCTGGAAACTCATGGACCAGGAAAAGGTCAGTTTTACGGCCGGGGTGCCCACGGTCTGGCTCATGCTGCTCACCTACATGCGCGAGACCGGCACTACGCTGGAGCACGTCAAGCGCGTGGTTTCCGGCGGCTCGGCGGTGCCCCGCGCGATGATCGAGGAGTTCGAAGAAAAGCACGACTGCCGCATGATCCACGCCTGGGGCATGACCGAGATGAGTCCGCTGGGCAGCGTCGGCACTTTCAAGGCCGGCGTCGGGGACCTGCCGGCTCAGGAACGCTACGACATCCAGGTCAAGCAGGGCCGCGGCATCTACGGCGTCGAGATCAAGATCGTCGATGACGATGGCAAGGAGCTGCCGCGTGATGGCGTCGCCTTCGGCAACCTTCTGGTGCGCGGTCCTTGGATCTGCGACAGCTACTTCAAGGGCGAAGGCGGCGATGTGCTGGACGCCGACGACTGGTTCGATACCGGCGACGTCTGCAACATCGACGCCCAGGGCTATATCCAGATCGTCGACCGTTCCAAGGACGTCATCAAGTCGGGCGGCGAGTGGATCAGCTCGATCGACCTGGAGAACGCCGCCGTCGGCCATCCCGAGGTGGCCGAGGCCTGCGTCATCGGCGTGCCTCACCCGCGCTGGGACGAGCGGCCGCTGCTGCTGATCGTGCGCGATCCCGGCAGCCAGATCGGCAAGGACGAGATGCTGACCTATCTCGAGGACAAGATCGTCAAGTGGTGGATGCCCGACGACGTACTGGTGGTCGAGGAACTGCCCCACACCGCCACCGGGAAGCTGCTGAAATCCCAGCTCCGCGAGGAGTACGCCGACCACAAACTGCCGACGGCGGGCGAGGCGGCGGAGTAACCAGCCGCGGCCAGGATTTCGGCCGGCCTCCACGGGGTCGGCTAGCCCGCAGCCAATCCAAGAGCAAGATTTGGCACCAGCCTTGAGCGGGCTCGATGTTGCGCCTTGCGGCGTTTGACCTGTCTATAGCTTCATAGTTTATAGAGCGCCTTCATACCGCATTTTGCCGGCATGGAGGTCGCGAACGATGACGTCTTGTAGACCTGTCCGAAACTTGGCATTGCTGATGCAGGGGCAATTCGTCACCAACCTGGGCAACCAGATTTTTGATATCGCCATGCTGCTTTGGATCAAGGAGCTGACCGGCTCGGCGGCTATCATGGGGCTTGCCATGTTGCTTACGGGCCTGCCGGAAGCCTTGCTGGCTCCGTTCGGAGGCCGTATCGCGGACCGCTTCGGCCGTTTGCGCGTGATCATTCTCTCGGACCTGGTCAGCGCCGCGGTGGTCGGTTGCGTCTTGATCGTGGTGCTTGTCGACGTTGAACCGGCGCTGGCGATTACGGCTCTATGTATTGGCAATGTGGTGCTTGGCCTGTCTGCATCTTGCTTCGGGCCCGCCGTGTCGGCCTTGATCCCCTCTCTGGTCGCCGCGGCGCAACTGGAGAAAGGCAATGCCGCGCATCAATTCAGCCGGGTTGGCGGCAGGGTCGTGGGACAAGGGCTGGGCGGTTTGCTGTTCGCCATGCTGGGCGTCGGCGGCGCCTTCACGATTAACGCTCTGTCCTTTCTCGCCTCAGCCATCTCGGAATTCTGGATCAAGGTGCCCAGGCGGCAGCCAGCACCGGCAATCGAGAGCCCAAATTCCCTGTTCAAGGATACCCTGGCCATGCTGGGGCGGGTCTGGCACGAGCCTCGGATGCGGGCGTTGTTGTTGCTGATCGCGGCCTTTCACCTCTGCCTTTCCTGCCTGCCAATCCTGTTGCCCTACTATGCGGAACATATCCTGGAGATCGCGGATGCTTGGTTTGGCTTGTTCATAGCCACCTACACCGCCGGCATAATGCTCGGATTCGTGGTCGCGGGCGCGCTGAAACCGCCCCGCAACCGGTTCCGCCGGATCGCCATGGTGTCGGCGGCGGTTGGCGTGCTGTTTGGCTTGCTGGGCGCCACATCCGCCGTGATCGTAGCCGTCATTTGCCTGTTTGGCGTTGGCGTCGGCATTGGCCTTGTCATCGTAAGTCTGATGACCGAGCTGCAATTAATCTCTCCGGAAGAGGAGAGGGGCGGTATCATGGGCGCCGCTCAGGCCATGGGCGGCTCCAGCCTACCCCTTGGGATGGCGGTGACCGGACTAATGCATGACGGCTTGCTGCACCTGGGAGCATCCCACGCTATGGCGGTCAGAGGTATCTTGTCCGCCGCCGCCTTGATCGCCGTTACCGCCACCATCGCCGCACTGACAAGAGAACCGGCACAGGGATGATCACAATACGCAAACTGGCGGCAATGTTCCGCCTGTCGCGTACCGCGCTGCTCTATTACGACCGTATCGGCCTGTTGCGCCCCTCGGCCCGCTCTCAGGCCGGCTACCGCCTTTATGACGAGGCAGCCGTGGCACGGCTGCGACAGATTTGTACCTACAAGAACGCCGGTCTCACGTTGGCCGAAATTGGTGAACTGCTGGACAAACCGGCTGCATCGAATACGGGCCTGTTCCGCAACCGACTGGCGGAACTGGAGAACCAGATTGCCGAATTGCGCATTCAACAGCGGGCCATTCTGGGCTTGATGCGGCAGGGCGGCGATATCGACCCAAGCATCGCCATCGAACGCGGCGCCTTTGTCGAAATTCTTCGCTCCTCAGGCATGAGCGACGCGGACATGCAGCGCTGGCATGAGGCCTTCGAAGTCAACGCACCGGACGCGCATCACTCGTTTCTCCGTTGGCTGGGCATTCCAGAGCAGGAGGTACTGGAAATCCGCAAAAGCTCCAAACCACGACGGCCGGCATGACTCGGGGAGAAACATGGGCTGGCGCCGTCGCTGAGTTAGCCGACGCCCACAAGCGATTTGGCGCCACGGAAGCGCTACGTGGGATCTCGCTGACCGTCGCCGAGGGTGAAATCGTCGCCCTTTTGGGCCCGAATGGGGCGGGTAAAACCACCGCCATCAATCTTCTTCTCGGGCTGCGCTGGCCCGACCGCGGCGAGGCCAGATTATTTGGCCGCGATCCCCGAGATGCGGCAGCGCGGGGCAATATCGGCGCAACGCCGCAAGACACCGCCTTCCCGCTGCGCTTGCATGGCCGCGAAATCATCGAATTGGTTCGCTCCCATTTCCCCAATCCTCTGGCGACGACGGAATTGATCGAACGGTTTGGCTTGGCGGATTTCGTGGACCGGCAAACCGGGGGTTTGTCTGGTGGGCAAAAACGGCGCCTCGCGTTGGCCCTGGCATTCGCCGGCAATGCGGGCGCGGTGTTTCTGGACGAGCCGACCACCGGTCTCGATGCCGGCGTGCGCCGCGAACTTTGGAGCGTTATGGCGGATTTTACCGCTACGGGCGGCACTTTGTTGCTCACCACCCACTATTTGGAAGAGGCTGAAGCGTTGGCCGACCGGGTGGTTCTGATCGATCACGGCCGCGTTCGGCTGCAGGGCGGGGTCGAAGAGATTCGCGCTCGTGTCGGATTGAAGCGCGTGCATCTGCGGGTATCGGAACTTCCCCCGCTGGCCGGCGTAGCCGGCTCGGAGAGCGTCGAAGACCGCCACGCCCTGTTGACCGAGGATGCCGACAAGCTGGTTCGTGAGTTGGTGACAAGCGGTGTGACCTTTCGCGATCTGGAGATTCGGCCGGTGTCGTTGGAGGAGGCGATACTGACGGCGCTTCGCGACAATGACGGGGATGACGGGGGCGCCAGCCAATGATACGCCTGACTGTCGCTCATTGCCGGGTCACCTTGCTCGGATTGTTTCGCTCTCCCGGCTATTGGGTCCCGACGGTAATTT
>NZDS01000205.1 GCA_002690215.1 Rhodospirillaceae bacterium | reverse complement strand
GCCGAATGACCGCAGAGCAAAATTCCTTCCATCGGTGGTCGGGTTCGCCTACGATTTGCTACGATACGAATGCTATCTGGGAAATATCGGACCAAGACAAAAGCCAAGCGTTGGACAAACTTTGGTACCATCATGTCACCTTTTTCACGCCCCAATTGCAGTCGGAAAGGATACTGCCCTCCTTTCCGCCACCGGTCTAGCCCAAAAGCCTTGCCCAGACCCAGACAAAAAACCGTGATCGCCAAGCTCGAACGCCCCTTACTTGTCGGGGCTGACAGGGCCGCCGCTGCTGGCGGAGTGGTGCACCGCCATGGTGGCGGCCAGAGTAGCCAGGCCGTCGCGGCCAGAAACGCGGGGTTGTTCTTCTCCGCGCACGACGCGGCAGAAGTGGCGCATTTGCCAGGCCAGGGAATCGCGCTCGCCCAGCGGGCGCTGTTCGCTGACGTAGGGCAACTGCCAGCCGCCGGGTATTTCTCCCTGATGGCGCCACAGCGTGAGATTGGGAAAATCCAGCGAACCCGTGGCGCCTACGAAGCGGTAGCAGTTTTGGCCCGAGGCGGCGATGCCAGGGTTGTCGTCGGTGCCGGCCTCCCAGCCCCAAGGCGAGGGCGCGGCATCTGAAAGCGTGATGGTGCCCAAGGCTCCGCTGGCAAAGCGCAGCACCACGGCGGCCGTGTCTTCCACCGGGTGGCCGCGTCGGCTGGGCACGGTCTCGGCGTAGACGCTGACGATTTCGCCGCAGATGTGGCGCAGGGCATCGATGTCGTGGATCATGTTGATCAGTACCGGACCGCCGCCGGCCTGGCGGCGCCAGGCGACTTCGTAGTAGGGGTCCGGCTTGCGCGCCGACCACATGGCAGAGACGGCGATCAGGCCACCGATCTCGTCGGCCACAATGCGCTTTGCTGCCTCCAGGGCCGGGTCGAAGCGGCGGTGGTGGCCAACCATCATGGCGACACCGGCGCGCTCCGCCGCCTCGACGATGCTGCGGCCCACGGCGACGCTTTCGGCCACCGGCTTTTCCATCAGCAAATGGATTCCGCGCTCGGCGCACATGATCCCCACCGGCGCATGCAAATCGTTGGGTACGGCGATGACCGCGCCTTCCGGAGTCTCGGTCGCCAGCATGGCTTCGGGCTCGGCGTAATGCGGCACACCCAACTCGGCTGCCAGCTCGGCGGCCGCTGGGGCGGGATCGACCAAGGCGACCAGGCGGCATTCAGGTTCCGCCGCGGCCAGGCGGGCGTGGCGGGCGCCGATGATGCCGGCGCCGATGACGGCGATGGGTACGCTCATGACGATATCTCTCGCTCCCTGGAAATTCCGCTCCTACCATGTCGATCTTATCGCCTGGAGCAAAGATCGCCATGACCGACAGCAAAAACCTCAGCCGTGGACTTGACCACATCGGCATCACGGTTCCCGACCTGGAGGCCGCAACGGCCTATTTCGCGACTGTCTTCGGAGCTGAAATCGAACAGGAGGTTTGGGCCAAGAGCGCCAAGCCGGCCAAGGGCGAGAGGGTCGAGCAGAGCCTCGGCCTGCCGGCCGGTGCCGAGATGCGGGCGGCCCGCATGCTGCAACTGCGCGAGGGGCCGCGGATCGAACTATTCGAATATTGGGCGCCTGAGCAGCAACCGCCGCTAAGACCCAGCGACTATGGCCTGCAACACTTGGCCATCTTCGTCGACGACATGGATGCCGCCTGCCGGCGCATCGAGGAAAACGGCGGCGAGCTCATGAGCGGGCCCCACCGCATGCCCGACCCGGAATGCGGGCCGGACGACCGCTATCGCTACACCCGCGCGCCTTGGGGCACGACGATCGAGTTGGTGAGCTACCGGCGAGACTGAAGCGATTTAGGTCCCGTCGAGGATGAACGCCGCGTCGTAGAGCCCGATCTCGGGCGCGCCGTCGGGCAGTTCCGCCACCGCCGCCTGGATGGTTGGCATTTGGGCCGTCAGTTCAAGACGGCCCAGGCCTTCTATCAGGGCCAGGGCGGCGAAGCTCCGGTCATCGGTGGCTGCGCGCATCTTGCGCTCGTTGGTGGTTTGGTTGGTGACGGCGTCTTCGGCCAATCCGACGTGGACCGCGGTGACGCCTGGCAACTCAAGGAGATCCGGGGCCAGCCCAACCAGCTTCTCCCCCGCTGAGGCTTGGCTAAACCGCAACGTCGCCATGGCACCGCCAACACCGAGCCCCCCGGAGACCAGCGACCGGCAGGCGCCGCGCACGAAATTGAGAAACTCGGGCATCACCTGCTGCGTCCATGGCGAGGGGTTATTGAGGCGCTCCAGGTAGTCGGGGCCGCGGAAGACCTCGAGGTCTTCGGCCTCGTAGAGCATGAAATAGCGCTGTCGCTCGGCTTGCCAGTCGACGTAGCGCCGGCCGCGCAGAAAGCCCTTGACGCCCACCCGCTCGGGGATGTGCTCACGCGTGTGCCAGAGGTTGAACTCATCGTCCCAACCCGGTGTGACGTCGTTCCAGATTGCGAGAAAGGCCTGACCTAGTAGCGGCATATGTGTCGATCTCCCGGTAAACTTGTTATTATCCCTGTCAGCAATAACGGGAGGATCATAATGCCGTTCGTCAACATCCGCATCGTCGAGGGCCACAGCCAAGAGCGCAAGGACGAGATCAGCCGCCGCGTCGTCGACACCATCAACGACGTCACCGAGATCCCAAAAGAGGCCATTTGGGTGGTCTTCCAGGACATCACGGCCGAGGAATGGTACGTCGGCAACAAGTCGGTCAAGCAGCTTAACGAGGAGGCATCATGAGCGTCGAAGTTCGTGACGACCGCTTCCGTGCGGTAGTTGGCGACGACGTTGAATTCGAGGAGTTGGGCTCGGGCTTCGATTTCACCGAGGGGCCGATCTGGCACCCGCGCGAGAAGTATCTGATCTTCAGCGACATGCCGGGCAACCACATGCGTCGCTGGAGCGCCGCCGAGGGCATTACCACGTTCCGCAGACCGAGTAACATGGCCAACGGTAACGCCTGGGACCGCCAGGGCCGCATCGTCACCTGCGAGCACGCCACGAGCAGCGTCAGCCGCACCGAGACCGACGGCTCGATCAGCGTGCTGACCTCGCACTACGGCGATCGGGAGCTCAACAGCCCCAACGACATCATCGTCAAGCGCGACGGTGCCATTTACTTCTCCGATCCGACTTACGGCCGCAACGAATATTTCGGCGTGCCGCGGGCCCAGGAGCTCGACTTCCAGGGCGTCTATCGCATTGCACCCCAAAACCAGACCCTGATGCTGCTGGCCGACGATTTCGCCCAGCCCAACGGGCTTTGTTTTTCGCTGGATGAAAGCCGGCTCTTCGTCAACGACACAGAACGCATGCACATCCGCGTCTTCGACGTCGGCGCTGACGGCTCCATCTCCAACAGCCGGCTCTGGGCCGAGACCACCGGCGAGGGCGACGGCGGGCCCGACGGCCTCAAGATCGACAGCGCCGAAAACGTCTATTGCTCGGGGCCCGGCGGCGTCCATGTTTTCGACCGGGACGCCAACTGCCTGGGTGTCATCCGCACGCCGGCGGTGACGGCCAACTTCACTTGGGGCGACGACGACATGTGCAGTCTTTTCCTGGCCTGCTCGACGGCACTCTATCGAGTACGCGTGAAAGTGCCGGGACTGGCGGCTGAATTCTAAGGCGTCGGCGAACTAGTTTCCGACCGGTACCGTGTACATCAGCGGCAACCGGCCGCCGTCGGCGTAGAGGCAGTGCCCGGTGACATACGACGACTCGTCGCTGGCCAGGAAGAGGGCCACGGCGGCGATCTCGTCGACCTCGGCCAGGCGGCCGAGCGGCGTGCGGCTGAGCGCCGTGCGCTTCTTTTCCGGATCATTGAAGACCATCGCGCGCGAGAGTTCGGTCGAGACGCTGCCCGGGCCGATGGAATTGACGCGAATGCCGCGGTCGGCCAGCGCGATGGCCATCAGCCGGGTGAGGCCGTTGACGGCAGCCTTGCTGACGCCGTAGGGCACCTGATCGGGGATGCCGGTCAGGGCATTGATAGAGGCCATGTTGACGATGGCGCCGCCGCCGCCTTGGGCGGCCATCTGCCGGGCCGCCGCTTGGCCGACGTGAAAGACGCCCATCAGGTTGACCCGCATGACGCGTTCGAAGTCGGCAGGCTCGAGTTCGAGGAATTCGGCGCGATGGCTGATGCCGGCGTTGGCGATGCAGATGTCGAGGCGGCCGAAGCGTTCGGCTGCGGCCTCGACCAGGGCGCCGGATTCGTTCGACTCGCCCACGTCACAGTGCACGAATAGTGCCGCACCGCCCTCTGACGCGATCTCGGCCACTGCCGCCTCACCCTTTTCGGCCTGCAGGTCTCCAAGCACCACGGCGGCACCTTCGGCGGCAAAGCGTCGGGCGATGGCCAGGCCGATGCCTTGGGCGCCACCGGTGACGACAGCGGTCTTGTTCTCGAGGCGCATGTCGCTGTTCCATTGATCGCTCAGCTCAATCGTTCCACTCTAGCGATCCCCCAGCCCGAGGCAAAGGAACCCGCCATGCCGCCCGTGCTTTTCGTCGTCAAGGCCACCATCACCCCGGACCAGGAAGAAGCCTTCAATCGCTGGTACGAATCCGAGCACTGCCCCCAGCTGCTGCGCTTCAACGGCGCCGTCAGTGCCAAGCGCTACAAGCGCCTGTTAGGCGACGACAAGTGGCACTACCAGGCGCACTACGAATTTGTCGACGAGGTCACTTTCGAGCGTTTCCTCGAATCGGAGGAATTCGCCCAATTGAAGCGCGAATACGAAGCCAACTTCGGCGCCGTCTCCGAGCGTGAGCGCTCGGCTTACGTCCAGGTTTGGCCCTAGCAATCTGTCGCCCGATAATTTCGGAGCGGAAAGCTGATCAGGTAAAAGCATGCCAGATTCCGACAAATTTTCCGTTATTATGAAATTTGCCGGGAATCTTGATGTGGCTACCCTTCTTTTGGAAATGGAAGGGCAGCTCCAATCCGGCGATTACGAAGCAATACTGAAAAACATTGATCGCTTATACGAAATCGTACCAGGTCACATGGCGATCGATTATTATGCTGCGATGATTAACGACCGCTTTGGTAATAATGATAAGGCATATGAGCATATGGCGGCGACGGAGTTCGCTCCCGGAGCAGATCAGGATCTTCTCACGATCTTTCAATACATATTGTGGCAGGACCAATTCGCGCGGGAACAGGCTTCGGCAATAGCGCGCGGCGTTCCTACATTTGCCTGTGTGGCGTTGCCGAAGTCGGCAAGTGCCGCCGTTTCGTATTTCCTAGGTGACTTTCTATCGGCACCCGTCGCTCGAACTACGTATTTTGGACGTGTGATTGAAAGGTGGGCAAATGTGCTGGCGAAAGGAGGGGCTGTCACCCATGAACATACCCAGCCGACGAGCGAGAATCTCAGAGCCCTTGTCGACTCGGGAATTGAACGAATTGCAGTCCAAATTCGCGACCCTCGCCAGGCGTTTTTTTCTTCACTACATGCAAGCAAGAGAAAGGCGCGATCGTTCGCCGAATCAAATCAGCAAACGAACGAGGATCTGAGATTATTGAATGAAGAAATTGAAACATTGGCGTGGGAGGAAATCCCAGGATATGTCGGTATGGTCAACTGGATCTATGATTGGGTGAAAGTGATAGACGGAGGTACTGAAAAACTAACGATCAAGCTTCTTTCCTATGATGAATTCACCAACAATCCACAAGCGTTTTTCCAATCTGTTTTGGAGTTCTTTGGCGCAGAATTTTCACCCCACGATCTTGAATATCGTCTGGAGCGCCTTGGTTCGGGAGTAGATAGCTGGGACAATTTTCGTGAAGGCGATCCCGATGCCTGGCGAAACAACCTTTCCCCTGGCCTTTGTGCCGAGTTGTGGGAGCGGATACCAAAAAGTCTACGCCAAGAATTTGCCTTCCAGAAGTAGGCGTTTGCAAAAGCGTCCCTGTTCCGCTCATTAAGTGCTGACGGGGAGGTCGACTTACAGGGGCAAAGCCCTCGTGCCGAGCACAAGTCCGAACCGTCGCGAGTGGCCAACATCGGACGTTCCGGTAGGATCCAGTTCGACGGCCGATGTCGCTTCCCCGAACCACCGCAACAGTGTGTTCAGCGCCTCGATATGCCAACTAAGCGTGATGGTCAACCATCGCACGCCGCCACCAGATGCCCTGCGAACACGGGTGACGCCATCAGCGCTTTGCATCGTTCGAAGCGGCCGAGACCGTAGGCCCGGAAGTCTTCAACCGGGTTCTCGTTGACCACCTGGATGACCGCCCACAGGGTCCACAACAGGTCGCTCATCGCCTTGTACATGACCATCCGACCGACTTGGTCGGCCGGCGGTTGGCCTTCGAAATAGGATTCCATCAGGGCCGCGTCCTGGTCGGCGTCGAATTCGGCCTCCACCGACAGAGCGCCTAGGTCCCACATCGGATCGTTGTTGCCAGCGTACTCCCAATCGACGATGTACATGCGCTCACCGGTATCCAGGAAATTCTCGGCCACCGGGTCGCAGTGGCAGGGGACCAGTCCCGCCGGTCGGGTGGCCAGGGCGGCGCGCACGGCCTCCGCCTCCGCCTGCACCTCCTCGTAGCCGTCGGGGATGCGGGCACCCTTCTTTTTCAGCAGGACCAGGTATTCGTCCACCATGGTGAAGATGTTGAATTCGTTGGCGAACAGGTCGCCGCAGGAATGGATTTTCCGAAACGCGCGGGCGGCCCGGGCGACCGAGTCCATGTTTTTGAACCGCTCGGCGTCCAGGGTCGCCGCGCCTTCGATGAAGCGGGTCAGTTGCAAACCGTTGCCGGCCTCGAAGAACAGCACCTCGACGTTGACGTCGGCCTCAATGGCAACCTTGGCATTGACCGCTTCCGCCTTTCGGTCGATGTACTCGCCGGTTCCCTCGCCGGCGATGCGCAGCATGTAGGATTCGCCGTCCACGATGACCTTGTAGTTTTTGTTGGTCAGCCCGCCGAGGCCCTTGATGGCGAAGGCCTCGGGCGGCGTGCCGGCAAACCGGGGAATGCGGGAAAGCTGTTGGTGGACTTCGTTCATGGCTTGTGCGTTCAATGCGTCGCCCTGTTCCTGGCCATCAGCGTCACTGCTGGCGAGAACCTCGGTTAACGTCACTCCGACGCGGCCATCGACTACGATGACTTCCGCTCTTCAAACCTTCCGCGCCACGAAAAACGTCGTTTGACCGACTTGGCGGCGCTTGGCGTCGAATTCGCCCATATAGGTATCCAGGTCGCCACTCTTCCGGAGCTCTCGAATCTTGGCTTCGGCGGAGGCAATTTCCTCCTCCGGCGCCAGCGCCCAACTCGATTCAGTTTTGCGCCACTCCGGCTTGAGCGGCCCCTCGGCGTCGACATAGGCCGCGCCCTGCAGGACACCGTCGAGTGGCACGAAACGGCCCTCTACGGCGAAGCCAATTTCGCTCAGCATCGCCTCCAACTTTGCCGCCGGGATGCAACGGTCATGAAGGGCACGGAGCGCCGTCGGAATCAGGTGCAGGTACCAATAGCCGTGGCGAAGCTGCTCGTGGCTGGTGCAATTGACGATGACGACACCGCCGGAACGGAGTACACGGTGGGCCTCGGCAAGAGCATTCCGGTGACCGGAAAAATCGCCTTCCTGGGCTGATTCCAGGTGATGAAGTACCTGGTTGAACATCACCGCATCGAACTGCACCGCTTCAAAAGGCAAATTCTCGATGCTGCCTTGATGGAAGGTAATACAGGCATCGGGAGCGCCATTTGCGAACTTCTTCCGTCCCACGGCGAGCATGTCGGGGTTGATGTCGATGGCGTCGATGCGGTCGACGTGAGGCAGCACAAGTTCCGAATAGGCGCCAGTACCGCAGCCGGCATCGAGAAGCCGGAACTCGGAACCTGATTGCCTCGAAAGTTCCAACACGCCGATCAAAGTCTCGCCGCCAGTGGGCACGCGCGTCTTGTCGTAGTATTTCGCTGCCTCGGAATAGTTTTCGTATCTGCTCATGGTGCGTCTTTGATGTGAAATCGTTAAAGCAAAGCACCGCTTGGCGCTAAAGTCGTGGTCCACACTTTTTCGGTCCGCGGGGCCAAAGGGCCGACCCGGGCGTCAAACGGCTACCAGCAGATCAGCGTCTCGCGATGGGCTCGGACGACCTCCAACATGGCCGTAGGCGGAGGCTCCCCGGTGGTGGTCCGGTGTCCCTCTGGCGTGCCCACGAGCCTGGAAAAGACCCTCTCGCCCGGAGCCAGATGCCTGCCTTACCGAAGCCGGGATGAAGCAAACTCACCAGCCGCTCGATCTGGAAAGGGCTCGGTCTAAGGTCGCCCCGCTCCCAGACGGACACCACCCAACCGCCTTGATTTATCTTGCAGTTGTCTTCAAGTGGTTCGCCCAGAGCCCATGGACACTGTTCCGACTCTGACGGGTTGGACGGTGGCGGTCAATCACAAATGTTAATCGATCGATCGGGAAAATAGATTTTAGACCTCGGCTCGATCGCAATCCCGCTTGGATCTCGGCGCGGGGCTCGAGTGGTTGGCGCCCCCCGATGAAATGCCCGACCGCCGAAACGACCGCTTAGGGTCGTGTGTCACGAGCGCCGTCCGAGTATGACGGTGCGCAACTGTACGAGATGATGATTGTGGGCCCCTCGGAGCCGGCAGTCAGGTGCGGGCTTCAAACCACCGCAAGCTGCTGTCGCAAAATGCGATGGTGGTGAGCGTTGCAGGAACGTCGGGACGATGATCCCGGCAGGTAATCCCCATGCCGATGGGGCTTTCCCGACCCGACTAGCGCTGCCATCACGGATCGCGTAATATTTCAGGGCCCTTAAGGGGGGACGATAGCGTGGGTGTGCCCAGCGACGGCCGGAATGGCAAATTCCTTCAGCGTCTGAAGTTTCTGGGGGGAACACCCGCGCTGTGAACGTGTTCCCGGCCGACGCCGCCACCAGAACGGCACCCTCCGTGCAGCGTCGTGTCCGGCTGTTGCTCATCAATCCCCGATTCCCTGAAAGCTTCTGGAGTTTTCGCTGGGCGCTGAACAAGATCTTGCCGGGGAAGCGGGCGCTGAACCCGCCGCTCGGTCTGGCTACGTTGGCGGCATTGTGCCCGCCGAACTGGGACGTCACGGTCGTTGACGAGAACATCGAGAGCATACCTCTAGAGCCCGAAGCGGACATCGTCGGTGTCTGTGGCATGGCGGTCCAACTCGCGCGCCAATGTGAGCTCCTGAATTACTATCGCAAGCGCGGGCACTATGTCGTCGCCGGAGGCAGCTACGCCTCGCTTTGCCCGGAGGGCTTGGAGGCGCTCGCCGATACCGTCGTGGCGGGCGAGGCAGAATACATTTGGCCAGCTTTCTGCCGCGATTTTGTCGCCGGCGCGCCACAGCGCCAGTACCAGGAATCGGGAACGGTGGATCTGGCCGATTCTCCCACGCCGCGTTTCGATCTGTTGCAGCTCGACAAGTACCTGAGTGTGGGTCTGCAATTCTCCCGCGGCTGTCCCTACCGCTGTGAATTCTGCGACATCATCGTCATGTTCGGTCGGCGGCCTCGTACCAAGTCGACTGAGCAGATTGGACGCGAGCTCGATCTGCTTCGCGCCTCCGGTGCCAAGGACGTGTTTTTCGTCGATGACAATTTCATCGGCCACCTGCCCAAGGCCAAGGAGTTGCTGAACTATCTCGTGGATTATCAACGCCGGCAGCGTTATTCGTTCCAGTTCGGCACCGAGGCTTCGCTGAACCTGGCCGGCGACGACGAGCTGATGAGTTTGCTCCGTTCCGCCAATTTCGGATGGGTCTTCATTGGCATCGAATCCCCGGATGAGGAGAGCCTGCGAGAGACCGGCAAGTCCCAGAATACTCGCCAGGATATCCTGGCCTCGGTACGCCGCATCTACAGCCACGGAATTGACGTGCTGGGCGGCTTCATCGTGGGCTTCGACAACGACACCCTCGAGACCTTTGCCCGCCAGCGGCAATTCATAACGCTTGCCGGCATCCAGGTGGCCATGGTCGGACTGCTGACCGCGCTGCCACGCACGCCCCTCTTTGAACGCTTGGCCCGCGAGAAAAGACTTATTCCCGAGGCACCGCACGGCGACAATACCGGCACCGGCAGCAACATCATACCCAAGCGCATGGGCTATGTGGAAATGGTCGATGCCTACAAGGATCTGTGCCGCGATCTGGTCAGCGACAGCTCCATCTCAGCCCGCATCCGCAACAAATCCCGTGATCTCCGTCAACCCATCTACCGTGGTGATTATCCCCTGGCCAAGCGCCTCTCGATCATTGTGCGCCTGCTCGCGCTCGGTGTGTTGCCGGGCGGACCAAACCGCTGGATTCGCTTCTTCGGCACGCTCGGCGCCAGCGCTCCGCGAACCTGGCCGTTGATCATCAATGACTGGATTGCCGGCCTGGCTATGCACGACTACGTGGAGCGCCGATTGGGCAGCGACCGCCGGCGCCAGAGGCCGACTGTTCAAGCGACGATGGAGTTCATCGAACGCCGCTTTGCCACCTGTCTAAGCCGTGGCAGCTTGATCGTTTCCTCCGTGCCCGGTATCGCTTTCGACCGCCTGGAAGTCACGCTGCGAGGTTACGTCGAACCCCAATTCTTCACTCGCACGGGCCGCCGGCTGGAACAGCTTCTAAGACAGTCCACCGTCAAGCTCACGCTGCACATCGAAGAACTGGCGGAGGGCCAACGGCCTCACATCAACGGTCTGCTGCAGCGGCTTGCTCGTTACGGCGAGCGTGTATCGATCCGGATAAGCGGCGATCTGCGGGTTGGCCTGGCGGTTGATTCGTCGGTGTTTCACCTCGTTCTCGAGGATTGAAATCACCAGATCGTTCCGACGATCTCCGCAGAATGCACTTATTGCGCTAGATCGGGGCCCAACTTGCATGGCGCGTCAGGCTGCGCAGGATTTCGGCTTCGGGGCCAAACCGATCGAGATATGAAAGCGCAATCTCCTGATACCTCTTCGCCTCAATTTTGGTGTCCCCGACACCGAAGAAATGAATTGCGGTGCGCTTGCCAACATCGTTGCCCGGTACCTTGCCGACTTCGCCGAGACCCGCTTCGACGTCGGCCACATCGTCGAGATATTGGTACGACAATCCAAGGTTCATGCAGGCCTCATAGACCGCGGTGCGATCTTCCTCAACGGCGCCGCAAAAAGTCGCGCCGACCCGCGCGGCCGAGGCATAGAGGGCACCGCTTTTGCGTCGGTAGCACCTGAGCATCGTCGCTTGCTCGTCATCACTTTGGGGCTGGGAAAGATCGATCTCCTGACCCTCGATCATCAAAAGGGCGGCGTTGCTCATCTCGATTGCTCCTGCCAGCCGCCGTTCAGGTGCCGCCAGAGGGTTGTCGAGCGCCACCAGGTAAGCCGTGTTGATCAGGAACATCGGCGCCAGATGGACGACCCAGGCCGGGAATACCAAGTGGGCACTAGGCTTTCCGCGGCGGTAATCGGCATCATCCATCGACGGCAAGTCGTCCAGCAGCAGAGACGCGCCATGCGCCATCTCGACACCGCATGCAACCGGCAAGCAGATCGTCATGGCGTTCCGGTCGAAGATGCTTCCCGCGGCGATGGTCACCGTGGCACGCCAACGGTGTCCGCCACCCAGCACTCCATATTTGGCGGCCCGACAGACCTCCGTGTCGCCTTTCGCCGACAGAATCTCTTCAAGGCGCTGCTCCACGGATTGTCGTACGCGCTTCTTGAACGCCTCAAAGGTGTTCATCGGAACTCCCAACCCGACCGACCCACGGTCCGTTAGTGAAGCTGATCCGTGAGTTCATTTCAAATACCCTTCGCCTTTCGGGGACCTTCGAGTTTGTAAAAAAACGGTCACCAACTTTGACTGTCAGTTTTCGCATCGGAGCTCAGGATAAACGAGTTCGAGAGATTGGTGGTCTTTTGGTTGATCGATCTGTCGATCGGATTGACATTCCAAATTCCTGCTCAACTTGGATCGTTCATCCGGTCGATTTGCTCTTGTAGCTTCCAGCTTGGGCTTCAGTTTTGTGGAGACGACGGAAACAGCGCCCTTTTCTTACGACATTCACTTCCGGTCTAGCCCCAACCAGCCACGGATCCCGGGGAACCCTCCCAAGTCGCCGGTTCGAACCTCGACCTCGTAGACCTCGAAGTAGCCGGGCACGGCCTTTCGGGCCTCAATCTCGGTCCCGCCGACGACAATCCAGGTCTTTTCAGGGTTCTCCTCGTCGTTCGGGTCTTTCCCGCTCAACAGATAAATATCCATCGTGAACCCCTTTCTCAGCCAAGGATTCGGTCATTCAGCAGTCACCCTCGGACGTCACCGATCATCAGCACAAACCTCATCGCAGAGGTGCTGGCGATTGATGTCTTCGATGTGTGCTCTCTTCTGGGCGATTGTCAACACGCGGCCTATTCCCTGCGTCGTCGCCAGAACCAGCGAGCGATCGGTCAGATCCAGCCAATAGTTGCGCCTGATGAGTCGACCATCTCCGTCACGAAGAAAGAGATCGTTGGAGCTACCTTCGATCGAAAGGGCGAAGAATCGTTCCATACCATCGACCTATTCTTGGCCCTCGGTGTCACTGCTGGCGAGAACCTCGGTTAATGTCGCGCCGAGACTGCCATCGACTACGATGACTTCACTGCGGGCAATCCGGCGGTCGTTAACGTAGATGTCAATCGGCTCTTCCACTCCCCGATCCAGCTCCAAGACGGCACCACGAGTCAACTTGAGAAGCTGGCTCACCTGCATGGTCGATACCCCAAGTCTCACCGAAACGGTGACCGGAACCTGGGAGACGGCGTCAGCTATCCCTGAGCCAACCAAGTCGTCCGTCACAGTGCTTGGCAGGGCGCCTTCCCCTGCGGCCAAAGCCATATCGGTTTCGTCTTCGTCAGCCATTAGGCGTCCAACGCGCCCGAAGGAGTTGGCCCCAATGGTACGGAGCGCTACCGCCAACCGCAGCTGAACACACAGGACTTACCCAGCTCATCCGCGTCGCGTGGTCGTCATTCCACAACGTTTGCACTGCTGTTTTTGGACCGTGCTGCCGGGACCGAATCCGAAAGAGGTATCTAGGATTCGGTTGTCATGAATTCCGATAGCACAGAGAAGACGCCCAAGGAGCTTTCGAACGGCCCCCAACTTACCGCCTCTTATGTGCCCGTTCGACGGGCTTTCGGGCAGGGCACGGGTCCACATGGTGAACCGCAATAGTATCGCTCGAATCAGTGCGCTTTCAAGCGGCCGCAATCAATACCGGAGAGCCAGCGTCTGGGAGCGGCACGGTTCCAGCAGCCAAGTAAAATCCGCCAGCTGATGCCTCACTTTTGATCAGGTCCGCGAGCCGGACCCGCGCCCCCACCGCGTCCGTTGGCGAGGTGTTCACCGCGCATTGGCGTTGGACAGCGATGGCGGGAGCCGGCCGCCGCGGCACAAGCGGTCATGGCAGGTCCCTGAAACCACACCGATATTGCTCCCTATATGCCGCTGCTGGAAGCGTGAGCCAACAATGGGAGTTTTTTCGTAGGGCCACTTGGGTCATCATGCGCTGCGAATTACCTGGGCCCACGGGAGCAGCACACCTGACATGGCGTCTGACGATCCCCACATATTGAATATCGTGATGATCAAGCCGTCGCACTACGATGACGACGGATATCCGATCCAGTGGCTGCGGTCCGCGATTCCGTCCAATGCGCTGGCCTGCCTAAATGGCATCGCCGAAGATTGTCGGGCTCGTAAGGTGCTGGGCGAAGACGTCGACATCCGGGTCGAGATATTCGACGAGACCAACCGCCGGATCAAACCCGGCCGCATCATGCGCAAGATCGAGCGCAGCGGCGGCCGCGCCCTGATCGCACTCGTCGGGGTGCAAACAAACCAGTATCCGCGAGCCATGGATATC
Source organism: Rhodospirillaceae bacterium (assembly GCA_002690215.1). Taxonomy (GTDB): domain Bacteria; phylum Pseudomonadota; class Alphaproteobacteria; order UBA2966; family UBA2966. The sequence goes on along the minus strand of NZDS01000205.1, from coordinate 864 downwards.
GCCCGCACCTTCAGGGCACGGGGTTATCCCGTCTGCATCGGCGGGTTCCACGTTTCGGGCTGCATTTCCATGCTCGACGATCTGCACGAGACGCTTCGCGATGCCCAGGAGATCGGCGTCAGCCTGTTCGCCGGCGAGGCTGAGGGCGGTCGGCTCGACGAGATCCTGATCGACGCCTGGCAAGGAAAAATGAAACCGCTCTACGATCACATGGCGGAGCTGCCCGACTTGGCCAATCAACCGATCCCGCTCTGTCCGAAGGACCATGTTCGGCGCTACGCCGGGTCTATTTCGAGTCTCGACCTGGGGCGCGGTTGCCCCTACCAATGCTCCTTCTGCACCATCATCAATGTTCAGGGACGAGAGAGCCGGTTTCGAACGCCGGACGATCTCGAACGGATTATTCGCGGAAATTTGGCCCAGAATATCAGGCGGTTTTTTATCACCGACGATAATTTCGCCCGCAACCGCAATTGGGAGGTTTTTTTCGACCGATTGATCAAGCTGCGCCAGGAAGAGGGCCTGAAAATCAGCCTTGTCATCCAGGTCGACACGCTCTGCCATAAGATCGGCGGCTTCATCGAAAAGGCGGCTCGGGCTGGCGTAAGCCGCGTCTTCATCGGTATCGAGAACATTAATCCAGATAGCCTGGTGGGAGCCAAGAAACGGCAGAACAAGATCACCGACTACCGTGAGATGCTGCAGCAATGGAAAAATGCCGGGGTTCTAACCTTGGGCGGCTACATTCTCGGATTTCCCAAAGACACTAGAGCGTTCTGTAATTAGATTGAAGCATACCCGGAGTTTCTGAAATAGTTGGCGCATTCCTGTGGCGTGAATTCGTCGAGGAGGACGCCGATCCGT
>NZDS01000204.1 GCA_002690215.1 Rhodospirillaceae bacterium | reverse complement strand
TGCCGCAGTACTCACCCGACCTGAACCCCATCGAGAAGGCCTTCTCAAAGCTCAAGGCCCATCTCCGGGCTACCGCCGCGCGGACCTTCGATGAACTCTGGCAATCCATCGGAGACATCTGCCTTCTGTACGAGCCTCAAGAGTGCTGGAACTACTTCAAGGCAGACGGATATGCGTTCGATTAAACGCACGAGGCTCTAAGCCGCCCCCCGGATGGGGGGCGGAGGCCAAGGGCGCGGCTGCGCCCGCCCGGTGAGGGGCTACAAAAAGCTGCGCCCGCCCGGTGAGGGTCTACAAAAGGCTCCTCAGCGCAGCCTCGACGCCGCCCGGCTTGTGGGGCACGCCGGCCAGGGCCAGGCCCATCTCGACGCCCGACAGCGTGGCCGCCAACATCAGCTCGTTGAAGTCGCCCAGGTGGCCGATGCGGAAGACGCGTCCGGCCAGCCGGCCGAGTCCGTTGCCCAGCGACATGTCGAAGCGCTCCAGCACAAGGCGCCGGAAATCATCGGCATCAAAACCCTCGGGCAGCATCACGGCGGTCAGCGAGTTGCTCTGCTCGCGATCGTCGAGCGGGCAGACCTCCAGCCCCCAGGCCTGCACCGCCCGCCGCGTGGCACTGGCCAGGCGGTCATGGCGGGCGAAAACGTTCTCCAGCCCCTCCTCCGCCAGCATGTCCAGCGCCACGTCGAGGCCATAGAGCAGGTTGGTGGCCGGGGTGTAGGGGAAATGGCCGGCCCGGTTGGCGGCCAGCATATCCTGCCAATCCCAGTAAGCACGGGCGCAGGTAGCCGAGGCGGTGGCCGCCAGGGCCTTTTCGCTGACGGCGTTGAAGGAAAGCCCGGGCGGCAGCATCAGGCCCTTTTGCGAACCGGCAACGGTGACGTCGACACCCCATTCGTCGTGGCGGTAGTCGATGGCGGCCAGCGACGAGATGGTGTCCACCATGAAAAGCGCCGGATGGCCAGCCGCGACGATGGCGGCCCGTACCTCGGCTAGCCGCGAGACGACGCCGTTGGAGGTCTCGTTGTGAACGATGCAGACGCTCTTGATGCGGCGATCATGATCGGCCACCAGAGCCGCCTCGATGGCCTCGGGATCGGCGCCGTGGCGCCAGTCACCCGCCAGGTACGCGACCTCGAGCCCGAGGCGTTCGGCCAGGCGCCGCCACTGTCCGGCGAAATGGCCGGTCTCGCACATCAATGTCCGATCGCCCGGCGAATGCGTGTTGACCAGCGCCGCCTCCCAGGCACCGGTGCCGGAGGCGGGAAAGATCAGCACCGGATCGGCAGTGCCGAAGACCGACCCCAGCCGGCCCAGTATACGTTGGCTGAGATCCTCGAAGGTCGGGCCGCGGTGGTCGATGGTGGGCTGGGCCAGGGCACGCAGGATGCGCTCCGGCACGTTGGTGGGGCCAGGAATCTGCAAATGGTGGCGACCGCTGGGCATGGCCCGAGTATGCACCGCCGGGGCCGCCGCAAGTAAGGGCTTTGCCGAACGACCTACTCGCGGCGATCGACGAAGCGCGGCGCCTTGACGTTCTGCTCGAACTCCTTGCCCAGCGTACCGGTCTCCAGCACCACCACTTCGGGGCTCAACTCGAAGGTCTGTTTGACCCGGCCGGTCAGGACCTCGGCGGCCTCGGCGCCGGCGCCGCGGCCGAATTCGACCGACAGCCTGAGTGCATCGTTGCCGCTGCCACCCGGACCCGACACCGCCTCGGCCTTGAAGTCGTTGACCTCGGCCTGGCCGAACATGAAATCCTCGAATTCGGAGTGGCCGATGTTGATGCCACGCACCTTGAAAAATCCCAGCGTGCGCTGGGCGTGCTTGACCACGGGAAAGACTGAAAAGGGCGAATCGTGCGCACCTTCCTGGCGCAAGGTCACCAAGTCTCCCGACGACCAGCGCAAGAAAGGCGTCGAATGATTGCCAAATAGCGGTGTCACCACCAGCGTACCGACCTCGCCGTCGGCCACCGGCTGCAAGGTCTCGGGATCCAGCACCTCGATGAAAGCAAGATCTGTGAACGTATGGAATCCGTCGTGGGCCGGACTTTCGCCGCCCATCATGGTGCATTCGGTCATGCCGAAGCAGTCGAATACCTCGGCCCCCCAGGCGCGCTGCAACTTGGCCCGCTTGGCCTCCGACATAGGCTCGGCGGTGCAGAGCACACGCTGCACCGTGCCGCCAGCCAGGTCTATGCCCTGGGCCTCGGCCATATTGGCCAGGTGCAGGCCGTACGAATTCATGCCCATCCAGAGGCTGGGCTTGAAGGTTTCGATGAGTTCGAGCTGGATGGTCGAAGGCAGCGCCGCGCCGGCGCCGGCCCAGGCCATGCCCAGTCCGAGTTCCTCGCCGGCCCGGGCCCAGCACTGTCCGGCCGGGTGGATGCCCAGCGGAAACGAGTTGTGCACGATGTCCTCGGGTCCGCTGCCCATGCAATCGTAGGTGCGGCGAAAACCGATCATGTTGTAGCGCATGTCCTCGTGGGTACGGGGGTAGAACAGCGGCCGTCCGGTGGCCCCACCGGAGCGCCAGTATTCGGCGATCTCGCGGCGCGGCGCGATGCAGAATTCGCCATAGAAAGCCTCGGTGGAGAGCTGGCGCAGCATCTCCTTGTCGAGGATGGGGATCTTGCGCCACTCCTCGGGATCGTCGAGGCGTTCGAGATCGATATGGTCGAGTTTACCGGCAAAGAACGGCGCCCGGCGGGCGGTCTCGACCGCCACTCGCTTGCGCTGGCTCTGGATCTTCAGAATCTCGGCCCGCGACTTGGGCAACGAAAAGGGCGGCGGCAGGTCGGAAAATTCGCTCATTTTTCCCTCGTCACTTGTCCTCGACTGTACCGATCCAGCGGCTCTGGCGGTGAAAGGCCTCAGGCAGCGGTGCCGTCGCTAAGGCGGCCCTGCGGGCCTCCTTCTCGGGCGTCGCCTCGGCGATCTCGTCGAGCACGTCACCCAACAGGGCTTCCCGGTCGGCACCCACTGGGCAGACGTCCTGGCAGCGCCGGCAACCGGTGATGACGCCGGCGCCGCGCAGAATGCTTTGCCAGAGATCGAAGGTGCGTTCGGATCGGATCAACTCGGCCTGCTGGCCGGGATCGGGCTCGTTAATGATGCCGACGACGTGATCTGAGAGCGCCTTGAAACCGTGCGGTGAGCGGTAGCGGTCGCATTGCGGCCAATCGCGCTGCCAGTGGCCGACCGCATCGCCGGGGCAGCTCAGCAAACAACGCCCACAGGCCGGCCCGTGGCAGAGCGCCGCGGTTTGGCGCTGGTCCGGCTCCACCGGCAGCGACGAGAGCACCGCCGTGAGCATCACCCGGGGACCATACTCCGGCGTCAACAGTTGCAAATTCAGCCCCAGCGTACCCAGCCCGGCCTCGACCGCGGCGTGGCTGAGCGACAGCATGGGTTTGAGATGTTCCCCGGGCTGGCCGCCGTAGCGCCGGGGCTCGACGTGCACGGGTGGCACGATGAGTGCCGGGTAGCCCTGTTCCTCGAGCCAATAAACCAGCTCCAGCGAGCACTCCTCCAACAGCGTCAGGCAGAGCTCATCGTTGTAGTACTTGTGACGCTCGTCCCAGCGCGGGATGCGCGCGGCACCTGCATTGAGGCGCTTGGCCAGCACGATGCAACGGCCGGCGTCGTGCTCCGTGACGTCGCTGGGCCGGCGCGGGTCGTCGGGATCGGGGGGAAATTCGTCCATCACCCGGCCGTCGGCGATGCCGACCAGATCGGCACCCAGTTCGCGGGCCTTGGCTTTGACCGCGGCGGTCGTGAGCTCGGACTGAAAAACTGCCACCATGTTCAGGACTCCGTCCCTTCTTCGGTGCGCTCCGCCTGCAGCTTCTTGAAGGCCTGAAGCTGGCGGGCGACGATGCCCTGATAGCCCTCGGGCCCGACCCAGCGCACGTTCCAATCGTCAAGCCCGGGTACCTCATCGCCCAATTTGCGGGCGGCCTTGAATTCCTTGGCCATGGCCTGTTTGTCGGGTGTCTTTTCCGGGATCACCTTTTGGATGTCGGCCAGATGGGCGTGGTAGTCGTTGCCCACCGGGCAAACCGCCAGGCAGCGCGGGCAGTCGCCGAACGAGCCGACCACGCGCAGGAAGCCCTGCCAGGTGCCCAGCACCTCGCGCGAGGTAAACATGGCCGCCTTCTCGGCCCGCTCGGCCTTGAGGAAACGGTCCCAGAACTTGAGCATGGTCGAAAAGCCGTACTCCTGCGCCTCGACGGCACAGGCCCGCTTGTCGATGCCGAAGTGGCGCACGGCGTCGGAGGGGCAGGCGTGCAGGCAGCGCGAACAGCTCTCGCCGATGCAAACCTGCTCGGTCATGATGGCATCGGGCTCGAGCTCGAGCTCTGTGAGGATGCCGGTGAGGTAGAGCCTGGGCCCGAACTCGGGGCTCAGAATATTGACTTCCAGGCCGAAAGTACCGAGCCCGGCTTCGATGCCCAAATGCCGCGTCGAAAGCCGGCCATAGCTGGCGCGCTTGTAATTCCAGTCGGTCTCCTGGGCGGCCGTGACGAAGGTGGGATGGCCCTGGCCCTCGAGCCAGTCGGAGAGGCGGTAGGCGATCTTGTCCATGCGCCGCATGACCAGCATGTCGATATATTGCACCGGATCGTTGCGCTTGCAGCGGAAGGCACCGACCGGGATGCGCTGGGCGATGACGATGACGCTCTTGGCATGCGGCGAGATGCGCTCGGGCGTCTGCGGCACGCGGGGATCGGGGGGAAAAGCGTTCAGCGTGGCGGCGCTGGCAATGCCCACCAGGTGAGCGCCGAGATCCGTGGCGTAGGCTTTGACATCAGTGGCGGTCGGCTGTGACGGCAACGGCTCCTCCCGGGTTGGGCGGCTATTCTAGCCCGCCTCGGCGGTGGCGTTGCAATCGCCGAAAGAACCCGGCGCTGATCGATTCCCCACACCGGCCTATTCCGTGACCGGCACGCCCTACTTCTTGATTGGCTCAAAAGTGACGATTTCCGCCCGCACCGACTTTTGCGTCATCAAATAATCGTAGATGGCACCCAGGTCCTGGCGCGTCATGCCGGAAAACTCCCACCAGGGCATCAGCGTGTTGGCCTCGCCGGGTTCGACCTTCATCTCCATCACCGCCTCGGGAGTCATGCTCTTGAAGCGCTCGATGAAGGCCTCACGATTCCAATCGCCGATACCGGTCTGCTTGTCGGGCGTGATGTTGGCCGAGCGAATCAAGCCTACCGGCGGCGTGTAGAATTCCCTGCCGCCGGCGAAGCGCTCGCCCAGCGCCTGGCCGTCGACGATGTTGGTATGGCAATCGATACAACCCGCCGCCGTCGTCATGTAGCGGCCGTAGGCCAGATTGTCCGAGGGTTCGGGGCGCTGGCCGAAATCCCGTTCCTCGATTTCGGTACGGATGATCAGGTTCAGGGGGAAGTCGATCTGCGATTTCTGCACCACGTTGACCACCGGCTTCAGCGTGCGCAGGTAGGCCACCACGGCGTATATGTCCCGGCGGTCGAGCTGGGCGTAAAAGCGCGACGGCATGAGCGGAAAGATGGGCTCGCCTTCGCGATCTACGCCGACGGTCAGGGCCCGCACGATCTCGCCGTCGCTCCAACTGCCCAGGTTGTGGGGCGTGATGTTCTTGGCATAGAGGGTGCCCGGAAAACGGTTCTCGGGAGTGAAAAAAAGACCGCCCGCTCCTTTCCGCTCTATGATCGGCGGTAGCGAATAGCGGTCCCCGTGGCGCGCCGGCGAATGGCAGCTCATGCAGCCCATGACGTGCTCTACCAAATAGCGGCCACGAGCCAGTCCATCGGGGGTCACCTCGATAGTGATATCCGGCGCCGCCGCCACCCGGGGCAGGCCGAAACGCAGATAGTTGGCACCCGCGGCGATTGTGACCACCAGAATCAAGACGATCCAGGCGACGATTTTCAGAATTTTCAAATTGCCCTCCCCCGCCCCCAAAAAATGCTTCCCCCCCCCCCCGGGACGACTTCTTCTTGAGGTATGTCAAGCCTAACTCAACGCAGCGACGGCGCCAACAGCCGAGCTTGGTCGGAAAGCGCTCTAGCCTGTATGCTCCGGACAACCCGGTCGCCAAACCGGGAGGCAAGTTCAACGATGCAACCGTCAGGAGATTTGTAGCTATGGCAGACAAGTTCACCAATCCGGAGACCGTGGTACTGCATTCTGGACATCGTTTCGACGCCGAGACCGGCGCCGTCGCGGTACCGATCTACCAGACCACTTCCTATCAGTTTCGCGACACCGAACACGCCAGCGACCTTTTCGCGTTGAAGGAGCTGGGCAACATCTATACCCGCATCATGAACCCGACCTGCGCCGTGCTCGAAGACCGCATAACGGCGTTGGAAGGCGGCGTCGCCGCCCTGGCGCTGGGTTCGGGCCAGGCCGCCAGCCTGTGATCGCCATCCAGAATATCGCCCACGCGGGCGACAACATCGTCAGCTCCACCGACCTCTATGGCGGCACTTGGAATCTGTTTGCCAACACCTTGAGCACCATGGGCATCGAGACACGCTTCGTCGATCCTGCCGACCCCGAGGACTTCGTCAAGGCGGCCGACGACAAGACCCGGGCGATCTACGCCGAGACGCTGCCCAATCCCAAGCTCGAAGTTTTCCCCATCAAGGAAGTGGCCGAGGCCGGCCGCAAGATGGGAATCCCGCTGATCATGGACAACACCGCGGCGCCGGTGCTGTGCCGGCCCTTCGACCACGGCGCCGCCATCATCGTTCATTCCACCACCAAGTACATCGGCGGCCACGGCACCTCGATCGGTGGCGTCATCGTCGACGGCGGCAACTTCGATTGGGAGGCCCACGCCGATCGCTTCCCCATGCTCAACACACCCGATCCCAGCTACCACGGCGCGGTCTGGACGGAAGCAGTCAAGCCATTGGGACCGATCGCCTACATCATCAAGGCACGGGTGACGCTGTTGCGCGACCTGGGCGCCTCGATGAGTCCCTACAACGCCTTCCAGTTCATCCAGGGACTGGAAACCCTACCGTTGCGCATGCGCGAGCATTCGACCAACGCCGCCAAGGTGGCAGACTACCTGGCCGGGCACGATTCGGTGACCAAGGTCATCTTCCCCGGCCTCATGGAGGGCGAGGCCAGGCGCCGCGCCGACGCCCATCTGAGCGGCGGCTACAGCAGTCTGGTAGGCTTCGAGCTCGCCGGCGGCGCCGACGCCGGGCGCAAGTTCATCGAGGCTCTGGAGATGTTCTACCATCTGGTCAACATCGGCGACGTGCGCAGCCTGGCAGTGCATCCGGCCAGCACCACGCACTCCCAGCTCTCACCGGAGGATCAGTTGGCGACCGGTGTAACCGACGGCTACGTGCGGCTCTCGGTCGGCATCGAACACATCGACGACATCATCGCCGACATCGACCAGGCCCTGGCGAAAAGCTAGGTCCACAGATGCGGGGTGCGCCGGCGGCGGTTTGCGGTCCTGGAGCATTTCCGGGTTACGCCGAATCGCTTTAGGCTGCGACTGCAGCCCGCCGGTCGTCCGGCGCGCCCGCGCAGGCGAGGACCATCAGGTCCGCTGCCGTGAGCGACAAAACCTAACGCGGGTCTCAGGAATTGAGACCCGCGTTAGTTGCTCCCTTTTTTGGTCTTGAAATAGGGCGCGCGGCCGGCGGCGTGGTCGGTGACGTCAACCACGGTGACTTCCGGCAGGGTCGCCCGCAGCATCGGCTCGACGCCTTGGCGCAGCGTCATCTCGGCCATGGCGCAACCTTGGCAGCCGCCCTCGAGGCGCAGATGGGCAACGCCGTCGGCGAACTTGGCCAATACGATACGACCCTCATGGGCGGCCACGGCCGGATTGATCTCGTCGTCCAGCAAGGCTTGTAGCCGGGCTGCCGCGTCGCCCGTGAGGGCCGGCGCAGCCAGGCGTACCTCTTTGATCTCGGGCAGATAGTGCTGAACGGTATTGCTGATGAAACCAGCGACGGCCACGACGGCACCGGGCGAGCCTTCGATGCCGAGTTCGAGTACGCCATCCTGCAAGCTGCGCACCACCAGGTCGCCGCCGCGTTCACGCAACTGCGGCCTGAGGTGATTGTCCAGAACCAACTCGATGGGATCGTTGGGTACCGGCACCGCCGGCAATTCGCTTTCGCCGATTTCGGGCAACCCCTCCAACGCCTGTTCCAAATCGGCAATAAGATCGCCCGGATCCTCGAGGCCGATGGAGAGGCGCAGCAGATCGGCCGGCACCGGCGTTGCCGGTCCCTCGATGCTGGCCCGGTGTTCGATCAGGCTTTCGACGCCGCCCAGCGATGTGGCGCGGGTGAACACCTGCACCCGGGCCGCCATTTGCATGGCTGCCGCCTCGCCTCCCTTGAGGCGCAACGACAGCATGGAGCCGAAGCCGCCCGGCATCTGACGCGCCGCCACGGCGTGGCCGGGGTGCTCGGCCAGACCGGGATAGAGCACCGCGGCCAGCGCCGGGTGGGCGGCGAAATGGCGCGCCACCTGGAGAGCACTGGCGGAGCATTGGCGCACCCGCGGAAACAGCGTGCGCATACCGCGCAGCAAGAGCCAAGCCTCGAAGGGCCCGAGCATGGCGCCGCCGTCGCGCCGCCAGGCCCGCAAGCGCTGCCAGAAGGCATCCTGACGGGCACCCACCAGGGCCCCGGCCAGAACGTCGGAGTGGCCGTTGAGGGCCTTGCTAGCACTATGCAACACCAGATCGGCACCGTATTCGATGGGCCGGCTCAGCACCGGTGTCGACACCGTGCTGTCGACCGCCAGGCGGGCTCCGGCGGCATGGGCGATTTCGGCCGACCGGGCGATGTCGGTAATTGCCCAGGTCGGGTTAGCCGGGGTTTCGATCCACACAAGCCGAGTTTGGCCGGGCCGCACGGCGGCCTCAATTTGGCTCTCGTCGCCGGTGTCGACGAAATCAACCTCGAGGCCCCAGGGCAGCGCAAAATCGACCAACCATTTGCGCAGGGCCCAGTACATGACCCGGGGCGCCACCACGTGGTCGCCTGGCAGCAGAGCCTGGAAGACGGCCGTGGCGGCCGCCATGCCCGAAGCGAAGAGCAGACTTTCGGCGCCACCTTCGAGCGCTGTCAGCAACGCCTCGGGCTCGTCGTAGCCCGGATAGTGCGGTCGCGCATAGGCCCGGCCCGAGCTGTAGCCACCGTCGGCATCGCGTTCGAAGGTAGTCGAGAGGTGCACCGGCGGCACCAGGGCCCGGGTCTCGGGGTCGATGCCTCCCATCGCCTGCGCCGTGATGGTCTCGGGCGACAGTGGCCGGTTCGCCTTGTCGTTCATATTGCTCTCCCCAAAGGACGATGCGACCCTAACGCACTATCATGGCGCTGGCTTGCAAAGCAAAGGAAGGAAAAATCCATGCCACGTATGCAGGACAAGGTTGTGTTGATCAGCGGCGCCGGCACCGGTATCGGCAAGGCGACGGCGGAACGCCTGGCCGGCGAAGGCGCCCGGGTGATTGCCAGCGATCTCGATCAGGCCACGGCCGAAGCCACGGCGCAGTTCGTCGCCGGCCGGGCGCTTTCCCTCGACGTGAGTAGCGAGGCCGACTGGCAGCAGGTCATGGACGACATCCGGGGGAACGAAGGCCGCCTCGATGCGCTGATCAACAACGCCGGCATCCTGGCACTTTCTGCGCAACAGGATCCGGAAGAGACGACGCTGGAAGAATGGCAGGCGGTGCAGCGGGTCAATCTCGACGGCGTCTTCCTGGGCTGCAAGCACGCCATCCCGCTACTGCGCGACAGCGGCGGCGGCTCGATCGTCAATCTCTCGTCGATCGCTGCGCTTATGGGTACACCCCACGTCACGGCCCATGGCGCCAGCAAGGGCGGCGTACGCCAGGTGACAAAGTCGGTGGCCGTGCACTGCGCCCGTCAAGGCTACCGCATCCGCTGCAATTCGGTGCATCCGGGACTGATCGAGACCGAAATGGGCGACCAAGTCTTGGGGTTGCGCGGACCCGACATCGAGGTGAGCCGGGCCGAGCGCGCCGCCATGGTGCCCATGGGTGAGCTGGGCCAGGCTGCGGACGTGGCCAACGTCATACTGTTCCTGGCCTCGGACGAATCGCGCTATGTCACCGGCGCCGAACTGGTGGTCGACGGCGGCACCACGATCGTTTGAGCCGCCTCAGGGGTTCGTTTGATAGGATTCAGGGAATATTATCGTTCGCCGTGCTAGCGTGCCGGGTTTCCCGCATCCCGGTGGTTGGCGGGTACCCCGGTAAGGAGCTGAGAAGATGTCTGAATTGACTGGTTTCACGATTTTCGTTCTGGTTCTGGTATTGCTGGCGCTGGTGCTATTGCTGCTGGCCGTCAAGGTGGTGCCCCAGGGCTGGGAATTCACCGTCGAGCGCTTCGGCCGCTTTACCCGCAGCCTGCGCCCAGGTTTTCACGTCATCATGCCGGTGATCGACACCATCGGACGCAAACTGAATATGATGGAGAGCGTGCTCGACGTACCCGAGCAGGAGGTCATCACCAAGGACAACGCCATGGTGCGGGCCAACGGCGTGATCTTCTTCCAGGTCCTCGACGCCCCCAAGGCGGCTTACGAGGTCAATAATCTGGAGCTCGCAATCCTCAACCTGACTATGACCAATTTGCGCACGGTGATGGGCTCGATGGATCTCGACGAACTGTTGTCCAAGCGCGACCAGATCAACGCCCAGCTACTCAACGTGGTCGACGACGCCACCGCCCCCTGGGGCATCAAGGTCACCCGCATCGAGATCAAGGACATCGACCCGCCGCGCGACATCGTCGAGGCCATGGCCCGGCAGATGAAGGCAGAACGCGAGAAGCGGGCCAACATCCTCGAGGCCGAGGGCCTGCGCCAAAGTGAGATCCTCAAGGCCGAGGGCGAAAAGCAGGCCGTTGTGCTGGCCGCCGAGGGCCGCAAGGAGGCCGCTTTCCGCGACGCCGAGGCGCGCGAGCGCCAGGCCGAGGCCGAGGCCAACGCCACGCGCATGGTCTCGGAAGCCATCGCCAGCGGCGAGGTCCAGGCCATCAACTACTTCATCGCCCAGAAGTACGTCGACGCGCTCAAGGAATTCGCCCAGGGCAGCAACCAGAAAACCTTCTTCATGCCGCTCGAACTTACCAGCCTGGTCTCGGCCGTGGGTGGCATCGGCGAGATCGCCCGTGAGGCGCTGGCCGGCAAAGACAAATGATCGAACTGCTCGAAGCCGTCGAGTTCTGGCACTGGTGGGCCTTCGGCGTCGCCCTGATCGTGCTCGAACTGATCATGCCCAGCACGGTCTTGCTCTGGCCGGGCCTGGCGGCCGCCGTGGTCGGCGTCATCCTGCTGATCTTCGAGGACCTGGGCTGGCGCTACCAGCTCTTGCTGTTTGCCGTGCTCTCGGTGGTCTGCCTGGCGGTGGGCCGGCGCTACATGCTGGCGCGGCACAAGCCGGAGGAGGAATCCACCCTCAACCGCCGCGCCGAACAGCACACCGGCCGCGAATTCGCACTCGAAGAGCCCATCCACAACGGCCGCGGCCAGATCAAGCTCGACGGCGTCATCTGGAAGCTCAAAGGCCCCGACTTGGAGGCCGGCAGCCGCGTCAAGGTCTCGGGCAGCGACGGCGTGGTGCTGGTCGTCGAAGCGGTGTGAAGGAATTTATCGAGCGGCTGCTCTTCGCCGCCGCCTTCCTGGCCGCCGCCGGCTGGCTGGTGTGGCAGAGCCCGCTGCGCGACACCGTCGCCCTGGAAGGCACCCTCGAAAGCTTCACGGTGCGTCAATGGCAAGGCCACCTTCAGGGCTACACCACGCATCACGCCGAGCTCAAGTTCCGCCTCGAGGAATTCCCCGACCGGCTTTTCGTCTACCATAAAGAGGGCCTCCTCGGCTGGCTGCCGCTGCCGTTCACAGCCGTTGAGGCCCGGGCGACGCTCGAAGAAGCCGACGAACTTGTGCTCAGGCTGCGCCAGCCGGGCAACGAGGTGATGGACATCTATCGCCACGACCGCCAGATTCTGGGCCCCTTCCCCACCTGGCTGGTCTGGGGAATCCTGATGGCGGTGGGCGGCGGACTATTGGGCTTGATCGGCCTGATCATGCTCACCGCCCCGCTCATTGACCGCCTGAGCCAGAGTGCCCGCGAGGCTGAATCAAAGGCGCTCGCGCGCCTCTCGGCCAAAGGGCCGGATTAGGTCTTTTGTTTTGTCATTCCCGTGAAATCGGGAACCCAGATTTTGTACCGTTTATCCCTGTCGCCCATCGGCCGCCGCTAAACCCCAAAACAAACCTGGATCCCCGCTTTCGCGAGGATGACAAAAAGAACCGTGCCCGACTACAGCACCCCATTGATCACGTAATCGAGGATCTTGACCACTTGGTCGGGGCTCGACGTGGTGGCCAGCGCGGCGGCGTTGACCTCCTTCAGCGCATGGTCGAGGCCGCCGTCGTGCAGCGTCACGATGGGCGTTCCCAGCGCCGCGGCATAGCCGGCATCGAAGGCGGCGTTCCACTGGCGGTACTTGTCGCCAAACCGCACCACGACGACATCGGCCTGCTCGATCAGGGTGCGGGTGCGAATTGCATTTAGCTTTGCCCCCTTGTTGTCCTTCCAAAAGGCATCGCTCTCGTCACCCAAAATTCGCACGCCGCAGTCGTCCGACTTCTCGTGATCGTCGACCGGCCCGGTCAGTTCCACCGGCAACCCCGCCGCTGCAACGCCGGCGGCGATCTGCTGGCGCCAATCGCTGTGAATCTCGCCCGAAAGATAAACCGTCCAAGCTTCGACCATCGCTTTCTCCTCTCACTGCGCCAAAATCCGGCCGGGTGATAGCGGGTTTTGCGCCCTCAGGCACCTGCGTTCATGCAACCTAAACCGCGCCAAACAAGACCCGGCTGAAATCGCTGTCCAGCATCCGCGGCAAAATCTCCGCGGCCTCCGCGTCGTTGGTGTAGAGCGTCATTGGCGCCTGGGACGGCTCGCCGAACTCGCGGAAAATCTCGTTCTCGTGGCGGAAGGTCACGGCGTAGCCTTGGCTGCGGTGCGTGGTGTAGTCGTGCCAAGCGAGCCAGGCCGGGTCCATGGCGATGACCTCCGTCGGCGCCTCACGGTCCCGAAGTGGGCCGGCAAAATCGGAATCGTACCCGAGGTCGGCCATGAAACGTCCATAGCCGAGATCTTCGAGGATGCCCACATGGTCACCCGACAGCCGTTCGCGCCATTTGCCGGCGCCGGGCTGCCAGAGGTGGCCGGATTCGAAGAGAGCGGCGGAGGAGCCAGGTTGCTGCAAGGTGCGGCCGATGTAGGTCTCGGCCAGCATCGCCGCTTCGGCCTCACCGGCCAAATCGTAGCCGGCCGCCTGGGCCAGTCTGGGAATAACCGCGAGCGGGCGCTCCAGGAGTTCCTCGTATCGTACCATCGTCAGCCCCGCCGAACGCGCCAGGGCCGCCTGGTACCAGGTCTTGAGGTTCTCGGCCACGCCGGCGAACCAAGCCAGATCGTGCAGCACGGCATCGGGCGGCCGCCAGTGCTTGGCGGCCAGCGAGACGATGATGTCGAGAGGGTGGCGACAGGCCACGAAGACATCCAGGTTGAGGCTCTTCATGTCCGCCAGCAGGGCTTCGTCGACCAGTTCGTGGCTGGCGTAGCTCTGGCCCATGATGTGGGGAAAACCGCCCAGTCCGGCGAGGTAGACAAATTGCGGTGACGGCAGGCCGCGCTCGGCCTCATGCTCCTGGCGCGGCCCGGCGCTGAGCGCCAGGTCGAACTCGCCGACACGGATCAGGCGCCCCTGTATGGCCCAGGCGCCGAGCGCCCGAGCGGCCCGGAAGACGGTATCCGAGAGCATCGTCATATGCTCGGTGCAAGCGGCGCGCATGAGCTGGGTGGGCAAGCTGAATTCGGGCTTCTTGCGGGCCAGGCGGCGGCTCAGGAATTCCTCCAGCAGGCTGCCCAGCAGGGTATTGCCGGAGCTCGGGTAGCCAAATAACGCGTGGCCGAAGGGGAAAGGCGGACTGAGATGACGCTTGAGGAAGGCCGGATGCAACAGCCGGCGGCGGCAACCCAGCTCGTTGGCAAGCGTCGTCACACCGGCCTCGAAATTAGCCTGCAGGCCGTCGGCGCTGCGGCTCATGACCACCACCGGCGTGCCGCCCCGGGTGCCGTAGTGCTCCACGAAAGCCGCCGGGTTCAGCACTCTGCAGCCACGGAAGGTGCCATCGGTCTGCTCGGCATCGACGAAGGCGGTGATGGAGATGCCCAGACCTTCTATCAGCTTCGCATAGGGCTCGGTCCATTCGTTGAGGCCGTAAACGAAAACCGCCTCAGGCGGATTTTCCGCACTCCTCATGGCGCCTTCCCCCCGTCAGCCGCCGCCCGTCGCTGGGCCAGAGCTTCACGGTGGGTGACGTAGGCCGAACCGGTGAAGATCACGGCGGCGCCGATCCAGACCCAGAGGTCGGGCTGCTGGGCAAAAGCGAGATACCCCACCAGGGCGGTGAAGGGCAGGCGGATGAAATCAAAGGGCATTGCCAGTGAAGCATCGCCGATGCGGAAGGCGCGAGCAAAGCCATACATGTTGGCGTTGCCGGCTAGGCCAACGGCGATCAGCCACAGCGCCTGCTCCAGTGTCGGCCACTGCCAGACGAAAAGCGCCGGCAGCAACGCCAGCGGCAGACCCCAGATCGAGAGATAGAGGACGATGGATTCCGGGCTTTCGGTGGCCGCCAGCATCTTGCCGGTAACCATCACGCCGGCGAACGTGAGGGCAGATAACAATGGCAGCAACACCGCCGGCTCGAGGCTGACGAAGCCCGGCCTCAAGATCACCAGAACGCCGGAAAAGCCGATCGCCAGCGCCAGCCAGCGCCGGGGCCCGACCTTCTCGCCCAGCACCAGCACGGCCAACGCCGTGGCGAACAGCGGTGAGGTGAAGGTCAACGAGGTCACCTCGGCCATCGACATCAGCGCCACCGCCTCGTAAAGCGCGATGGTCGCCACCACCATGAAGGCGGCACGCAGCGCAAAAGTGCCGTGGCGCCGGGTATGCAGGCCGGCGAAGCCCCGGCGCATCAGCCAGGGTGCAAACATCGCCGCCGCCAACACGTTGCGCCAGAAGTTGACCACGTAGACGTTCACTTCCGGCGTGATGTGGCGCACGATGCCGATCAACAACGCGAAGGATACCGCGCTCAGGGACATCCACAGGCCGACCCGCACGACCACGGGCAGACCCCGGGGGGTGGAGGCGTTCAACGGGTTTCCAGACAGATCACATGTCCGCGAGCTGGGCGCGAATGGTCTCGTTCTCGATCTCGAGCTCGACCAGGCGGTTGTTGACCACATCGCGCATGCTGATGATGCCGACCAGCCCTTGAGCGTCCGTCACGGGCAGGTGGCGGATGCGGTGCGAATCCATCAAGGCGGTAACGTCACGCAGCGAGTTTTCCGGCCCGCAGGTAATGACCTCGTGTGTCATCAGGTCGGCGGCAGAGCGATCGAAGACGTCGTCGCCGTGGCTGTGCAGCCCGCGCACCAGATCGCGCTCTGAGATGATGCCGGCCAACCTGCCCGTCTGGTCCAGTACCACGATGGCGCCGATATGCTGCTCGGCCAAGGTGGCGGCGACCTCATTGATGGGGGTTTCCGGCGCCACCGAGACGATGTCGGATCTTTTGGCCTTGAGAAGTTGTGCCACGCGCATTGCCGGAACCTCCACCGGATCGAGCCTATCCGCTCGAAAAGTTCGATAAGATAGACGCGTGAGTAGGTATTCGGCAAATCACGGGGCGGCATTCCGTTGCTCGGCCTTGCTGGTCGGGCTGGCGGGGCTGATCGCCATGATGGCGGCACCATCGGCGGCCCAGCAGGTCGACAATGAGGTCGGCGTCGCCATCAGTGCGGCCGGCGACATCGCGGTCTGCCCCAGTCCACTCCGCCGCGGTGCCGGCGCCGCCACCGCCCGGCTGCTCGACGACCTGCCCGGGCCCATCCTGGCGCTCGGCGATCTCGCCTATCCCGATGGCAGCGCCGAGGAATTCCGCGACTGCTACGGCCCGACCTGGGGCCGCCATCGCGCCCGCACCTGGCCGGTACCCGGCAACCACGACTATCGCAGCCGCCAGGGTGGTCCCTATTACGACTACTTCGGCGCCCG
>NZDS01000203.1 GCA_002690215.1 Rhodospirillaceae bacterium | reverse complement strand
ACTGGTGGAGATCATCCGAGGCGTCAAATTCAAGGACGGAGAAAAGCTGATCGAACGCGCCGCCTGAAATCCGCATCACCAACTTTTGACAATAGCTCCGCCATAAGTTGCTTGAATGTAGGCCAATTCGGTATCAGCGCCGCTGCCAGTCACCCGCCTGTTCGTAGGCGTGGGCGGCCCGGTAGAGCGTCGTCTCCTCGTGGTGCCGGCCGACCAGCATCAGGCCGATGGGGCGGCCGTCGCCGGTGCCGCAGGGGACGGTGATCGCCGGGTGGCCAGTGACGTTGAAGGCGCAGGTGTTATCGATGTTCTCCCAGCTGCGCTGGGTGACCAGCTCCGGCGGCGCGTCCGGCGGCGGCAGCGGCGTCGCCTTCAGCGGCTGGGTCGGCATCAGCAGCAGATCGTGCTCGGCGAACACCGCATTGTAGGCGGCACGCAGCCGGCGCCTGAGGTTCTGCGCCTTGGCGTAGTAGTGGCCCCGATGGCGGTCGAGGGAGTGCTGGCCGATCAGGGCCATGATGCGGATGGTGTCGGCGAACTCGTCGGCGCGGTCGCGCCAGCCGGCCGAGGCGTCGACCAGGCTGGTCACGTAGAGCCCCTCGTGGCAAACCCCGGCACCGTTCATGGTCAGCATGGTGATCAGCCCACCGTCGTGGACGATCGGCGTCCAGATGGGCAGCGCCATGCGGTGCCAGGGGATGGAGACCTCCTTTACCTTGGCGCCGAGCTTCTTTAAGCGCTTGGCCTCGCGGCGCACGGTGGCGTCGACGTCGGGCTCCGAATGGGCGTGGCCGAAGCCCTCGTGCACCACGGCGATGCGCAAGCCGTCGGCGTCGCCGGTCAGGGCCTTGGTGTAGGGCCGCACCTTGGGCGTCTTCTGCCGCCCGTCCAGGCCGTCGGCGCCGGCGATGACCTCCAAAAGCAGGGCATTGTCGGCGACGCTGGCGGCGATGGGGCCACAGTGGTCGACGGTCACCTCCAGCGGGATGATGCCGCTGTAGGGCACCAGGCCGTAGGTGGGCTTCAGGCCGACCACGCCGCAATAGGATGCCGGGATGCGGATGGAGCCCGCCTGGTCGCCGCCGATGGCCATGTCCACTTCGCCGGCAGCGACCAGGGCGGCGCTGCCCGACGACGAGCCGCCGGCCGAATGCCCCGGCACTCGTGGGTTGATCACCGGCCCGGTGGAACTGGTATGGCTGCCGCCGGAAACGCAGTAGTACTCGCAGACCGCCTTGCCGGCGATCTCACCGCCGGCGTCGAGGATGCGGGTGGCCACCGTGGCGTCCAGGTCGGGCACGTAGCCCTCCAGCGTCGAAGTGCCGTTCATCATCGGCACCCCGGCCAGGCAGACGTTGTCCTTGAGCGCGATGCGCCGGCCCTTCAGCTTGCCGCGCGCAGCACCCTTGACGGCGGTCTTCACGTACCAGGCGCCGTGCAGGTTCTCGGCACCCTCGGGGCGATAGCCCGGCGTGCGCGGGTACTTCACCAGCGGCACCTCGTCGGGAATCCCGTCCAGCACCCGGTAGGCGCCGGCCAGGGGTTCGAGAATCCGCCTGGTGGCTTCCAGGTAGTCGTCGGTCGGCGCCATGCCCAGGCGCTCGGCGGCCCGGCGCAGCTGGGCGACGGAAGGTAGGGTGAAGGTCATGTCCGTTTCCTCCTTTTGGTCTTTTTCGTCGGCCCGGCGGCCCGCCAGTCCACCGATCGCTCGAAGGCGTGGGCGACGCGGTAGAGCATCGCCTCCTGCCAGTGGCGGCCGGTGATCATCAGGCCAACGGGGCGGTCGTCGCTGACGCCGCAGGGAATGGACAGCGACGGATGGCCGGTGACGTTGAAGGCGCAGGTGTTGCCGATGTTTTCCCAGCTGCGCTGCATGCGCTCCTCGAAGGGGGCATCGGGCGGCGGAATGGGCGTTGCCTTCATGGTCGTCGTCGGCATGACCAGCACGTCGTGGTTCTCCAGGGCCGCGTCGTAGGCGGCTCGCAGGCGCCGCCTCAGGTTCTGCGCCTTGCCGTAGAACCGCATGCCGTGGTTCTTCAGGGAATAGCGGGCCAGCATCAGGATGATCCGCGCCGTGTCCGGCAGTTCGTTGGCCCGTTCCCTGAGTGCCGACAGGGGGTTGGCCAGGGAATTGACGTAGAGCCCCTGGCGGCCGACGCCCAGGCCGTTGGTCGAAACCAGGGTGAAATAGGTGCCCTCCAGAGTCAGCGGCACCCACAGGGGAACGGCGAAGGTGTGCCAGGGGACCGACACCTCCTCAACCTCGGCGCCCAGTTTGGCCAGGGACTTGGCCGCCTTGCGCACCAGTTGATCGACGTCGGGCTCGGAATCGGGGGTGCCGAAGCCCTCGTGCACGACGCCCACCCGCAGGCCCTTGATGTCCCGGTCCAGGACCTGCGTATAGCGCTCCACCCGGCATCCCCCCTGGCGAGCGTCGAGACCGTCCGGGCCGGCCATCACCTCCAGGAATCGGGCGTTGTCGGCCACGTCGGCGGTCATGGGACCGGCGTGGTCGATGGTCGGTTCGATGCTCATGACTCCGGTGTAGGGAACCAGGCCATGGGTCGGCTTCATGCCGACCACGCCGGAGAAGGAGGCCGGGATGCGGATCGATCCCGCCTGGTCGCCGCCGATGCCCATGTCCACTTCGCCGCCGCCGACCAGGGCGGCGCTGCCCGAAGACGAGCCGCCTGGCGTATGGCCAGCCTTGCGCGGGTTTTCCACCAGGCCCGAGGCGCTGGTGTGGCTGCCGCCGGCGACGGAGAAGTATTCGCAGACCGACTTGCCTAGGATGGTGGCGCCGACATCCAGAAGGCAGGTGACGATGGTGGCGTCCACCTCGGGCACGTAGCCCTCGAGCACCGAGGCACCATTCATCATCGGCACCCCGGCCAGACAGACCGTGTCCTTCACGGCGACGGTACCACCGGCCAGCGGGCCCGAGGGCGCGCCCTCGACCGTGGTTTTCACGTACCAGGCGCCGTAGGGGTTGTCGTCGCCCTCCGGGCGGTAGCCGGGGGTGCGCGGGTACTTCACCGGCGGCAGGTCCTCCGCCAGCTGGCCGACGAAGGCGTAGGCCTCGCAAAACGGTGCCAGATAGGCGCGTAGGGTCTCCACGTAGTCGTCGTCGCTCATGTCCAGGCCCAGCTCGGCGCCCACTTCGCGGAGCTGGGCCGCTGTCGGCTGCTTGAAGGTCATGGTCCGGCCTCCTCTGCCTCGGTAGCCTGCGTGCCGACGAATTCCGCCATGATCTCAGCATGGTGCAGCTCCCGAGGCGCCAGTTCCTTGAGAATGCGTCCCTTCTGGATGATCATCACGCGGCTGCACAGGGCGGCGACGAAATCCAGGTTCTGCTCGACGATGACGATGGTCAGGCGGCGCTCGTCGCGCAGCCGGAGAAGGATGTCCTCGATTCGATCGATGATCGACGGCTGGATGCCCTCGGTGGGCTCGTCGAGTAGGATCAGCCGAGGCTCGGCACAGAGACAGCGGGCCAGGGCCAGGATCTGCTGCTCTCCGCCGCTGAGGGCGCCGCCGTGGCGATCCAGGAGCGGTTTCAGCGCTGGAAAGTCCTCGATCACCGATTGCACCACGGCCTCGGGCCGTCGCGATGCCACCGCCCCCATGCGCAGGTTGTCCAGGACTGAAAGCTGCGGAAAGATCTGCCGGCCCTGCGGTACGTAGCCTAGGCCGCGCCGCGCCCGGAGATGCGGTGGCAGCGGCGCCAGGTCCTCGCCGTCGAGTTCGATGCGGCCGCGTACCGCCGGTACCAGGCCGATCAGCGTGCGCATCAGGGTGGTCTTGCCCATGCCGTTGTGGCCCAGCACCCCCACTACCTCGCCCTTGGCGGCGGAGAAATCTATGTCGCTGAGGATCGGAATGCGGCCGTAGTTGGCGCACAGGCCCCGGACGTCAAGCATGGTCTGAGGCCTCCCCACCCGAACCGGCCCCAGCCGCCTTGCCCAGGTAGATGTCGCGCACCCGCGGATCGGCCATGATCCGGTCCTTGGTGTCCTCGACGAAGATGGCGCCCCTGTGCAGGACGGTGACCCGGTCGGCGATCATGCGAATGAACTGCATGTCGTGCTCGACGACGATGATGGCGCGCTCGCGGTTGATCTCAAGGATCAGCTCGGCAGTGCGCGCCACCTCGTCCTGGGTCATGCCGGCCGTCGGCTCGTCCAAAAGGACCAGGTCGGGATCGTTGGCCAGCACCAGGCCCAGCTCCACCCACTGGCGCTGGCCGTGCGCCAGGTGGCCGACCGGCCGGCGGGCCAGATCCTGCAGACCGAGGCGCTCCATCAGCGCCTCGACCCGGGACGCGGCGGCGGCCTTGTTGCGGCCACGGCGGGCCGCCAGGCGCAGGTTCTCGCGCACCTCCAGGCCTTCGAAAACGCTCGGCACCTGGGTCTTGATGCCGATCCCCATGCGCGCGATGGCGTGCGGCTCGGCGCCGGTGATGTCGCGTCCGCGGTACAGGACCCGGCCGGACAAGGGGCGCAACTGGCCGCTGAGAATCTTGAAAAACGTGCTCTTGCCGGCACCGTTGGGGCCGATCAGGCAGCGCAGCTCGCCCTCGGCGAGGGCGAAGTTGACCCTGTCGATGGCAGCAACGCCGCCGAAGGTCTTGATCAGGTCCCGGGTCTCAAGGAGCGACGCGGTCATAGCGGGTCCCCGCTGCCCGGCTCGGCCAGCTCGGGGAACCGGCGCGCCGCCCAGGGGCGCAGGCGCTCGGCCAGCATGGGGACGAGGCCCTTCGGCACCAGGAGCACGAACAGCACGAACAGCGCCCCCAGGACCAAGTTGGTGTCGGCGATCTTGGCCTCGCCCAGCCAGGCGATGAGGAACTGGATGGCGACCGCGCCGACAATAGGCCCGATCAGAGTGCCCAGGCCGCCGACCAGAATCCAGACGATGATCTGGGCGGTGAAGACGATGCTGAAGACGTTTGGCCCGACGAAG
This sequence comes from Rhodospirillaceae bacterium, assembly GCA_002690215.1. Taxonomy (GTDB): domain Bacteria; phylum Pseudomonadota; class Alphaproteobacteria; order UBA2966; family UBA2966. The sequence continues at coordinate 1,745 of NZDS01000203.1, read as the reverse complement.
GAGCCCCAGGACACCGACAGCACCCCGGCCAACCCGGCGATGCCGGCGCCGATCATCAGCACCCAGAGCTTGTGCCGGTGCACGTCGTACCCGAGCAGCCCGGCCCGCGCCTCGTTTTCCCGGATGGCCACGGTGACCCGCCCGAAGTGGCTGTGCAAAAGCCAGCGCAGGCCGAAGTAGGTGGCGACCAGCACCGCCGCCGCCAGTAGGTACATGCCCTCGAAGCTGATCGGCCGGTCCGGATCGCCGGGCCAGTTGATCGGTGGCAGGCCGGGCAGGCCGTTGTAGCCGCCCAGCAGCGCCTCGCCGATGCGGTACTGGTCGCCGGCGGTGCTGTTGATCAGGTGGAAGAGAATCAGCGACACGGTGAGCGTGATCACCGCCAGGTAGACGTCGCTGACGCGCCCCCAGAACATGAAGTAGCCGAGCACCGCGGCGAAGGCGACCGGCAGGGCAACGCCCAGCAGGATCGGCAGGGTACTCTCGCCGGTGTTCAGCACCGTGACGGCGTAGGCGTAGGCGCCCAGCCCGTAGAACATGGACTGGCCGAGGCAGAGGATGCCGCCGAAGCCCCAGACCAGGGCCAGGCTGAGCGCCAGGGTGGCCATGATCAGGTAGATGGTGGCGTTGACCAGGGTGAAGACCTCGAAGGCCAGCGGCGGCACGACCAGCAGAACGAGCGCCGCCGCCGTCGCCGCCAGGAGGCCGGCCTGGTTGGCGCTGGGCCTCACAGCCCCCTCCGGAAGAAGCGCCCGGTGATGCCCGTGGGCAGGATGCGCAGTAGCACGATGGCTGAAGCCAGCAACGCCACCTCGCCGATCACCGGCGTGGTCACGAAGGTGACGGCCTGGTTGACCAGGCCGAGCAGGCTCGCCGCCGAGACGGTGCCGGCCAGCACCGTAGCGCCGCCGCTGATCACCGTGATGAAAGCCTTGGCGATGTAGGTCATGCCCACCACCGGCACCACCCCGGAGATGGGCGCCATTATGGCGCCGGCCAGGCCGCTCAGGGCGGCGCCGAAGCCGAAGGTCAGGGCGTAAACCTTACGGGTGTCGGTGCCCAGGGCGGCGGCCATGTCGGCGTTCTGCATGGTGCCCCGGGCGATCAGGCCGAACCAGGTATAGCGCATCAGGGCGTAGACGCCGATCAGGATTAGCGCCGTAACGCCGATGACGAAGAAGGTGTAGCCGCCCTCCTTGTAGGCGCCGATCCGTACGGGGCCGAAGGGCGGCAGGATGCCCTCCTGGTAGAACCCCACGGTGACCGTCGCCAGGCCCATGAGGAACAGGCTGAGCCCCCAGGTGGCCAGCACCGTCTCGATCACCCGGCCGTAGAGGTGGCGGATGATCAGCCACTCGACGAGCATGCCGACCAGGCCGACCACCAGCGGCGCCAGCACCAGCATGGAGACCCAGCGGTTGATGCCGGCGTGGGTTGACAGGATCACCGTGTAGCCGCCCATCATCAGAAACTCCCCGTGGGCGAAGTTGATCACCCGCATCATGCCGAAAATGACTGCCAGCCCGACGCTGATCAGCGCCAGGCTGGCGATGGCATAGAGAACCTGAATGACGATGACCGCCGCGAAGTCCAAGGCCGTCCCCTTGATCAATCACGAAAGAGCCTAGTGCCCTGATCGAAAAGTTTCTATGATTGTACATTGAATCACTGCTGTCCAAAACGTTTTGCGCTGATCGCCTTTTCCCAGGGATTACGCGCCGGCCGTGCCCGGAACGGCGGGATTT
>NZDS01000202.1 GCA_002690215.1 Rhodospirillaceae bacterium | reverse complement strand
TGGCCGGTACGCTCGGGCCTGACCAGCCTGGGCATCGCCATGGCCGCGGCGGTCATGGTCAGCACCCTCTTTTTCCTCGATTCCATCGAGCAGATGATCCACGTCAATTTCTTCCTGGCCCAGCGCCAGGACCTTTCCGTCACCTTCGTCGAGCCGCGCCATCGCCGGGCGCTGCACGAGATATCGCGGCTCAGCGGCGTTCAGCGAAGCGAGCCCTTCCACGTCATCCCGACGCGGCTGAGGAACGGCTCTTTACACCGCCGCCAGGCCATCGTCGGCATCGAGCGGGATTCGGACCTGCACCGTTTGATCGATCGATCACTGAGCCCCGTAGCCATCCCCGAGCGCGGCATCGTCCTGGCCCGCAAGCTGGCCGAACTCCTGGACGTCGGCCTCGGCGACCGCCTCGCCGTCGAGGTCCTGGAGGGCCAGCGGCCACGCCGTCAGGTGCGGGTGTCAGCCATCATCGAGGAATACATAGGCCTTTCCGCCTACATGGACCTGCGCGCGCTGAACAGCCTGATGCAGGAAGGCGCAGCCGTTTCCGGTGCCTTCCTGATGATCGATCGCGAGCGCGAGGGACCACTCTACCGGGCACTCAAGGCAACGCCCGTGGTGGCTGCCGTGAGTTCGCAGACCTCGGCGCTGGAGAGCTTCCGCAAGACCATGGCCGAGAACCTGGTGATTATGGTCTGGTTCTACGTCATGTTTGCCGGCTTGATCGCCTTCGGCGTGGTCTACAATTCGGCCCGCATCAGCCTTTCCGAACGGGGCCGCGAGCTGGCCTGTCTGCGGGTGATGGGTTTCACCCGCTTCGAGGTCTCCTACATCCTGCTCGGCGAGCTGGCGGTGTTGACGCTGCTGGCACTGCCAATGGGCTCGGCCATCGGCTACGGCCTGGCAGCCTTGATGGTGAAATCCTTCGACACCGAGCTTTACCGCCTGCCGCTGGTAATCTGGCCGGCGACCTACGGCTATGCCATGCTGGTGGTGGTGATCGCAGCACTTGTTTCAGGCCTGCTAGTGCGCCGCCGTATCGACAGCCTCGACCTTGTTTCCGTACTCAAAACGCGTGAGTGAGATCGCCATGGGAAGAACCTTCAAACGGGTTTTCTACGTCATTATCGTGCTCGGCCTGGCTGCAGCGGGGCTGGCTTACGCCTTTCGCCCGCAAGCGGTACCCGCCGACTTCGCCACGGTCGACCGGGGTAAACTGATGGTGACGGTGGACGATACCGGCCGCACCCGGGTGCGCGACGTCTACCGTGTTTCGGCTCCGGTGGCCGGCCGGCTGCTGCGCATCGAGGCCCGGGTCGGCGACGCGGCGACGGCGGGAGAGACCGTGCTGGCCACCATCGAGCCCTCGGATCCCAGTTTTCTGGACCGCCGCAGCCGTTCGCAAGCCCAGGCCGAAGTGAAAGCGGCCGAAGCCGCGCTGGCACTGGCCCAGGCCGAGCTCAAGCGGGTGCGGGCCGAGCTCACCTTCGCGCGCAGCGAATTGGAACGCGCCCGGGCGCTGGTGCTGCGCAACAACATTTCCAAACGGGCCATGGACAAGGCCGGGCGCGACGTGCAAACCGGCCAGGCCGCCGAACAGAGCGCCGCGGCCACCGTGCGCATACGCCGCTATGAGCTGGAAATGGCCCGGGCCATGCTAATCAGGCCGGGTCAGAAGCGCGGCAAGACCGGCAGCCAGTGTTGCGTCGAAGTACGGGCACCGGTCAGCGGCCGCGTGTTGCGGCTGATCCAGGAGAGCGAAGGCGTCATCGCCGCCGGTACGCCGCTTTTGGAGATCGGCGATCCGGGCGATCTCGAGATCGTCGTCGACCTCTTGTCGAGCGACGCCGTCAAGGTGCGCGAAGGCGCCGCCGTGATGGTCGAGGAATGGGGCGGCGGAACCACGCTGGCCGGCACCGTGCGGCGCATCGAGCCCTACGGCTTCACCAAGATCTCGGCGCTCGGCATCGAGGAACAACGCGTCAACGCCATCATTGATTTTGCCGAGCCGCGAGAGAAATGGCGCTCGCTTGGCCACGGCTATCGGGTCGAGGTGCGCATCGTTGTGTGGCAGGGCGAGAACGTGCTCAAGCTGCCGCTCAGCGCTTTATTCCGTGATGGCGAGGACTGGGCCGTGTTCGCCCTGGTCGGTGGCAAGGCCCGCCTGAGGCGCCTGGCCATCGGTCGCAGCAATGCCAGCGAAGCCCAGTTGCGTGACGGACTGGCTGAAGGCGACCGCGTGGTGCTGCATCCCAGCGACCGCATCGTCGAGGGCGTCGAGTTGGTTTCCCGGCCGGCCGGTTAGAGATTCCATGTTCGGCCGCCGAAGCAATACCGATACCTTCCGCGAGGCCGTTGAGAAGGACTACCAGGACGGCGAGATCATCGTCCGGGAGGGTGAATTGGGCGGTGAGATGTTCATTATCCAGGAAGGTAGCGTGCGAGTTACCACCGAGGTGGAGGACCAAGAAGTGGAGTTGGCTATCCTGCCGCGTGGCGAGTTCTTCGGCGAAATGTCGTTGTTGGAATCCCTGCCCCGCAGCGCCACCGTGCGGGCAGTCGGCGCCACCCGGGTTCAGGTCGTCCAACCCGGCGGCCTGATGCTCAAGTTCCGCCGCGATCCCACATTCGCCTTCGAGATGCTGCAGCGCCTTTCCGGCCGGGTGCGCCACATCAACGAGATCCTGGCCGAGGCCCTGACCCACCACCACGAGGGTGAAACCATTCAGGAAAGCGTCCAGCGCTCCGAATACGAACGCGTCGAGGAGCCGCCAGAGGAGATCCCGAGAACCGGGGACGGCGATCCCCAATGATCACGCGGGCCGACGAGGAGCGGCTACTGGTGATCTCCGATTTGCACCTCGGCAATCCCTTCTGCCGGGCCAAGCGCGACGTCGTCGCCTTCCTCGACTATGCCGCCCACATGGGCTGCAGCGTCTGCATCAACGGCGACGGCCTCGACATCGCCCAAACCTCCTTTACCCGAATATCAGCCGAGGCACCCGAGGTCTTCGGCCGCTTCAGCCGCATCGCCGATGCCGGCGGCCACGTCTACTACGTCATCGGCAATCACGACATCGTGCTGGAGCATTTTTTCGAAACCTGGGGCTTCGTCCAACTGGTGCCCTTCCTCAACGTCCATTCCGGCGGCCGGCGCATACGCATCGAACACGGCCACCTTTACGACCCCTACTTCGTTTCCAACCCGCTGCTCTACGAATTCGGCACCGCGGCGGCCGGGCTGCTGTTGAAGGTCTATCCGCCGGCCTACCGTCTCTGGGTGGCCATCGAGAAGCTGCGCGGCCGAGCCCGCAGCCGCCACTCGACCCGCCAGGGCATCGAAGGCGAACATCAGCACGTCATCGAGGCGGTGGAGGAGCTCATCGGCCGAGGCTTCGACACCGTCATCTTCGGCCATACCCACCATCTCGGCCAGGTCGACCTGGGCCGGGGCCGCAGCTACGTCAATACCGGATCGTGGATGCTGGAGCCGGCCTTCGCGGAAATCGAAGGCGGCCGGGTTGCGCTACGGCGCTGGCCCGAGGACAAGGAGTAGTCCGGCGGTTTCGTCATTTGCGATTCAGTTGGTTTCGACGTGCTGCCCCGCCAAAGCCTGGCTGATCATGGCCTCGAGTACGTCGGGATCGAAGGGCTTGGCCAACAGCTGATCCCCGGGCCGTAAGTTTCGCGCCATCAATTCGATTTCTTCGGCGTAGCCCGAAATGAACACGAACGGGAGGTTCGGGTTTTTCGCCCGGACGAGACGCGCGATCTCCCGACCGTCCATGCCGCCGGGTAGGGCAATATCGGTGAGGACCAGCGCGAAAGATCCCGATTCGAACAGGTCCAATCGCTGGGTAAGCTCACCGGTGGCGTCGCCCACGAGTTCAACAATTTGCTGCAAGTGATCATCACCAATTTGCATTTTGTTCTGGAGGATGGAGCCGACCAGCCGAATAGCGGCGAGAAGGTTGGCGGCCCGGCGCTGAAGGCACTGCAGGCAGCCAAGCAGGGTGCGGCGATCACCCACGGATTGCTTTCCTACGCACATAACCAATTCCTGGAGCCCCGCACTATTGACCTCGCCGAAGTCATCCGCGAAACGCTTGAGATCCTGGAACCAGGCCTGCACGAAAGCATTCAAATCCGAACACACCTGGCGCCGGATGCTTGGTCACCGCGCGTTGACGCCATGCACCTGCAGAATGCGCTCATCAACATCGCCGTGAACGCACAGGACGCAATGCCCAACGGCGGCACATTGACTTTCGAGGTCGCGAACGTTTGCAGCCTCGATAGCCACCTGCAGGAACTCGCGGGCGACGACGTCGGCGATCATGTCCTGGTGGCGGTGACCGATACAGGGGATGGTATCGCGCCAGATGTTTTGGAGCGGGTGTTCGAGCCCTTTTTCACGACCAAGGGTCTAGCCAACAACAGCGGCCTCGGGCTAAGCGTGGTTCAGGGTTTCGTGCAGCAATCCGGCGGCGTCATCGATGCCCAAAGTACTCCCGGAAAGGGTACCAGTCTGCGCCTCTATTTGCCCCGAGCACCGATCACTCGGGACGTCGACACCGAACCAGCGCCACAACGACGGTCGGCGGACGCCGAAGGTCGGATTTTACTTGTCGAGGACGACGATGCGGTTCGCGATTCTCTTCGTATGTTGCTGGAGATCTCGGGCTACTCGGTGATCGAGGCGGCAGACGGCGAGACGGCATTCCATCTTGTTTGCCTGGGCAATTTTCTCGTCGCGCAATTTGGCCTTGGTGATGTCGGAAACCAGACAAACCATGCGGCCGTCGTGCAATCGCTGGACGGAGGCCCGGTGCCAATGACCCGTTCTCGATGGACACTCGATCTCACCCACTTGCCGCCACCAATTATCCAGGCGTGAAGGGAAATTTGGATCTTCGGCCGCGGTATCGGGATCCAGAACCTGGGCCATCACTGACGCCAAATCGCTGCCTTTTCCGATCGGCACCCCGTTTGCTACGGCCATACGGGCGAATACGTCGTTGCACAAGGTGAGCTTTTCCTGGGCATCGAAAATCGCGAAACCATCGGGCAACGCTTCGATCGCATCCGATAGTTCCTTTTCTGCCGCCGCGGCGCGTTCGGTGAGTTCCCCTGCCCTTCCCAGTTCCCGAGACAAAAGCCGACCGGTGCGAAACCTGCGCCGCTGAGCAATTTCAAAATTATAGTTGGTGAACATCACCACGATGCTGCTCAAGGCGACGGCGCCCGCCGTAAACATCAGCGTGCTCCACCCTGGTGGAGGGGCGGAAATCACGGCGGCCAGCAAATAGGCAAGAAACAATCCCCAACCGATCATTGCTGATTCGGCGAAACGTATCCCCGTATGCGCGTGCAGAAACATGATCGTAGTAACAAACAGAAATACGTACAAATAATTACTTGGATACCCCACGACCAAAAACATAACTACGTAACTGGCACCAACAAAAACTATGCTAATGATCAAAAACGACGTTGTATATTTTAGATACTTGTCAGTAAAAACCAGCCAGTAGCCCACCAGCAAGACCGGAAGCACAGCGCCATATCGAACAACGAAAGCCAGCCAGACGTGATCGGGAACGACGACCCATTCCAGGATTCCAGAGAGACAAAAGACAAAAACCCCCCAGGAGCCCCAAACACGGATCTCCTTGATCGAATCGGTAATGCGAGCTGTCTCGAATTCCCGTTCAATGGCGGCATCATCGAATCTCAGATGCAAGCGCCCAATGGCGGCGCCCTCCAGAAGCTGCTCTTCACTCCCAGGCGACTGAGAACCCGTCAATTTCTACTCGCTCAACTGGCCAGCGTTCAGAGGACAAAAGATCATCGGAGACATGAACTGGCACGGTTTGGACCCCGCAAAATCGCGGGCATTCCGTCGTTTCGGCACCAATCAAAATGCAAGGTACAACTCTGGCGCAATTTCGATGGATCGGCAAACGAATTGAAGCTAGCAAAATCGGCGGTGCTTCGCAGTGACGCTTGATACTATGTGACGGGTTTTTCGCAGTTGGCGCAATCGACCAAGCAAAGGGACTGCTTGACGGATGGCGACGTGATTCCGGTCGCTATCAAACGAAGGATAAGTGTTCGGGATCGGCCTCTAGGTATTCCAGGAGCTGCCGGTTCTTGGCCTCGGCGACACAGTGGTGGCGACAGTCGCGGGCCGGGTTGAGGGCGCGCAGGCGCTGACGGTTCTGCTGCGAAAACCACATCTCGCTGAAGCGTCGGTCGGCAATCGAGCCCAGTACTCCGCCGGCCGTATAGGCCTTGTCCTGGCAGCTGTAGACCGTGCAGTCGGCGCCGATCACCGTGAGGAACTGCAAAGACGGGCACCAGGTATGAGGTTTGTCGAATTTCTCGGCCAGACTGTGGTAGTGGTCGACGATCGCAAAGCCATCGTCATCGAGTTCCCGCGCCAGGGCGATCTGCTCCTTGACCGTCTCGGCAAAGCCGGCGTGGTAGGCGTTGTTGGCGCGGCCGTCGTTGTCGACGATGCAGGGTGCGATCTTGGCGTGCCGCACGCCGCTTTCCTTGAGCTTGCGGGCGAGCTCAGCGATGTGCCCGGCGTTGCGTTCGTCAACGATGATGCTGGCCCCAAGCAAACACTCTGATTTTAGTTTAGAAAACTTATATAAGTTATTGATAACTTTATCGAATTCACCTTCGTCAACACCCCTATACGTGGCGTAGCTGGGGCCGTCCCAGCCATCGATGGAGACGCGGACCCAGGTGGCATGATCGGCAAAGGCGCGAGCCCGCTTACCCCGCAACTGGCTGGCGTTGGTCAGCGCCGCCAGGCGCACGCCGCCGGCCGCCAGGGCCTCCACGGTCTCGACGATGGTGGGATAGAGCAAGGGCTCGCCACCGCCGGAAAAAGTCACCGCGCGCACGCCCATGGCGATGATGTCCTCGACGATCTCGGCCATCTTGGCGGGCGGAATGCGATCCTGGAGGTTCATGTCCTCGCCCAGAGCCACGTCGTCGGTGCGGTAGGCACAGAAATAGCAACTGTGATTGCAAACGTTGGTGGGCTTGAGGCGAATGTGCACGGGCGGCGCCAAGCCGCCGTTCTCGAGCGCGGCAAGTTGTTCGGGAAAATGCCAGAGTTTGGCCGTCGTGTAGACTGTGCCCATGATTGCAGCGCCTGGTATAGCAGGCACTGGTTACCAAATGATTGCCCGACGGCAGCTGTGAACAGCCCTAATCGAACATCACCATTTGGCGCACTGTATCGCCGGCAGCCAAACGGTCGAAGCCCTCGTTGACCTGCTCCAGCGTCAGGCGTTGGCTGAGCAGGCGGTCAACGGGCAGCTTGCCCTGGCGGTAGAGATCGACGAAATGGGGGATGTCGCGGGCCGGTACGCAACTGCCGGCGTAGCTGCCCTTCAGCGTGCGCTCCTCGCCAACCAACTGTACCGGCGAGATGGCAGCCCGGTCGGTGGGCGGCGGCAATCCGGCGGTGACGGTGGTGCCGCCACGGGCCGTGATGGCCCAGGCCAATTCCAGAGCCGGCGTGGTGCCGGCGATCTCGATGGCGTAGTCGACGCCGCCGCCGGTGGCTTCACGCACCAAATCCGCACAATCTTCGTCGGCCGCGCTGAAGGTGTCGCTGGCCCCCAGTTGGCGGGCCAGGGCGAGCTTGTCATCGCGCAAATCGATGGCCACCACGCGGCGGGCGCCGGCCAGCTTGGCACCCAAAAGCGCCGACAGGCCGACCCCGCCAAGGCCGACAATGGCAACGCTGGCGCCGGCCGGCACTTGGGCCGTGTTGATGACGGCGCCGACGCCGGTGATGATGGCGCAGCCAAACAGTGCCGCTTCGTCGAGCGGCAGATCTTTATCCACCTGCACCAGAGACGAGGTGTGCATCACGGCATATTCGGCAAACGACGAGACGCCCACCTGGTGATGGATGTCCTGGCCGTTCAAATGCAAACGCCGCCCGCCGCCCAACAGCGTGCCCGCGGAGTTGGCGGCGAAAGCCGGCTCACAAAGCGCCGGCCGGCCTGAGCGACACGGCGTACAACGGCCACAGTTGGGCGTAAACGTGGTGACCACGTGATCGCCGACCTCGAGGTCCGAAACGCCGGGCCCCAGTTCGGCCACCAAGCCGGCGGCCTCGTGGCCGATGGCCATGGGCCGCGGCCGGGGCCGTACGCCGGTCATGGTCGAGAGATCGGAATGACAGAGCCCCGCCGCCTTCATCTGCACCAGCACCTCGCCCGCTCCCGGCGGATCGAGATCGAGCTCCTCGATTATCAGCGGCTGGCTCACTTCGTGGAGCACTGCGGCACGGATCTTCATTCATTCCTCCCCACTTGCGCGCGCCCCACGGGGGCGCCTTTTTGTTGGCGGAACTTTACGCCGTGGCGCTCGAGACCGCTACAGTCATCCGCCGATCACGCCGGAGGTGCGCAAGTCGGCGATCTCGGCCTGCGCGAATCCGGCCTCGGCCAGGATCTCGTCACAGTGTTCGCCAAGCTGAGGGGCGCCGCGGCGCTGTTCCGCCGGGCTGGTGCTGAAACGCGCGGCGTTCCGGCTTTGACGCAGCCGCCCGGCCTGGGGATGGTCGTTCTCGACGACGACCCCGCCGGCGACGATCTGAGGATGGTCGATTACCTGGCTGCGCGTCAGCACCGGCGCGCAGGGCACGCCGGCCGTCTCGAGGCGATCGAGCCAGTCGGCGGCGCTGCGCTGGCTCAGCACCGATTGGGTCAGTTCGAGCCGCGCATCGATGTTGAGGTCGCGAAGTTCGGTGGTGAGGAAACGTTCGTCGTCCAGCCACTCTGGCCGCTCCAGCGCCTCGCAGAGCGCCACCCACTGGGCATTGGTCATGACCGCAACGCTGATGTAGCCGTCGGTTGTTTCGTAGATCAGGTCGATGAAGCTGGCCGCCCGCTGTTGGCTGACGCTTTTGCCGACGTAGGTCTGACCGCCCATGTCGGAGGACCAAAGAAACGCCACCACGGCGTCGAGCATGGAAAGCCGCACATGTTGTCCCTTGCCGGTCCGCGTGCGGCTGAGCAGTGCCGCCGTGATGGCCTGGGCCGCCGTCACCGCCGTCAACTTGTCGGGCAGGATGGTGCGCACCAGACGCGGCCGGTTCTGGTCGGATCCGCCCTGCACCGAGGCCAGCCCGGATAGCGCCTGGACGATGGGGTCGTAGACCGGCTTCTGGGCATAGGGACCGAGCTCGCCGAAACCCGAAATCGAGACGTAGACGATCTCCGGCGCCACTTCACGAATAGCCTCCTCGCCGATGCCCAGGCGCTCGACCACGCCAGGACGAAAGTTCTGCACTAAGACGTCGCACCCGACCGCCAGGCGCTTCAGTACGTCGACGCCGGCCGGCTGCTTGAGATCCACGGTGATCGAGCGCTTGTTGCGGTTGTTGTTGAGAAAGACGGCGGAAAAGCCGCCGCTGCGGTTGCCGGCGCTGCGCGTGAAGTCACCCGTACCGGGCGGTTCGACCTTGATCACGTCGGCGCCCTGGTCGGCCAGGATCATGGTGGCGTAAGGGCCGGAAATCACGGCACTGAGGTCAAGCACGCGAAAGCCGTCGAGGGGTCCGGGCATGGGCGTCTCCGGGTGGGGATGGGTCAGGCTGTGCGGATTGATATGGTACACAGCCGGTTGGCAATCCAGATGGCAACCGCTGCCAGAACGATGCCCGCCGGCAAGTCGATGAGGTAATGCCACTTGCTGGCCATTGCTTCGATGACGATCCAGGCGAATAGCAGCACATAGGGCAGGCGCAAGTGGCTGCGGGCGCGGAAGACATACCAAACGAATATCCACGAGGCGCCGACGTGCAGCGACGGCATGGCCGCCAGGCCGGCCACGAAATAGGCCTGGCCGTAGCTCTCCAGCCAGGCAGGACCGGTGGCGGTGAGCTGCTGGTAGGCGGCCCACATGTTCTGCTGCTGGGCATCGGCCATGGCGTTGAGGCCGCGATCGTAGAGGAAAGGCCCGACGGCCGGAGCCAGGCAGTAGGCGACGGCGCCTAGCGACTGATTGATCAGGGTGGCCAGGAAGACCGGGCGAAAGCGGCTCGTGTCCGAGGCAGTGTGATAGGAGAAAGAAACGAAAAAGAGAACGATGAAAGCCCACATGTACCACCAGTCGACGGACGGCAGCAGCACGGCGACAGCCTGACGAACGGCGATGGTAGCCGTCAGCAGAGGCGCCAAGGCAACGTCGATGGCCTGGTAGAAGGCGTCGTATCGCCGCGGGTTGAGCAACGGGATCCACATCTTGAGATGGAAGTGGAGCCACATGACGAGGCTGAAGACGACAAGATACACACCGTTCCAGGCCAAATCGCGGGCCTGCACCCGGGGCGGCTGGCCGCGTCTCAGCAAGCGGTCCGTGGCCAGCGGCACCGCCAGCCAGAGCGCCGCCAGGCCGAGCGGCACGGCGTAGCGGAAGCCGAGATAGAAACTCATACGCCCATCGGGCAGCACCAGGGAGGTGCCGAGCCAAAGCGCTGCAGCAAACGTCACCACCAGCATGGCCACCAGAACGGCAAGTTCGGGAAAACGCACGAACAGACGAACGACCTTCACGGGCTCACCTCGGTTTGACGGCATATAGCCCGAAGGCGGAAAGATCGTCGGGCAGCGTCAACGGCTCGAGCCAGGGCGGCTCCCGGTGGGCCTTGAGGCGGTCGAAGAGCGTTTCGCCGCCGCCCCCGTTTTTGCCCTGGTACCAACGCTGTTCCTTGCCTTTTCGGCAGATCAGCAGCCAATCGATACCCCGGTGGCTGATGATTTCGCGGGCCTTGGCGTCGTCGACGGCAGCCAAGGCATCAAAGGCGTCGAGGATCCCGGGGCTGTTGCGGTGATAGGGCGTAGCCACCACGTGGTGCGGCGTGCGGTAGAGGATCTCGGGACCGAAAAAGACGAAGCTGAGGATACGTCGGGGAGGCTGGGCCAAATCCGTCGTCGCCAAGTACTGGCTCATGAGGTCGATCGGGCACTTGGCGCGCTCCGCCGCCGCCACCTCGCCCTTTGAGGCCCCCTCCAGGCCGTGCAAGAACGCGGCCGCGAGCAGGGCCCAGACCGCGAACAGCACCACGACCAAAGCCCGGGCCACGGTGCGCACCAGGTTCGCCTCGCCGCCGCCAAAGCGGTCGAGCCGGGCCAGCACCGCCAGCACCAGGGCGGCATAGGCCGGCACTACGAAGAGCTCGGCAAAGGTGGCCCAGCGTGCCTGATAGAGCGCCAGGGGCACGAACAGCAGTAGCCCACCGGCCACGAATAGCCACTGACGGCGCCGTGCGCCGGTACAGTTGCGTACCAGTAAGACCACGAAGGGCACGGCCAGCAGCGCCGGACCAAGAAATAACAGCACTTCGCGAACCGACTTTAGCGGCTTGGCGGCGACCAGCAGCGGCCGCACCTCGAGAATGTTGTGAAACCATACCTCGACCACCCGCGGGGCGACGTCGGCGTGCGGACCCTGCAGCAGCTTGGGCACGAACAATAGGATCACGGCCAACACAAACAGCAATCCGACGAGGGCCACGCCGGCTCGCCCCGGAGGCGCCGCCGCCCAGTTCGTGCGGGCCTCGATCACGGTAACGCCGCGCCAGAAGATGGCGACACAGGCCAGGGGTAAGAATTGCATGAAAGACAGCCGGTCGGCCTCCTGCGCCAGCAGCCCGGCCGGCGGGAACTCGAGCGCCAGCGCCAGGGCCGACCCGAGTGCCAAAGCGGCCGCCAGCGCCAGGTTCGGCCGCGTCAGAGCCTGGCCGCGAGCCAGCCAGCAAATTCCTGCCGCCAGTAACACCAAACCGACCAGCAGCAAACCCTCAATTGCGACCCAGAGCAACGCCGCTGCCGCCAGACCGGCCAGCACGCCATGGCGCAGCCACACCTCCCTGTCCAATAGCCTCAGCGCCAGCCCCATTAGCAGCACGAAAAGCAACCCGATCAGGCTGTGATGGTCGGCCCTCCCGGCGGCGTAGTAGGCCAGGATAGCCGGCTGGGCGACAAACAAAATGGCGGCATAGGCGACGCCGCCGCCGAGCAACGGCCGTAGCGCCCAGAGAAAGCCTAACAATGTTAGAATATGCAGCAGCGGGCTGATCGCCACGCCCCACCAGTAGAGCGCCTGGCGCTGACCCAAGATGGGCACCAGGGGTGCCGCCCCGGCAATCAGCAGCGCATCCAGCGGCCGTGTCCAGTGCAAGCGTTCGCCGTAGGGCGTGTTGGAGCGGCGCGATACCGTGTCGTACCAGTTGCCGTCCTGCCACAGCGCCTCGACCCGCACCAGCCGCATGTAGGCGTCTGGACCGCGCAACGCACCGCGGGTCAGGGGCGCCGGATCGTTCCACAGCAATAGCCCCTGCACCGTCAGCAGGAGTAGTAGCGGGACCCAAAAAGCGGCCTGAACGGCGCTGCGGTTGGGCACGGTTGCCTCGCTCACGGCCTACTTTTCCTCGTGGTATTCGGCCTCGGCGTACTTGCCCTGATCGTACAGTGCACTGAATTGCCGATACGCCGACATTAACTCTGGCGACTGGGCAAAAACCGTGAACGGCGCACCACCGAGCAGCCATATGATCACTAGTGCGGGCAAGGTGTGCTTCACGACGCCCTCCCACCTTCCCCCACCACCACAAACGGCGCCCAGAATATTGGGTGAGCAAAATGGGGGTTGGAGTTGTCGTTCATCACCGCCAGCATGGACTGGCGCAGAGCCTCCGACCGCCCGACGCCCTTCGCCATCCTCGCCACCATGCCCGTCGTTAGACTGACGGCGGCGTCGGAGAATGTCGGCCAGTGCGAGACAAGCAGCGCACGACTGCCGGCGTAGAAGAAAGCTTTCGTCAAGCCGGAGAGGGCGTCCGCGCCTGGCGTGCCATCTGGTGACGCCGTGTTGCAGGCAGAAAGGATTACTAGGTCGGCGTTGAGCTTGAGTTGAGCGACCTCGCTTGCGGTCAGGAGGCCATCATCGATCTCGCTTCCGGTTGCCGGCGGTGTCAGGACCAAGGTCGGCTCAGCCAAGCCCTTCAGTTCGCCCGCAACCAGGGCATGGGTGGCAAAGGCCAGTATTCGGAAGTCGGAAAGATCGGCGGTTTTGACATTCTTCTCCGTGGCCTTTCCACGCAACATGAGAGCCTCTGGACCGACGCCGAGAAATTTGCCGATAGCGGTCAGCTCCTCCGCCGTCTCCGGTAGTCGCATCAGTCGGTTGCGGATCACGTCCACGTTGGCGACCCCACGTGAAGAGAAAAGATCGGCCATCTCAACACCACGGTTCTGCCCCTGCTTCCCGTTGAGCAAAGGATCTCCGATCCCAAGGAACGCCTTTTTGGCCCGAGACGCCTTGGCGAAACGACGCAGCGCTCTCAACGAAGAGACAGAAGGCAAGGTCGTTATCGCGTACTTCTTGGTCAACCACGGAACCCCCCTATAGCCATCCAATTTGGCAACGGCGCTGACGGGCTTTTCTGTAACGAGGATGCCCAAGGGCAGGCTCTGTAGCGGCCCGTCCGGCACCACGAGCATGTCCGTCATCAAAACATTCGGGACTGTTGAGCCTATTTCTTAACGGAGGATCTGGCTCATCTTGGTTTGATGTTAAGCCGCTTGTCGTTGATGGTTC
>NZDS01000201.1 GCA_002690215.1 Rhodospirillaceae bacterium | reverse complement strand
TCAGGCGGCCGCGAAAATGATCTCGTTCCCTCGACGGTGGCACGGTGCTATGATTTCCGCGAACCAGGAGACTATCTGGGGAATGTCGGTTACGAGGTCGACTTCCGCATGTTCGCCAACGGCGTCGCCGACCACCTGGTGCTGGACTACGGCGACTTCGCCGTGGCCGGCCGCCTCAGCCGCCTCGAGCCGCTGACAGAGCCGGGCTGCTAGAGAGCTTTCGGAAAAGTACCAAACACCCCCTCCCTGCCCTCCCCCATCAAAGGAGGAGGGAAAAAATTATAGTAGTGAATTGCGACTCCCTCCCCCACAAAACCGAAACTGAGGGAGGGTTGGGGTGGGGGGCGGCGGCAATCGCCGCCCTAAAGCACGTCGAACGTAGCGTCCTCGATCAGGTCCCAATCAAGCTCGGCACCCAGGCCCGGACCTTGGGGGAGCTGCGCCTTGCCGTTCTCGATGACCAGCGGCTGGGCCAGGCCGAAGTCGAAGTAATCGGTCGGCCACAGTAGCTCGAAGAATTCGCTGTTCTTGATCGCTGCGGCGCAGTGCAAATTGACCAGTTCCAGGGGATGATAAATGGCGGTGTGGATCTCGCATTGCACGCCAAAGGCATCGGCTAGATGCGCCGACTTCATCACCGCCGTGACTCCGCCGCCCCAGGAGACGTCGGCACGCACGATGTCGACCACCCGCGAGGCTATGCATTCGGCCATTGAATAGGGCCGCTTGGCCAGCACCTCGGCGCCGGCGATGGGAATGTCGAGCACCCGGGTCAGCTCACGCAGGCCGTGGAAGTTCTCGTCGGCCAGCGGCTCTTCGAACCAGTGATAATCCAGGCGCTCGAGCTCGCGCCCCATGCGCAGCGCCTGTTCCGTGGTGTAGGCCGCAACGGGATCGCTCATTAGGGTGAATTCGGGCCCCACGGCCTCCCGCACCAGGCGGTGGGCCTCGAGGTCGAAGGCGTAATCACCCGGCGGATGCAGCTTGTAGCCGGCCCAGCCCGCGGCTTTCACGGCCAGTGCCTGCTCGGCGTAGTCGGCGGGTTGGGGCAGCACCAGCGAGGAGGCGTAGACCGGAACCTCGTCGCGGTAGGCACCGAGATACTTATAGAGCGGCTGGCCTGCGGCCTGGGCCGAAAGCAGCCAACACGCCACGTCGAAGGGTCCGAAACTGTAGATCGGCGTCAAGTGCCACCAGCGGTCGCTGACCCGGAAGTCCTGCCAGTTCTTTTCACGATAGAGGGGATCGCGACCCAGGAAGAAGGGTTTGAGCGAGGTGGCGGCGATCTCGCCAGCCGGCCTGGCGCCGCGCCCGGCATAGCCGAAAGAGGACGCCGAGAGCCCTTCATCGGTCTTGCAGGTGATCACCAGGAACTCCAGCTCCGAGCCCTGGCCGTCGCGCAACTCGCCACCCGTCATGCCGGAATGGTGACGGCAAAGCCGAATATCGATTTCGCTGATTTTCATGTCCACACCTTAGGACACCTGGCCGGCGGCTTCTATCGCGCCGCCTCGCGGCCTATTCGATCGCGGCCAGGGCTAGCGGCTTCGGGGTTCCGGTTCCGAAGAGCGTGATCTTCATCGACGCATTCCTTTTGAGATTTCCCTCTCCGGCCGCAGTTGGATTATCAGCCCGCGAGACCGGAGAGGCATATTCGCTATCGTCGGCGTCACTCTTCATCGTGCTACACTCACAAGGAGCGCGCGGCAGTGGCGACAACGTTTGCCGTCCGCCCTTTCCTGAGAGCGTGTGCCATGTCCGCAAACAAATTTCGCCTCGTCACTCGTGCCGATTTCGACGGCGCCGTCTCTGGCTGCCTGTTGATGGAACTGGAGATGATCGGCGAGGTCATGTTCGCTGAGCCCAAGCAGGTGCAGGATGGCGAGATCGAAATCGACAGCAACGACATTCTCACAAACCTGCCATATGCCGAAAACGCCCATCTCTGCATCGATCACCACCTCAGCGAGGTCGAACGGGTGGGCGCCCGCGACAACCTGGTGATCGATCCCGAGGCACCCTCGGCGGCCCGGGTGGTCTACGAACATTTCGGCGGCCGCCAGGCCTTTCCCGGCATCTCCGACGAAATGATGGCGGCCGTCGACCGGGCCGATGCAGCGCAATACGAAGAAGCCGATATCCTCGCGCCCGAGCCCTGGACCATGCTCAATTTCATGCTCGATCCGCGCACCGGCCTCGATCGCTTCGGTCCCTATCAGATCTCGAACCACCAGATGATGAAGGAAATGATGGTTTATCTTCGCCATACCCCGGTGGAGGAGATCATGAAGCTGCCCGACGTCGAGGAACGCCAGCACGTCTTCATGGCCCATGCCGAGCTCTTCGAGATGCAGATCAAGGACTGCGCCACGCTGCACGGCAATCTGGTGGTGGTCGATTTCCGGTCTCAGGATCCGATTTACTGCGGCAACCGCTTTACCGTCTACGCGCTCTATCCCGAGTGCAATATCTCGATCCAGATACTGCCCTTTGGCCCCGATCGCACGGTCTTTGCCGTCGGCAAATCGATCCTCGACCGCTCGTCCCGAACCAACGTCGGCGAGTTGATGCTGAAGTACGGCGGCGGTGGCCACCGCGCCGTCGGCACCTGTCGCGCGGCCAACGCCGACGCCGACCGGGTCTTGGGTGAGTTAGTGGCCCAGATCACCAGCGACGGTTAGCGGTCAGCGGCCGCCGACAACTCTTTCTTTCGGGAACCAGATTGTCGCCCTGGTACCGACGCCGACCGCGCTTTCGATCTCCAGTCCGCCGCCGTGCAACTCGGCCAACGACCTCACCAAAGGCAGGCCCAGCCCCGTTCCTTCGAAACTTTGATCGAGTGCCCTTCCGACTTGGCCGAAGTGGGAGAGCGCCAACGGAATATCCTCGGGCGTCATGCCGATACCGGTGTCCGCGACGCAGAGGGCCAGGCCGCCGTCCTCGTTTCGCCTGCCGCTGACGGTGACAGAGCCGCCGAGCGGTGTGAACTTGACGGCGTTGGACAGGAGGTTGAGCAGCATCTGCCTGACCATGCGCTGGTCTGCCCTGAGCCGGATTCCCGCCAGTTCCACCTGGACGTCGACCTCCAACCCGAGCTGAGTCTCCCTGGCCCGCATGCGCACCAGGCGTACCGCGGATTCGACGAGATCGTCGATGTCCAAGTCGTGTTCGTCGAGTTCGGCTTTGCCGGCCTCGATCTTGGATAGATCGAGAATGTCATTGATGATGGCCAGCAGGTGGTTACCGCTACCGTAGATGTCGGCGGCGTATTGGATGTAGCGCTCGCGGGCATCAGGCCCCAAGGTTTGATCCTCGATCATTTGGGCGAAACCCAGAATGGCGTTGAGGGGCGTACGCAGCTCGTGGCTCATGTTGGCCAGGAACTCGGACTTGGCCCGGTCGGCGATCTCGGCCGCCTCCTTGGCCTCGATCACCTCCTGCTCGGCCCACTTGCGCTCGGTGATGTCTTGGGCCGTGCCGAAAACTTCGACGACCTCGCCAGCATCGTCGAACTGGGGCTGTGACTCGAGGGTGACGATCCTGATTTCACCGCCCGGCCTGACGATGCGAAATTCTGTCGAGAAGCTCTGCCTCTCTTCCCTCGCAACATCGCGGGCACGAAGATAGTGCCCTCGGTCGTCCGGATGCATATGGGTCAAAGCGAAATCGACCGTCAGCTCCGTCTCCTCCCGGGCCAATCCGTAGATCCGCCAAAGTTCATCCGACCACTCCAATCGCCCAGTCACCAAATCCGCATGGAAGTGGCCGATCCGCCCTATTCGCTGGGCGTCAGCGAGGCGCCGCTCGCTCTCCCGTAGCGCCTCCTCGGCCCGCTTCCGTTCGCTGATGTCTCGAACCACGCTAAGGACCGCTTTCTCGCCTCCAATTTCTATCAAAACGGCATCGACCTCGACATCCACAGCACTGCCGTCTGCCCGCAGGAACCTGCTTTCGAGCCGTTTTGGCGTGCCACCTTCTTCGATCACCCCAATCCTGCCTTGGCCTTCGGCGCGATAGTCGGGATGCGTGTAGTCCGCAAGCGGTTTTCCGATCAGGTCTCGCTCTTCGCGTACGCGAAAAATTTCCAAGGCGGCAGGATTGACCATGAGGAATTTGCGGGAGCGATGGACGACCACGGCGTCAGGACTGAGTTGAACGAGTTGCCGATAGCGAGCCTCACTCTCCCGCAGCGCCTCCTCGGCCCGTTTGCGCTCGGTAATGTCGATGCGCACCAGTGCCTTCCCGGCGTCGCGCGTATCGTACTGGTTCATCTGGAACCACCGGCCATCGGCCATGCGGTATTCGAAGGATTGGCCCGATTGGAAACGCTCGAGCCGTTCACGAACAACCTCTTCGATCTCGTCGGCCGAGTTTCCATAGAAGCCGCTTTCCGCCAGCTTTCTGACTATGGTTTCGAACTTTTCACCCGGCACCTGGATTTCGGAAATCATCGGATGGGAATTTCGATAGGCTGTGTTGCAGAGAACGAACCTATCCTCGTTGTCATAAAGCACGAAGCCGTCGGAGAAACTTTCGATGGCGGCGTCCCGGTGCAAATTAGCCTCAAGCAGCGCCGCCTCAGCCTGCTTGCGCTCGGTGATGTCGAAGGCGATGCCATCCCAGACGATGTCGCCGTTCTCCAGTTTGCGCGGATGGCTGATGGAGTGACTCCAGCGGATTTCTCCGTCCTCCTGCGGAAATCGAATTTCGACGTCGAGCGGCGTCAGGTTTTCCGCCGAACGCTTCACAGCCTCGATATAGAGCGGCAGATCCTCAGGTAGCATGGTGTTCAGGAGATGATCCGAATCCTGTGTGATGCGCTCGGATTCCCGCTCGAAGATCTCGCTTGACCGGGAACTCATGAAGGGAACGCTGATCGAACCATCGGTATGCAAAACCCGCCGGTACACTGCACCAGGCAGGTTCTCCGAAACCGAGGCGAAGCGCTCTTCGCTCCGCCGTAGCGCTTCCTCCGCCAGCTTGCGCTCGGTGATGTCCGTGTGCCAGAGGATGCCCGCAGACTCGCCCTCAAACAGCAGCGGCTGACTGTTCATGAGAGCCCACCATCGGCTGCCATTCAGGTGCTTGCGCTCGGCCTCGAAATCGACCAGCGCACGACCCTCCTGAATCACCGAAAAGGCCCGCTCGAGATCGTTTGAATTTACCCACGTCTCCGAGATGTCACGATCGATCAAATCGTCAGGCGTCGCCGCGCCGAGTATTTTGGCCAGAGCTGTATTGGCGAACAGCCGTCTGCCCGTGTCGCGTTCCAAGATGGCGATGCCGATCGGGCTCGCTTCCAATACCTCGCGTAGCGTGTCGTCCGATCGCTGTGTCATTTCGTGCGCAAACAAGTCATGCGCAAACAAACGATATCTTGTCCGACTGGCCGTTCCGCATCCGATAGCCCTCAGATGACACTTCAAGCCGACTGGCATGGTAAGCCGGCAGAGCGGATCAGGGAACCGAGAAACCGCGTTCCGGCCGTAGGGTGCTACTGACAACACCGAACGGTATCGTTGGCTCGGCCGCATCGGCTATCATCGCACCGGGGCGTGAGTTCCCGGAAAACCAAATTAACAAAATGGGGTAACGAGAATGAAAAAGTTGGTATTGGGAGGTTTAGGGGGTTTGATGAGTGTGGCGGTGGCCCTTCTCGGCGGCCAGGGTTCGGCATCGGCGCAGGAGATCGTATTGCGCTATGCCACCCAAATGCCGGCAAAGCATCACTTGACCCAGGCGGACTACCGTTTTGCCAAGGCGGTGGCGGACAAGACCAAAGGGCGGGTCAAGATCGAAGTCTATCCCGCCGGACAGCTCTACAAGGGAACGGCGCTGGTCAACGCGGTGCGCACCGGAGCCCTGGACATGGGTATCGTCTATGGCGGCGCCATGGCCGGCATGATTCCGTTGATCGACGTGTTCGATATTCCCTTCGTCTTTTCCGACTATCGCACCATCCAGGGCCACTGGAACGGGGATGTCGGAAAAATCATTCGCAAGCAGGCCATGGACAAGGGCATCAAAGTCCTTTCCTTCGGCGCCTACGGTGACAGCTTCGCCATCGTCAACAGCAAACGTCCGCTTCGCGCACCGGCCGATTTCGCCGGCCTCAAAATCCGCGGCAACACGGGAATGTACACCGAAGCCCTGAAAGCCTTGGGTGCCTCGCCGGTGCGCATATCGTCGTCCGAGGTTTACGCTGCCTTGCAACGAGGCACCATCGACGGCGCCGCCACCGGTTTGGGCTCCATCGTCAGCCGCAAATGGTTCGAGGTGAGCAAGCACGCCTCCATCACTTCGGCCGGCTATTCCGTCTGGCCGGTGATGATTGGCGCCAAGAAGTGGGCCTCGCTGCCCGACGACGTCAAAGCCGTCATGCAGGCCGCGGCCACCGACAACGAGGAGCACATCATCAGCCTGGTGGAGCAGAAGGACCAGAAGTACACGGCTTCCATCGAGGGCAAGCTCGATACATTCAAGCTGTCGGACTCCGAACGCGCCGCCTGGCAGAAGGCCCTGGCACCGGTGGAGAAGATCTTCGTCGAAAGGACCGGAAAGGACGGCGAGGAGATCCTCAGGCTCGTCCGCTAAGGCATTCTTGATATTTCCCGGTGGCCGGTCTTGCGGCCACCGGGAACCTTGCGGGTTCCACGCCTCAAACGTTGGCTCGAAATGTGAAGTCATTGTTCGACAAGACGGTTTCTCTCTGTGCCCTACTGGCCGGAGGGTTGGTCGCCCTGATCTGCGCCGTGACGTTCTACGAGGTCGTAGCGCGCTACCTCTTCAATGCGCCCACGACCTGGTCTCTTGATATTTCCATCTACGCCATGTTCTGGGCCTGTTTCTTGGGCGGCGCCTACACCCTTCGCGAAGGGGGACACGTGGCGGTCGACGTGATCGTGCGGCGCCTGGGGGAGGCCCGGCAGCGCCGGATAACAATGGCGGTCTACGGCCTGGTCACACTTTTCTTCGCCGTCGTTTCTTGGCGCGGCGCGGTGGCTTGCCTGGAAGCCTATGAATTCGGCGAGTTGACCATGTCGGTGATGCGCTTTCCGCTCTACCTGCCCCTGTTGGCGATACCCGTGGGAGGCACGCTGCTGACGGCGCAAAGCCTGGTCACGGCCGTTGCCGCCTGGCGGGGCCAAAGGATCGATTCGGCATGACCGCGGGCCTGGTCGGCGGCTTCGTCGTGTTGCTGGGGCTGGGCCTGCCGGTGGCCTTCGCGTTGGGCATCAGCGGCTTCACCGCGATGCTGTGGATCCAGGGCTGGTCGGCCCTGCCGGCGCTGCCCTCGATCATCTACGAAAGCCTCAATAGCTTCACCTTGATCGCCATCCCGCTTTTCATCCTGATGGGCAACATTCTGGTTGGCGCACGTATCAGTAACGACGTCTACCAGGTGATCCGGGACTGGTGCGGCACCTGGCCGGGCGGTATAGCCGTGAGCACGGTGTTTTTCTCGGCCGGCTTTTCCGCCATCTCCGGCTCCAGCGTGGCGACCGCCTCGACTATCGGCTCGGTGGCGCTCCCTGAGCTTTTGCGATCGCGCTATGAGCGCCGTTTTTCGATGGGAATCGTGGCCGCCGGCGGAACCATCGGCATCCTCATCCCGCCCAGCCTGTTCATGATCCTCTATGGCTCGCTAACCGATGTTTCGGTGGGAAAGCTGTTCATCGCCGGCATTGTCCCGGGTCTTCTGATGAGCGCACTCTTTCTGGCCTACGTCGTCATCCATTCCTGGCTCAAAGGCAATCGCGGCGAGCAGCAGGTGCCGTGGGGGGAGCGCCTGACCTCCCTGCGCAAAGGCTTTTGGGGCCTCTGTTTGCCGCCGATCATTCTGGGAGGAATTTACGCCGGGATCTTCACCCCCACCGAAGCCGCTGCTGTCGGCGTGGCCTTCAGCGCCTTCGTCGCCTTCGCGGTCAAGAAACTGGCACTGGCGGATCTGCGGCCCGTTCTGCTGCAAACCATCAAGACTACGGTCATGGTCTTTTTCATCATCACCGGAGCCAAGATTTTCGGCCACTCCGTGACCATGCTGCAGGTGCCCCAGCAAATCATCACGGCCTTGGGGAATATGGGAATGTCGCCGTTGATGTTCATCGTGCTGATCGGCGTGCTTTTCCTGTTCATGGGTGATTTTCTCGAGGTGGTCTCGATAACCCTGATCACGCTGCCGGTGATCTATCCGATCCTGGTGAGCATGGGCATCGACCCCATATGGTTCGCCGTCATCATGTGTATCTGTATGGAGTTCGCCCTGATCACGCCGCCGGTGGGGCTGAACCTGTTCGTCATCCAAGGCCTGGTTCCAGGCTCCACCACCGGCGAGATCTTCCGCGGCACGCTGCCCTTCATGGGCCTCATGCTGCTGACCTTGATCCTGGTCGTCGCCTTTCCGAGCCTCAGCACCTGGCTGCCTCAGTTCATGTGGTGAGGATCGGGCTCCTGGCCGGCGGGGAGGGCCAGACACGTGCCCCTTCAAACATTCCCAAATCTCTGCTCATAAGCCTTTAAAAACCTGGAAAACCGTTGGTGCGCGTAAGGGATAAAGCGAATTTTCTGGATAGGATCGATAGCCAGGGGCAGTGCTGCCATTGCGTATTTGTAATCTGACATCAGCAGCATGTTTTTTGTATCTTGCAGCAATTTTTTGAATTCCCTCTCCCTTGCTTCCGAAGTATCGAAATCGGCGTTGTCCAAATAGAAATTGATCAATGTGCTGAGTTCACGGTCACCGAATTCCGGCTCCGCAATGCGAAAATAGGGGTAGTCCGGCTGCTGGTGGCGCATCACCGTTTCTGCGAACGGATTCGAGAAATCGTAGGCCTTGTGATTGAGGCAGGAGAATTCGAAATCAAGCAATTTGATCTCTCCTGTGTCCAGTTTCATGATGTTGCCGTGATAGGTGTCGTTATGGCAAAAGGTCAGCTCCCCGACCGGCAGGCAGCGTTTCACCTTTGCCAGGGTTTCCGGGCTGTAGATTCCGCGAAGCTCCTCGCAAAGGCGTTGCTCGCCCGGCGGAAAAACGCCGACCTCTTCCTCCAGGATATGCTTGGCCATCTGCCCCCATTGGGCGTGCAGCATCTCAAAAAACATTTCGCGGGGCAGGCTTGGGGGGCTGAGTTGGTGAAAGCGGTATAGCTCATTGGCGATTTGGCGCAGGTTTTCGGGCTCGAACAATTCCTCGGCTTCCAGCGTGCGCCCCTGGTAGAAAGCTTCGATGCGGCAGGTTTCATCGTAGTGATGACAATGAGCCGCGATATCATGCGCCCCCAGGGTCAGAAACACCTCTTTCTCCGTTCCAAAATCCAGGATAGCGTTTTCTTTTCCTTCCAGACGGCGATACAGAACGGCTATAGGCTGTATGGGCTGTACAGTCTGTTTGGATCGAATTCCCATTGTAAAAGAGGAAAAGCCCTTGGGGTCATCCAGGTCAAAGTCCGCCATGGAAAGATCTGCCCATTCAGGGAACAATTTTTGACATTGCTGAAAAATTTTTGTTTTCATCAAGTTCTTCTTCTGCCCATTCCTTTTTAGGTTCTTGGCGCCGACAACAGTACAAAAAACCTTTGTGCCGACTGGTAGGCTTGGACTTAAGATTATCAGTCAGAGCGAACCAGCCAAAATATCATATCACCCGCGCGCGAGAATAATCCTGGCACGGTGGGATTGTTCCTCCGGCAGTTGGCCGATCGAGGCCTTTTCGCCAGTGCGTAAGGTGACTTCTACAGGGCATTCCCTCTTCTCGTCCAAGACAGCGTTTAGCTCGGGGTCTTCCGCAGCCGGCAGCAAGGCTATGGTTGTCCCGTCTAATTCGAATTCGGCGCGCTGTTTTCCCTCGCCTGCCGTCAGCGCGATCTCGTTTCCCAGCAGGTGTTCGTAGTCGCGTTTCGCTGCCGCCAGGTCCCTGACCACGTAATGCACGCGGGCGATGCCAAGCGCTCCGTTTTCGTGGCTGGTATCGTCGGCGCCTACCGGCTGCGCAGGAGCATAGGCGTCACGGACAAACGGCAGGGCGTCGGCGAAAGGTGACATGATGTTCCAGCGGACCATCTCGCCGCCTGGCTTTTGCCGCTCGAAGGGAACCGCTTTGGTGGTCCTGAGCCCTCTTTCGTTGGCCTGCCTGATATCCGCCGCGATATTTCCCGTGAGCAGCGCGCTATCGATGAAACCTTCAGGAAAGCCGATCGCGGAGGTAAAGCGGTATTTGACGTGGTTGTCGGTGTTTTTCAGGAGGAGATCCAAAAGCCCGAGTTTGGCAAGGGCGATCAGGATCAAGCGCCTGCGAAAGGCAATCAGTTCGAGAAAGCTGCCGTCAAGGAAATGAATTAATGCGTTGTGGGTAAAGCCGGAGCCGTGAACCCCACCGGGCACGACTGCGAAACCGAGCGCGCGGTAATCCTGGATCGCGGTATCCAGATCGTCGACGCGAATGATGACGTGTTCGAGCCTCATACCATCCAAGATTGATAATGACCTTTTGTAACGCCTATGGCACGTATTCGAGGCCGGCTGCCGATAATAGCCGGCACCGTAAACTCACGACGCCCTTTTCAGAACAACAGTACCCATATCCTGATCACCATCCGTTGTGACGATAGCGAGGAAGTCTTCGTAGCCTTCCTTGCTGATCTCGAGCTGGTACTTTCGTTCTTTCTCCATACCCCTTATCCAGAAGTCACCGAAGGCATCCGAATTGGTGGTGACGGATTCGGGTTCGAAGAGATCCATAGAGGTGATCGATGCACCCGAGATCACTTCGTTTTCGTCCGCATCTATCACCGTACCGGCAATCCAGGGCATTGGCAGACCCTGCCAATAGACCCGCGGCTCGGTTTGGTATTGGGGGTGAAAGATCTCCCCCGTCTCGCCGCCATCATCGTCGCCGAAGACGATGGCTTCGTGGGGACAGACATCGACACACCTGGGCAATTCCCCTTCGTCGACGCGATGGGCGCAGCCCGTGCATTTCTGCGCTACGCCAAGGTCGCCGTTCAAATAGATGACGCCGTAAGGGCAGGCGTCTTGGCAGAGCCCGCAACTCGTGCACGTAGCTGGGTCTATCCAGACCAGGCCATCATCTCTGGTTTTGATCGATCCCTCGGAGCAGACCTT
This sequence comes from Rhodospirillaceae bacterium, assembly GCA_002690215.1. Classification (GTDB taxonomy): domain Bacteria; phylum Pseudomonadota; class Alphaproteobacteria; order UBA2966; family UBA2966. Next base: position 5,245 of record NZDS01000201.1, on the reverse strand, counting down.
GATGCAGGGGGCATTTTCGCAGTGCTGGCACAGCAGCGGCAGATACGACATCTTGACCCTGGGAATGCGCCCCCTTTCCAGCGCCTGGACGTCGATCCAGAAATGTCCGGTGTCGGGCTGCGGCTGCGTCCAGGGCGCATAGCTGTTGCCCACGTGCTCATCCTTGCAGGCGATGATGCAGAGCTTGCAGCCAGTGCACTTCTCGACGTCGATCAGGAAGGAATTCTTGCTCATCGCGATCAACTCGACACGATGTCCGACGGGTTTACCTTGACCGCCTCTACCAAAAAGCCGCTGACGTTCATTTCCGGCACCCCGACCTCCGCCCCGTGTTCATATTTCTCCGCTGCCGACGGTGAGATCAGGTTGATGCACCCTCCCCGATCGACCAGCTCGTTGTTCAGCGTGGCCAGATCCATCTTGGCACCGTGGTCGATGGACAAAGCGCCCGGGATGATTCGTTGGGTCACTTTGGCGCCGACCAGAACGGCGCCACGCTCGTTGAGCACCTTGACGATATCGCCGTCCTTAAGGCCTCTGGCCTTTGCGTCGCTGGGATGGATCCAGCAGGGTTCGTACAAATAGCCATCCGGACCGCGGATCTTGGATATTTCCCGGATCCAGTCGATATCGTCGCCCTGGACGTGGAATCTGAATCTGGGGTGATTGGACATCACCGTCAGGGGATAGATCTCGGCCTTCGGTGAATCCGGCAATTCGGGATGCGTCGTCCACTTGGCCAGCGGCGGCCGTTCGGCGTTCTCGGGATCGTGCTCAGAAATCCCTGAGGACACGAATTCGATTTTTCCCGAAGGCGAATCCAGTCCGCTGGCCGTCGCCCAGAAGGGGTGAAGACCGCCCTCGTTCGGCCCCAAGCCGTGCTCCTTCTTGATGTCCACCCACTCATCCCAGGTCGGGCAGTCGTAGACGATGAATTTCTTTTCTTTGAATTCTTCCCAGGAGATTTCGTGCTTGGTTGCAGCGAGCGTTCCCTCGTAGGCCGCCTTCAACCAGTCGTCGACGGGTGGGAACGCCTCGTCCAGTCCCAGACGTTGGCCGATCATCCGATGTATCTCGTAGTCGCTTTTCGATTCGCCGACCGGCTCTATGGCCTGGTCCTGGTAGAACATGGCCAGCACATCGCTGCGCTGCACCGTAACCAGGTCTTCGTGTTCGTAGTTGGTCTGGGCCGGCAGTATCAGGTCCGAGAAAGGAATGTCGTTCTCGAGCCAGGGATGCACGCCGACGACCATTTCGATCTTGGGATTTCGCAGCGCCTCCAGCCAGTTCCAGCCGTGCCCCCAACTTCCCGGCTGGCTGCCGTTCTCGTTCCACACCATGCGGATGCCGGGATGGTCGTCGCCGGGGGGAAAACGGTACTGGGTGAACTGGTCATCCGTCTTGGCCAAGGCGGCGCTGGTGCCGCGCCATTTGATGGAAGGGTTCTGAATGGCCTCGGTGGCCAGGGTTCTGGGAATGAATACCGGCGACATCGGCCCTTTGCCGATGGCGTATTCGATCATCGGATTCATCGCCACCCCGTGATGATCGACATCGGGATAGCGCGGCACCTGGGCCAGTGATTTCTTGTAGAAAGAAGGCGCGCCTGTCCTCAGAAACTGCCGTCCCGGGCCGCCGAAGCCCTGCATCGCCAGGACATAGGCTTCCAGCCTGGCGGCCTGGTGCGAGAGCGTGCCCCTGATCTTGGGACCGCCGAAGTAGACCGACAGCGTGGTTTTCTTGGCCGCCCATTCCCGGGCCAGGGCGCGAACGGTGTGCGGCGGCACGCCGGTGATCTTCTCGGCCCAGGCCGGCGTCTTCTCGACCCCGTCGTCTTCGCCCCTGACATGGCGTTCGAATTCCTCGAAGCCGATGGTGTGGGTTCTGACGTATTCCTTGTCGTAGGTTCCCTCGACAATCCAGGTATGCGCCAGCGCAAGATAAAGCGCCGAATCCGAATTGGGCTTGAGGGGGATCCACTTGTCGGCGTGCACGGCCGCCGCGAAGTTGAGGTCCGGTGCGATGGCAACGATCTTGATGCCGGCTCGCTTCAGCCATTTGGGCATCTCTAGCGCGCTCGATCCTGACATGCCGAGACCGGTGGCTTCTGGATCGTTGCCCGAGAAAATCACCATTTCGGCATGCTCGAGCACGTCGTCCCAGACCGCGTCTTGATAGGGCTCGCCAAGCGTGCCGTCGAAGCCCCAAACATGCTTGGCGCCCCAGTAGTAGCCTTCCCAACTGTCGGGATTGCGCACCTGCTGGGTCCACCATCCCCAGTCCAGATGCTCGCGGGTCATGTCGAAAAGATAATGTCCCCAGAAATGCAGGGACTGCATGTAGCCGCTGTGCCCGTGGCCGTCGGCCTGCACCAGCACGGGTTCCATCGAGCCATAATTCTCGCGAACGCGATGCAACTGGTCGACAATGATATCCAGCGCGCGATCCCAACTGATCCGGGAATAGCCGCTCTTGCCGCGCTCGCTGGTATTGGGGTTGTCGGGGCTCCAGTCGTCCCGCAGCAGCGGATATTTCACCCGCGTACCGCAATCTATTCTGCGCTTGGCGGCAAAGGCCAAAGGCATCTGGACTTCTTTTCTCGGTCGCGTGAAGACACCGCGCGACGTTTTGATCTCATAGAGCCTTGTGTCTTCGGGGATTTGGAAGGGCAGCGAGCGTACTATCCGGGAGTCCTCGACGTGGGAAACCAGGGGGAAATTCGACCGCGCCAAGCCGCTCCCCGGGTGGGAGACGTAAACCACCTTGTGTTGGGATTTCATGTCACGGGCCATTGCAGCGTCACCATCTTGGCAAGATCCAGCTTTTCGCCGATGCGCGCCATCACCTTGGGCACCTCGGCAAAGACCGCGGTCTCGTCGATCTTGGTCAGGTGGCCGTCCTCGACCACCACCTCACCGGCTACCATGACCGTGGTCACCGAGCTGCCGGTGGCGCTGTAGACCAGGTTCGAGAGCGGGTTATAGAGCGGCTGCCATTCCGGCCTCTGGGTATCGAATAGCACCAAATCGGCCTGCTTGCCGACCTCGATGCTGCCGATCATATCGGCCATCCTGGCACCGCGGGCGCCGTTGATGGTGGCCATCTCCAGGACATTTTCCGGCGGCATGACGCGGGGGTTGATGCGCGTTTCCTTGTAGCCCCCGGCAACCAGCAGCATTTCCTGCACCATGTCGACAACGCCGGAGCTGGCGTGATCGGAGCCCAAAGAGACGTTGACGCCCAGCGCCATCAACTCGGGAATCTTGCCCATCACGAAATTGCCGTAGCCGTTGTGCAAACTGGAGCTCGGGGCCGCCACCAGGGTCGGCCGGCGCTCGGCCAAAAGCGCCACTTCGTGAGGCTCCAGCCAGCCCGAATGAACCAACAGCATGCGCTCGTCGAGCACGCCCAGCGACTCGAGGCGTTCGATTTCGGGCTTGCCGCAGGCCGCAATGCTGCCGTCGTGGGTGGAATAGCTGAAGCAGGCGTGGGTCTGCAGCAGACAGTCGTATTTTTCGGCCAGCTCCCGTAGTCCGGTGATGAGCTCGTCGGTGGCGTTATTCAGACCACGGAAGCAGGCGCTGGCCCGGATCCGGCCGTCGGCGGTGGCAGGATAGTTCGCCAACACTTCCTCGGCGCGCTCCAGCGCCTGTTCGGTGGTTTCGATCATGGCTTCGGGCAACAGGCCCATGACCGATTTGGTCTTGTCGAAACTGCTGCGCGACGCCACCAGGCGGATACCGGTCGCTGCCACCGCCTCAACCGTTGCCTGGGGATGATAGTTGCCGGGATCGATGAAGCAGGTAACGCCGTGGCGCAGCAACTCCATGGCTGCCAGCGAGGCACTGACGGTGACGTCGTCGGCCGACATCACGCCCTCGTAGGGATACATGCGCTCAAAGAGGAAAGTCTGGGCATTGGCTTCATCGGCCAGACCGCGAGACAACTGGAACGAGGTGTGCAGGTGGTTGTCGATGAGTCCCGGCGTCGCCACCCGATCGCCGCCATCGGTAACGACTTCGGCCTGCCACTCTGACTCGATCGTGGCGCTGTCGCCGACCGCCGCGAAACGGCCGTCCTTGATGGCGATGGCGCCGTTGCGAATGATGCGCCGATCGGGATCGACTGTAATCAGCCAATCAATGCCGCTGATCAGATGATCGGCAACTCGGGGCGAACTTTCGCTCACTTCTTGTCCCCGACGTATTCCAGCTCATCCCTGACCTTAAGCTCGAGCAGGACGTTTTCCTCTGCCGATTCCTCGCACAGCATCGAGCGATGGGTAATACCCTTGGGGATCAGGATCATCTCGCCCGCCTTGAGCACCACGGCGCCCAACTCCGTCTCCCAGCGCAGGGCGCCCTGGACGCAGATAATGACTTCGTGAAAGTCCGCGCTACGGTGCCAGAACCCCATGTCCTCATGGCTGCGTTTGGAAAGGTCGATTTTGACGGATGCGGCATCGAACAGCCGAAGCGGCGCACCATCCGCCTTGTTGTAGTTCTCCGGCCGAAACTTGGGGTCGAACACATCGAGCATCTTGAGGCGTTCCTTGCCCTCCGCGACCTCGACGCCATCGAGCGGTGATGTGGGCAGGTTCAAAACGACGTTTTTGCCGTCGATCGACACGACCTCACGGTATTTTCCCTCGGTCATGATCGGCACTTCCTTGAAAGGTTATCTGTCCGTCATCCACCTTCGCCAGGATGTCGTCGGCAGGACCGGATACCTCGGCGACGGCGCGCAGGATGCCAGCATATCCGCTGGGCCTACAAATCGTCATCCCCGCCGCAGTTCCAAGAGCGCCACCTCGCCCCGCGTGTTGAAGCGCATCGGCAACACAGCGGTACCGACGCCGCTGGTGGTATAGCCGGTCATGGCGCCCTCTTGCCAAAGGCCGGCGGCGAAGCGGCGGCTGCAGTCCTGGCGTGTGATGACGACCTGCCCCCCGGGCAGGCAAATCTGACCCGCGTGAGTGTGACCGGCCAGATAAAGCCTGAAGCCGGCGGCCGCGGCTTCTTGCGCCAGATCGGCCGAATGCACCAACGCGATCCGCAAGCCAGGCGGAGCGTTCCTCATCGCCAAAGGCGCGGCCTCGGAATAGAATCTGCGCACGTCGTCGGTACCACAGACTTGTAAGTTCGTTTCACCGACGGCAAAGCACATTGCGGCGGACCGCCATGTCACTGTCGCCGACGTCACGGCCGCCTATTCGGTGCTCAATGTGCAAGGGCCGAAGTCACGG
>NZDS01000200.1 GCA_002690215.1 Rhodospirillaceae bacterium | reverse complement strand
GTCGGTTACCTGGCCCAGCGGCGGGCGCGCCGGATGCCGTTCTATGCCTTCGGCGCCTTCGGCCGCGCCGGCTGCCTGGCGCTGATCGCCCTGCTGCTGGGGCTAACCGGCGATTGGGCAGCGGGGACGGTGGTGGTGCTGTTCTTCGTGCTGTGGACGGCCTACGCCTTCGTCAGCGGCATCGTGGCGGTGCCCTACAACGACATCATCGGCCGCGCCATTTCCTCGCACCGGCGCAGTCGCTTGCTGGCACTGCGTTTCTTCGGCGGCGGCGTGCTGGCACTGGCGGTGGCGGCGGCGGCCCACGCCTTGCTCAGCACTCTTGAATTCCGCGCCGGTTATGCCGCGGTGGTGCTGATGGCGGCGCTGCTGATGCTGGTCTCGTCGTTCTCCTTCGTCTCGGCCGGTGAAATAGAGGCCGAGCCGCGTGACGAAGGTGGATTCGGCGCCTACCTGGGGCAGGGTCTCAAGGTATTTCGTGGCGACGCCCGCTTTCGCCGCTTCGTCTTCAGCCAATGGCTGGGCGGCTTGGTGATGATGGCGTTACCCTTCTACGTCATCCAGGCCACGGAGCTTATCGGCAGCGCCGCGCACGTGGCGCTTCTGCTAGCGGCCCACACGGCCGGGGCGTTGACGGCCAACGCGCTTTGGGGCTGGTGGGGGGACAGTTTCGGCAAATTCAGCCTGTACCTGGGCGTAGCCGTCCTACGGGGCGCACCGCCGCTGCTGGTGCTTTGTTGGAGCTGGCTGGCAACCAGTGCCGGTCTGGCGCCGCTGCCGGGCTTCCTGGCCCTGTTCGTCGTGCTCGGTGCGCTGAGTACCGGCACCACAATCGCCACTATCGGCACGCTCATGGAGATTTCGCCCGATGATTTGAGGCCGGCCTACAGCGGCTATTTCAACGCCATCGTGGCCCCGGCGGCACTGCTGCCGTTGGCTGGCGCGGCCATCGCCGAAATCGCTTCGCTGGAAGTGATGTTTGCCGTCAGCCTTGGTGCCGCGGCACTTCAGACCATACTGGCTAGGAAGCTGGGTTGAGGTGCGAGTTCATCTCACTGGCCGGATTTCCCGAACAAGCGCAACAGCCGTTTCACCTTGCGGCGGAAACCCGCTTCGACCGCTCGGCAGGGTTCGGGCCGCTGATCAGGCCAAGCATGTAGATCAACGTGAAAGCCCCGGCGCCAATGCCGAGGACTATGTAGAAGATCGCCTCGGACCAGGCGACCCAGAGCGCCAGAGGCACCGTCGCCATGACGATACCGAGAACGACCGTCATCACTTCGCCGATCCAGTCGGCCAAATACCTACCTCTCGCCACCATTCGCCACAATCCTCCGAGGCTTAGAATATTGTTCTTTTGACTCCGCTGCCTAGTTCGGTATCGCTTGCCGTTGCGATGGCCGGGGCTTCCCGCTATGACAGCACTCCCAATGGCGCACCCGACCAATCCGGCGAACTCATGATCGACAAAGACCTTATTCGTGCCGAACTCGGCAATGTCCTGACCGATGCCACCATAGCGGAACTTCCCAACCATGTGGCGGGCAAAGTCCGCGATATTTATCGCCTGGCCGACGGCCGCATGATCCTGGTGGCCAGCGACCGACAGAGCGCCTTCGACAAGAACTTGGGAGCGGTGCCCTTCAAGGGACAGGTGCTGACCCAGACCTCGCGCTACTGGTTTGACGCCACGCGCGACATCTGCGCCAACCATGTCATCGAATACCCAGATCCCAACGTATTGGTATGCCAAAGCCTGGACATGCTGCCGGTGGAAATGGTGGTACGCGACTACCTGACGGGATCGACCAATACCTCGATCTGGCCTATGTACCAGGCCGGTGCGCGCGAGATGTACGGTGTCGCCTTCAAGGACGGCATGGTCAAGAACCAGAAACTGCCGGAAACTATCCTGACGCCGACCACCAAGGCCGCCCAGGGCGAGCACGATGCGCCGGTGACCCCGGCCGAGATCGTCGACCAAGGCTTGCTCAGCCAAGCCCGCTGGGACGAGTTGGCGGCGCTCTCGCTGGCGATCTTTGCCCGGGGGCGCGAGTTGGCGGCGCGCCAGGGCCTGATCCTGGTCGATACCAAGTTCGAATTCGGCCTCGACGCAAACGGTGACGTCTGCCTGGCCGACGAGATCCTGACGCCTGACAGCAGCCGATACTGGCTGGCCGAAAGTTATTCAGAGCGCTTGGCCGCGGGCCGCGATCCGGACGGCTTGGACAAGGAATTCCTGCGTCTTTGGGTGAGAAAGCGCTGCGATCCCTACAACGATCCTATTCCCGAGATTCCTACCGAGACCATCGTCGAGTTCAGCCAGCTCTACATTCGGCTATTTGAAACCGTGACCGGCCAGGAGTTTCGCGCCGAAGGGGGCGGCGGGTCCGTCTTGCAGCGCATCCGGAAGAACCTTGCCCCCTACTATTAGTTCGGCCCGGTCTTTCCAATCACCTGAGAATTACGCTAGCTTTGTCGACGGTCCTGGCGCCAGCAGCGGGGAAGCCATGAAGGTCGAGATCGAATACTGCGTTGTTTGAAACTACGAACCGCGGGCCCTCCGTGCGAGGGACCTCATCCAGCAGCAGCTTCCCGAGGCCGAAGTCGAGTTGATCGGCGGCGGCGGCGGTGTTTTCGAAGTCACCATTGACGGTGCCCTGAAGTTCTCCAAGAAGCAGATTGGGCGCTTTCCCGAGGACGACGAAGTACAGGCCTTGGTGTCCTGACAGCGTGACTTTCAAGACCATTTTCGAGGCGTTCTCGGCCAGCGCTCAACGGCTGCCGGGAAACCCTTTCTTTGCGGTGCCGGCGCGGACCGGCCGGAACTACCTGCCCGACGGCGGCGAGTTTAGCTTTGCCGAGATTTTGGAGCCGGCACGGGCGTTAGCCGAACGTTACCGCAGCGCCGGTTACGGTCACGGGCAGCGGGCGGCGCTGTTGCTGGAGAACCGGCCCGAGTTTTTTCATCACTACCTCGCCCTCAATGCGCTGGGCGTATCCGTGGTGCCGATCAACCCGGATTATCGCCGCGACGAGATGCGCTATCTGGTGGAACATTCGGAAGCCCATGTGGGCGTGGCGGTGCCGGACCGCCTGGCCGATGTGGCAGCCGCAGCGGAGGGGCTCGATCTGCCCTTGATCGATGCCGAAAACTTGCCGGCGGCATTTCCCGATCCCGCTCGGCGGCAATTCGAATCCGACCTGCCGGGCCGGGAGACGGAAGCCGCGCTGCTCTATACCTCTGGCACTACCGGCCGTCCCAAGGGCTGCCGGCTCTCCAATCACTACATGCTGACGGCCGGGGCCTGGTACATCAGCACCGGCGGCCTGAGCCAGATCCGGCCCGACTGCGAGCGCGTCTTGAACCCGCTGCCGCTCTTTCACATGAACGCCCTGGCCTGTACGGCCAGCGGCATGATACTGGCCGGCGGCTGCCTGATCACACCCGACCGTTTCCACCCGGCAAGCTGGTGGCAGGACGTGACCGACACGGGTGCCACGGTCATTCATTACCTGGGTGTGATGCCGCCTATCCTCTTGAACCTGGAACCTGAGCCGGCCGAGCGCCGCCACAGTGTCCGCTATGGTTTTGGCGCCGGCGTCGACCCGGTGCTGCACCAGCCCTTCGAAGATCGCTTCGGATTTCCCCTGGTCGAGGGCTGGGGCATGACCGAGACGGGGCGATTCATCAACGACAACATTGATCCGCGCCAGATCGGCACACGCTGCTTTGGCCGCCCGCGCGATGGCTTCGAGGCCCGCGTGATAGACGACTCGGGCGCCGAGGCGGCGGTGGACGAGCCTGGTGAGCTTTGTGTGCGCAGCGCTGCCGCCGATCCTCGTGAAGGCTTCTTTTCCGACTACCTCAAAGATCCCGAGGCCACCGAAGAATCCTGGCGTGGTGGCTGGTTCCACACCGGCGACGTGGTGCGCCAGGATGTCGAAGACCGGCTCTATTTCGTTGACCGCAAGAAGAACATCATCCGCCGCTCCGGGGAAAACATTGCCGCCGCCGAGATCGAGGCAGTGATCCAGGGCCTGGATGCGGTAGCCCAGGTGGCGGTGATTGCCGTCGCCGACGAGCTGCGCGAGGAAGAGGTGATGGCCTGCATCGTAGCAATGCCCGGCCAAGCCGTCGATGAGGCTGCGGCGCGCGCCGTCTTCGACCAATGCCACCGAAGCCTCGCCTACTTCAAGGCGCCGGGCTATGTGCTGTTTCGCGACAGCCTGCCGACCACCGGAACCCAGAAGGTGCAGAAGACGGAGCTTTTCGCCGCCGACGTCGATCCCCGTCGGCTGGACGGCTGTTTTGATTTCCGCGGTCTGAAAAAGAAAAGCGCGGCCTGAGAGAATCACCATGGAAACCGTTTTCGAAGCATTTGCTGCGACCACGGACCGAAGCCCCGAGGCGCCGTTCTTCTGCGTGCCGGCATCGGCCGGGCGCGACTACCTGCCCGACGGTGGCGAGTTCAGCTACCGTGAGTTTTTCGACGCCGCTCTCGACCTGGCCGAGCGTTACCGGGCCGCCGGCTACGGCCACGGCCACCGGGCCGCGTTGCTACTCGAGAACCGGCCCGAGTTCTTCCAGCATTTCCTTGCCCTCAATGCCTTGGGCGTCTCTATCGTGCCGGTCAATCCCGACTACCGACATGACGAGATGCTTTATCTGCTCGATCATTCCGAGGCCGAGATGGTGGTTTCGATCAACAGCCGTTGCGGCGATCTCGAGGCCGTGGCGACGGAACGGGAGAAACCGCTTCCGGTGATCGACGCCGCCAACTTGCCCGAGAGGCTGCCGCCGCCGGCAGCGAAGGCGCCCCTCGCGGCCCAGCCCGGCCGGGCCTCGGAATGTGCGCTTCTCTACACCTCAGGCACCACCGGCCGACCCAAGGGCTGCATGCTAAGCAACCACTATTTCCTCAATGCCGGGGAATGGTATCTCGGCGTCGGCGGCGTCGGTACCCTGGAGCCCGGTGCCGAGCGCATCCTCAATCCGCTGCCGCTCTTTCATATGAATGCCCTGGCGGTGACGGCAACCGGGGTGCTGCTCTCGGGCTGTTGCCTGATCTCGCCCGACCGCTTCCATCCCAAGAGCTGGTGGGCCGATGTCATCGCCACGCGGGCCACGGTGATCCACTATCTCGGCGTGGTGCCGCCGATGCTGCTCAACCTGCCGAAGGTACCCGAGGATACGACGCATCAGGTCAAGGTGGGGTTTGGCGCCGGCGTCGATCCCGAGCACCACCGGAGCTTCGAGGAACGTTTCGGCTTTCCCCTGATGGAGGTCTGGGGCATGACCGAGACGGGGCGAGTGTTCGCGGATATGGCGGAGCCGAGAGAGGTCGGCACGCGCGCTTTCGGCCGCCCCACGAAGGGGCTTGAAGCTCGTGTCGTGGACGATAACGACAACGACGTGGCAAGCGGCCGGGACGGCGAGCTGCTGGTCCGATTCCATGGGCCCGACCCCCGCGACGGCTTCTTCTCCGGCTACCTCAAGAACGAGGAGGCGACCGAAGAATCCTGGCAGGGCGGCTGGTTCCACACCGGTGACGTGGTGCGCCAAGACGCTAGCGGCATGCTCTACTTCGTCGATCGCAAGAAGAACATCATCCGCCGCTCCGGCGAGAACATTGCGGCGGCCGAGATCGAGGCCGTGCTGCAAGCCCACGAGGCCGTGGCCCAGGCCGCCGTCATCGCCGTGCCCGACGAGCTGCGCGAGGAAGAAGTCATGGCCTGCATCGTCGCCATGCCCGATCAGTCCACCGACCAGGCGCTGGCGGACGTGCTCTTCGACTGGTGCAATGGCCAGCTCGCATATTTCAAGGCGCCGGGCTACGTGCTGTTTCGCGACAGCCTGCCGACTACCGGAACCCAGAAGGTGCAGAAGACCGAGCTCTTTGCCCCGGATGAAGATCCCCGCGCCCTTGAGGGCTGCTTCGACCTGCGTCAGCGCAAACGCAAGCGCCAGATTTAGCTCCCAGCGGGCGTTGTCGGGACGCCCAACTTGCCTCATAGTTGACGATCTTGGCAGTCAACCTTTGGCAGGAGGGAGAGCGCCATGAGGGACCACACACTGACGGTGGACAGCGGGCAGACGCCGACCGTCATCAGCTACGCTGATAACTTCAATTGCTCCTGGGGCCTGGTCGACCGCCACCTCGAGGAGGGTCGTGGCGACAAGGTCTTTTCGCGTTCCGCTACAGGCGAGTTGACCTACGCCCAATTGGCCGAAAACCAGAACCGCTGCGGCAATGTCTTGCTCGGGCTTGGCCTGGAACCCGGCGACCGCGTGCTGATGGTGGTGATGGACTGCTTCGAGTTCTTCTTCCTTTTCTGCGGCGCCATCAAAGCCGGCATCGTGCCGGTACCCCTCAACACCATGTGGAAGGCCAAGGACTACCAATTCACCTTCGAGGACTCGGGTTGCAAGGCGGTGGTGTATTCACAGGCCTTTGCCGCTGAGGTCGAGGCGGCTTTGGAAGCCATGGGCCGGGCTGACATGGGGCTGGCGATAGAAGGCGAGGGGAGATCGCTCAGCAGTCTCTTGGCCCAGGCATCAAGCGATCTCGAACGTGCTCCGGGAACGGCTGAAGGCGACGCCTTCTGGCTCTATTCCTCGGGCAGTACCGGCAATCCCAAGGGCACCGTGCACCGCCATCGCGATATGGTCGCTTCGGCCCAGCACTATGCCCACGACACCCTGGGCATGACCGAGGACGACATCTGCTTTTCGGCACCCAAGCTCTTTTTCGCCTATGGCCTGGGCTGCACCTTCTATTTTCCGGCCTGGAACGGTGGCTCGTCGGCCTTCTTCAGCGGCCCGCCGACGCCGGCCGACATGTTCGACTGCATCGAGCGCTTTCGGCCGACGCTGTTTTTCGCCGTGCCGACGCTCTATGCCGCCATGCTGCACGCGCTGAAAGACGAGGAACGCGATCTCTCCTCGATCCGGGCCTGCGTCTCGGGCGGAGAGCCGCTGCTGGCAGACGTGCTTCGGCGCTGGCAGCAGAAGTTCGGCGTCGACATCCTCGACAGCATCGGCTCGACCGAGCTTGCCCACATCTTCATCGGCAACCGTCCGGGTGCGCCCAAGCCTGGCTCAACCGGCCTGCCGGTGCCGGGTTACGAGGCCAAGATCGTCGATGCCGAAGGCAACGAGTTGCCTCATGGCGAGGATGGCCGCCTCATCGTCAAGGGCCCCTCGGCGGCGCCGCGCTACTGGAACAATCCCGAGAAGACCGCCGCTACCATGAAGGGCGAATGGCTCGACACCGGCGACACCTTCAGCCGCGACGCGGAGGGCTATTACTATTTCGCCGGGCGTTCGGACGACATGCTCAAGGTGGGTGGCATCTGGGTTTCGCCCTTCGAGATCGAGGACACGCTGGTCGACCATCCCAAGGTGCTGGAGGCCGCCGTGGTGGGCCGGACCGACGACCAGGGCATGATCAAGCCCGAAGCCTTCGTCGTGCTCAACGAGCCAGACGATGCCGGCGACGAGACCGCAGCCGAACTGCTGGCGCACTGCAAACAGAGCCTGGCCAAATACAAGTACCCGCGCTGGATTAACTTTGCCGAAGACCTGCCCAAGACGGCCACGGGCAAAATACGGCGCTTCGTGCTGCGCGGCTGAATAGCAGGTTGTTCTGAAGGAGAGGGGACGGTGCCATGAGGGATCACACGCTGACGCTCGACACCAGCCAAACGCCAACCGTCATTACCTATGCTGATAATTTCAATTGTTCCTGGGTCTTGGTTGACCGCCACCTCGAGGAGGGTCGCGCCGACAAGGTGTTCTCGCGCTCGGCTGCCGGCGAGCTGACCTACGGCCAGTTGGCCGATCGCCAGAACCGCTGCGGTAACGTGCTGTTCGGGCTCGGGCTCGAGCCCGGCGATCGCCTGTTAATGGTGGTGACGGATAGCTTCGAGTTCTTCTACCTTTTCAGCGGCGCCATCAAAGCCGGCATCGTGCCGGTGCCGCTCAACACCATGTGGAAGGCCAAGGACTATCAATTCACCTTCGAGGATTCGGGTTGCAAGGCGGTGATCTATTCGCAGGTCGTCGCGACCGAGGTCGAGGCGGCGCTGGAAGCCATGGGCCGGACCGATATGGGGCTTACCGTGGATGGCGAAGGGAGATCGCTGGGCAGCTTGATGGACGACGCAGCCAGCGATCTCGATCGGGCGCCGGGGACGGCCGAAAGCGATGCCTTTTGGCTCTATTCCTCAGGTAGCACCGGCAATCCCAAGGGTACGGTGCACCGCCACTGCACTATGATCGCGCTGGGCCAGCACTATGCCCGCGACACGTTGGGCATGACCGAGGATGACAGGTGTTTTTCGGCGCCCAAGCTATTCTTCGGCTATGGCCTGGGTTGTGGATTCTATTTGCCGGCCTACGTTGGTGCCGCCTCGACGCTGTTTGCCGGGCCTCCCACGCCTGACGATATGTTCGATTGCATAGAGCGCTTTCGGCCGACACTCTTCTTCGCCGTGCCTACACTGTGTGCCTCCATGCTGCACGCCCTGCAGGACGAAGAGCGCAATATGAGTTCGATCCGTTGTTGCGTCTCAGGCGGCGAGCCCTTGCCCATCGACGTACTGCGGCGCTGGCAGCAGAAGTTCGACGTCAATATCCTCGACAGCATCGGCTCGACCGAGTTCGCGCATATTTTCATCTGCAACCGCCCCGGTGCGCCCAAGCCCGGCTCCACAGGTCTCACGGTGCCAGGTTATGAAGCCAAGGTCGTCGATGCCGAGGGCAACGAGTTGCCGCCCGACGAGGCCGGCCGGCTGCTGGTCAAGGGTCCGTCCGCGGCGGCACGCTATTGGAACAATCCCGAAAAGACCGCCGCCACTAGGTCGGGAGAGTGGCTCGACACCGGTGACACATTCAGCCGCGACGAGGAGGGCTACTTCTATTTCGCCGGGCGTTCGGACGACATGCTCAAGGTGGGCGGTATCTGGGTCTCGCCCTTCGAGATCGAGGACACCCTGATCGAACACACCAAGGTGCTGGAGGCCGCCGTGGTCGGGCGGGTCGACGACCAGGGGATGATCAAGCCGGAAGCCTTCGTGGTGCTCAACGAACCCCAGGACGCCGGCGATCAAACCGCGGCCGAGCTAACGGCGCATTGCAAACAGGGTCTAGCCAAGTACAAATACCCGCGCTGGATCAACTTCGTCGAGGACCTACCCAAGACGGCGACAGGAAAAATTCAGCGTTTCATGCTCAGGGGCTAGAGCGTTCTGTAATTAGATTGAAGCATACCCGGAGTTTCTGAAATAGTTGGCGCATTCCTGTGGCGTGAATTCGTCGAGGAGGACGCCGATCCG
>NZDS01000199.1 GCA_002690215.1 Rhodospirillaceae bacterium | reverse complement strand
TGCCAACCACTCCATCAACTCCTCAACATATTGATTCTTATAGCATAATCTCCATCTCAGGGCATCGATTAACGAGTTCATCTGGGAAATGGGGGTTTAACCTGGTAGTGCGGTCTTACGTGAAATGTGAACCGGAGGCTCTCATGCCACCGAAGGGTGGCAAGCCATAGCTATCGGCCGCGACCGCCTGAGCATCAACCAGGCTACCGCCATGCCCTGGTCGCTGACCCATCCCGACTTGGCCTGCACTCGCATAAAGCGCTATTTTGTGTTAAATGGGTTCGGCGAATGATTGCATTTTCGTCGGGGATCGATGGACGCGAAATGGCTGCTCTTGATTGTCTTGCTCGGTGGCGACGATGGCGCTCGCTACGAGCCGATACCTTATGCTTGCGAAAAGCATTGCATCGCGGCGGCGCAGGAATTTGTCAGACAATACCCCGCATTCGAGTGGCGTGACCACCGCCCATCCGGCGACCTGTTAGCGCTGGTGGTACGCCCCCACGTGGAATGTCAGCCGAACAGGATGCCGGACGAATCAGCAGAAGCCAAAGCCGGCGAGGAGTCGGAAACAACCAGGGAGCAATGCCCGGTCTCGGTGCCGGGTTTCCCGGCACACGACAGGGTCGCAGAGGGGCCATGAATTGGCTGCTCCTGATCCCTGCGCTTGGTGTCTACGATGACACTCCCTCCCATCTCGTACCTTTTGCTTCCAAATCGATTGCATCTTGGCGGCCCAGGATTTCGTCAGGCGGCACCCGGAATTCGAGTGGTGCGACTGCCGCCTGTCTAATATCCTGACTTTGTTGTTGTTACGCCCCACCTGAAATGCCAGTCGAAAGAGCAGAAGCCATAGCCGTCAACCGCGAACGCCTGAGCATCAATCAGGCCACCACCATGCCCTGGTCGTTGGCCCAGGCCATCGAGGGCTATGCCCGGGCAGGCGTGCCGGCGATCTCGGTGTGGCGAGACAAGCTGGCGGAAATGGGGGTTGAGCCGGCGGTTCGCCACCTCGGTGAAGCCGGGCTGGTGGTCACCGGGCTCTGCCGTGGCGGCATGTTCCCGGCAGCCGATGCCGCCGGCCGGCAGGCGGCGCTCGATGACAACCGGCGAGCCGTCGACGAGGCGGCGGCCATCGGGGCGCGGGGCTTGATCCTGGTGGTGGGCGGTCTGCCGGAGGGCTCGAAGGACTTGGCCGGCGCGCGGGAACAGGTGCACGACGGTTTGGCCGAGCTTTTGCCTTACGCCCGCGAGGTCGGTATCCCCATGGCCATCGAACCCTTGCACCCGATGTACGCCGCCGACCGGGCCTGCGTGAACACACTGGGCCAGGCCAACGACCTCTGCGACCAGCTCGGCCCCGGCATCGGCGTCGCCGTCGATGTCTACCATCTCTGGTGGGATCCGGACCTTGAGCGCCAGATCGCCCGGGCCGGCGAACGCATTCTGGCCTTCCACGTTTGCGACTGGCTGGTGCCGACGCGCGATCTCTTGCTCGACCGCGGCATGATGGGCGACGGCGTCATCGACATCCCGAAGATCCGCGGCTGGGTCGAAGCGGCGGGCTATCGGGACTTCTGCGAGGTCGAAATCTTTTCGGAGCGGAACTGGTGGCAGCGCGATCCCGACGAGGTGGTTGCCACCTGCATCGAGCGCCTGGCCACGGCGGTTTGAGAGCGGTCCAAAATAGAAATCTAGCACCGAGCGTCGATTGCCTCCCCCCCCACCCCAACCCTCCCCCACAAGGGGGGAGGGAGTAATTTATTGGTATTCCTAAATTTATCCCCTCCTCCTTGATGGGGGAGGGCAGGGAGAGGGTGTTTGGTTCTGTTGTCGTGCCCGCCCTACCGCGCCGCCGGCAAAGCCGGCTGGACCTGGGGGCGCAGGCGTTTGCGGCGGCTGGCCGAGACGGCGTAGATCTGTTTGCCCGCCTCGACCACCAGGACACCGGCGAAGGGGCGGCCCCAGCGCTGGCCCAGGCGCTCGACGGCCGGGGCGAAGCGTAGCATGGCCCGTGATTTGCTGGGCGGCATGTAAAGGGCTGCCGAAACCACGGTGGGCGAGAACATGGTCTCGCGCAACAGCCCGGTGAGCTGCCCCGGCGTGAAGGGGTGGCCGTGGCCGAAGGGTGTGCTGTCGAAGCGGGCCCAGATGCCGCGGCGGTTCGGTACCACTGCCAGCAGCCGGCCGCCGGCCGCCAGCACGCGCCAGATCTCGCGCAGCATGGGCCGCACCTGCTCACTGTTCTCCAGGCCGTGGACCAGCAGCAGCCGGTCGATGCTGGCATCCTCGAAAGGCAGCTCCGTCTCGTCGCTGAGCGCCACCAGGCTGGTGCCGTCGGGCGGCCAGTGCAGCACGCCTTGCGAGGCCGGCATGACGGCAAAAACCCGCTCGGCCTCGTCGACGAAAGGCCGCAGGTAGGGCGTGGCGTAACCCAGCCCCATCAAGCTGAGGCCGTCGACTTGGGGCCAGATTTGGCGCAGGCAACGGCGCACCAGGCGCCGCGCCACTTGTCCGGCGCGGTCCTCGTAAAACTGGTTCAGGTCGATTACGTCGGGTCGCATGAGCGCATCATGGTAGCAGATCGCGCAAGTGTTGGGGTTTCGGACTGGAATTCAGGGAACGCCTCGAATTCATCCGGAGGTCTTTTTCGGTGGTGCGAAATCCGCATTTTGGTGCCATATTCCTGCCAGGAGCGTATCACTATGCCTAAAGTCGAAATCGAGCAGTTCTCCGCCGCGCGGGACAGCTATACCTACCTAGTGCGCCACCGCGGCAGCAACTCGGCGGCCATCATCGATCCCAGCTTCAGCGGTCCCACCGTCGATGCCATCAGCCCGCTGGGTTGGCGGCCGGTTTACATCATCAATACCCATCACCACGATGACCAGACCGGCGGCAACCGCGACCTCAAGCAGGCTTTCGGGCTGCGCGTCTGCGGCCCCGCCTTGGAAGCCGACAAGATTCCCGATATCGATCGCAAACTCACAGGTGGTGAAACCTTCAAGCTGGGGGAGGCCGAAGGCAAAATAATCGACGTCGGCGGTCACACGGTGGGCCACATCGCCATCTGGTTCCACCGCACCAATGCCCTTTTTTGCGGCGATGCGCTGCTGGTACTGGGTTGCGGCCGGCGGCTCGAGGGCTCGGCGGCGCAGATGTGGGAATCGCTCAAGCGGTTACGGGAACTACCGCCTGAGACTCAGGTCTATTGCGCCCACGAGAATACCAAGACCAATCTCGCCTTTGCGCTCGAGCTCGACCCCGGCAACAGGAAACTGCAGGAACGGGCCGACGAAATTCACGCCGCGCTCAAAAGGGGCGATGCCACGGTGCCCACGCTGCTGGGCGACGAAGTGCTGACCAATCCCTTCCTGAGAGCGGATGATCCGACATTTCAGGAGGTCATCGGCATGGCCGGCGCCGATCCGGTCGAGGTATTCGCCACCTTGCGGAAGAAACGCGACGACTTCTGAATCAAAAATCCGGCTCCAAATTCGAAACTTGGCATGCGGCTCCACTATTCCCCGGCTTCGCCCTACGTACGCAAGGTTTTGGCTACGGCCATCGAACTCGGCCTCGACGGTGGGATCGCGCTCGTGCCAACGCAGGTCTGGGATCCCGACAGCGACCTGCCGAGCGTAAATCCGCTGGGCAAGGTGCCGGCGCTGGAGCTCGACGACGGCGGTGTGCTCTACGACAGCCCGGTGATCTGCGAGTTTCTGGCGGCACAGGTCGCCCAGCCCGCCCTATATCCCCCACCCGGGCCGGCGCGCTGGACCATGCTGCGCCGCGCCGCCCTGGCCGACGGTATCCTGGATGCCGCCGTGGGCCGGGTAGTGGAGGAACGCCGCCGACCGCAAGAGTTTTGCTACCAGGGTTGGTGCGAGCGCCTGAGCGCCGCCGTCGAGCGGGCGCTTGACGTTTTCGAGGCCGAAATGGCGGAACTACCGGCGCTAGACTATGCCACCCTGACGCTGGCCGTGGCGCTGGGTTATCTGGATTTTCGCTTTGCCGAACGCGATTGGCGGCCGGGCCGCCCGGCGCTAGCGGCCTGGAACGCGGATTTCTCCGGGCGTCCCTCGCTAGTCAGGACACAGCCCAAAGAGGCGGGCTAAGGCGAATTCCTACCAGTCATTGCGCAACTGGCGCAGCTTCAAAAACACCTCACGCGGGCTGGGCTCGGAGGGCAACTCGGGGAAGCGCTCTTGCAGCTTGGCGACGAGGCTCGGACTTTCGAGCCGCAGGAAGGTGTTGTAGGCCTTCTCCTGGCCCAGTGTGGTGACGATGGGGTTTTGCATGTCCTGGGCTTCTGCATCGGCCAACAATGCCTGGGCAGCGGCATTGTCGGGCTCGCGGTCGAGGGTAAAGGCGAGATTGTTGGCCAGGTAATCGTGGCCGGGAAAGATGCGCGTGTCGTCGGAAAGCCGCGAGATCTGCTCGGCGAAGGTCTGATACAGGAGCGCCGGATCGCCGCTGCCGCAGTTGCCGACGCCGGCGTTGAAGACGGTATCGCCGGAAATCAGGGCCGGTGCCTCGCCATGGCCCAGCAGGCAGATGTGGCAGTGCGTGTGGCCAGGTGTATCAAGCACCTCGAGCTCGACGTTTCCCACTTTGACCACGTCACCGGCCGCCAGGCCCTGGTCGACGCCGGGGATCTTGTCTTTGGCCTGGTGGTGGGCCAGCAGCTTGGCGCCGGTGGCCTCGATGGTCGGTTGGTTGCCGGCGATGTGGTCGCCGTGCTCGTGGGTGTTGAGTACCTGCGTGATTTCCCAGCCCTTTTCCTTGGCCCGGGCCAGGCATTTCTCGTGATCCAGCGGGTCGATGGCCATAGCCTCGCCACTGTCCGAACAGGCGATCAAGTAGTTGAAGTTGCGGTAGGGATTGTCGGTCCAGATTTGCTCGATGATCACGATAGCCTCCGTCACTGCACGCTCGGCACGCTCGGCGTGATTCTAGTGCGAATTCCCTTTGCTGAACAGCAGCGAGCGTGCCGCCAGCACGGCGCCGCCAGTTATCAGCAGACAAGCCGCCGCTACCTGCCAGGTTGCAGGCGCCAGGCCAGCAATCACCAAGAGCAGCGTCGACAGTAACGGCGCCAGGTAGGACGCGGCTCCGAGGACGTGGATGTCGCCGTGCTTGACACCATGGTCCCAGAGGAAGAACGACGCGCCCACCGGCCCCAGGCCGAGCCCAAGTACGGCCAGCCACTCGGCCCCCTGAGGCCACAGCGGCGGCTCCAGGGCGAGGTGACAAAAGGCTGCCAGCACTGCCGTAATGCCGCAAAAGCCACCCACCGCCTCGCTCGAGACATGGGCGAAGCGGCGCGACAGCAGGGAATAAGAAGACCAGATCAGGGCGGCGACCAGGGCGGCGCCGTAACCCAGCGCATAGCGGCCCTGGAAGACGAACCCACCGCGGCCGACCAGCACCAACGTGCCGGCCAGGCCCATTAGCACTCCGGCCAGGTGCCACCAGCGCAGTCGTTCGCCCGGCAGCAGCGCCGAGAAGACCACGATCAGCAACGGCCAGAGATAGGCGATCAGGCTGGCCTCGACGGGCGGCGCGTTCTTGAGGGCGAGGAAATAGAAGAAGTGGTAGCCAAACAGGCCGCCGACCCCCACCAGCCAGACCCGGGGCGGATAGTTGAGATGGCGCAAAACGCCCTGGCCGCCGGCCAACCAGCGCCCGAAGGCAATGATGAAAGCCAGCCCGAACGCCAGTGCAATCAGCAGGAAGGGCAGCACCTGGCCGGTCTGGGCCGTCAGCAACGCCAATGTCGCCCACATCAGAACGGCCAGGCCGCCGATCAAGGTGGCGCGGCGCCGCGCCGCCGGCGGCCGCTGCTCAGTCGCCACGGTAGACGTCGTCGACCTCGACCTGGTAGCCCTCAACCAGCCGGTTGGTCTCATTGAACATGCCGACGACGGCCAACAACTCGCCCAGCGTTTCGTCGTCCATTCCTTGCTTGCGGGCGGCGGCGGTGTGCGACCAGAGGCAATATTCGCAGCCGTTGGTGGCCGAGACGGCGATGGCGATCAGTTCCTTGGTCAACGGATCGAGCCTGCCAGGGGCCATCACCTCCTTGAGGCTCCGCCATGTGCGGGCCAGCGTCGGCGGGTGGCTGGCGATGGTCTTCCAGAAGTTGGGGATGAAGTCGATGCCGCGGCTGGTTTTGATGTCGTCGTAAATCTCGCGCACCAGACCGGTGGCGTCGGCATCCTCGATCATCGCTACCGTAGGCATAGCGGTTCTCCCCGTAGTTACCCGGTGGTTGTCGGAAAAAAAGCCCCGCACGCGGGCTAGTACATGTGCTGCCCGCCGTTGATGCTCAGCGTCGAGCCGGTAATGAAGTCGGCGTCGTCGGACGCCAGGAACAGTACCCCGCGGGCGATGTCCTCGGCCCGGCCCAAACGGCCGACCGGGATGCCGGCGATGATTTTTTCCAGCACCGGTGGCGGCACCGCCCGCACCATGTCGGTGTCGACGTAGCCCGGCGCGATGGCATTGACGGTGATGCCCTTGGCCGCGCCTTCCTGGGCCAGAGCCTTGGTGAAGCCGTGGATGCCGGACTTGGCGGCGGCGTAGTTGACCTGACCGTACTGGCCGGCCTGGCCGTTGATCGAGCCGATGTTGATGATGCGCCCGAAGCCGCGCTGACGCATAGCGTCGATGACTAGACGGGCGAGGTTGAAGCACGAGGTCAGGTTGGTGTGCACCACTGCCTCCCAGTCCTCGTAGTCCATCCTGTGGATGGTGCCGTCACGGGTGATGCCGGCATTGTTGACCAGCACTTCGATGGGCCCCAACTCCTCGGTCACCCGTTCGATACCCTCGCGGCAGGCGCCGAAATCGGCGACGTCCCAGCGAAATACCTTGATGCCGGTTTCCTTGGCGAAGGTCTCGGCGGCTTCGACATTGCCGTGGTAGACCGCCGCCACCTTGAAGCCGGCTTCGTTCAACATGCGTGAGATAGCGCTGCCAATACCGCGCGTCCCGCCAGTAACCAGTGCCACACGTGCCATAGTCGTTCTCCCGTAGTCCTATTTCTCTTTTTAGTCGGAATCCTGTCTGTTCGGAAACAGGTTTTTCAGTCGCGCTCGACACAAAGCGCGATGCCCATGCCGCCACCGATGCACAACGTGGCCAAGCCCTTCTTGGCCTCGCGGCGTTGCATCTCGTGCAGCAAGGTCACCAGCACCCGGGCGCCCGAGGCGCCGATGGGATGGCCGATGGCGATGGCGCCGCCGTTGACGTTGACGATATCCGGGTTCCAGCCCAGATCCTTGTTGACGGCGCAGGCCTGGGCGGCAAAGGCCTCGTTGGCCTCCACCAGGTCGAGGTCGTCGATCGACCAGCCGGCCCGTTCCAGGGCCCGGCGGCTGGCCGGGATGGGCCCCGTTCCCATGACCGCGGGATCGACGCCGGCCTGGGCCCATGAGGCGATGCGGGCCAACGGCTGGCGGCCCCGGCGCTGGGCCTCGGTGGCGCTCATCAGCACGAGCGCGGCAGCGCCGTCGTTGATACCCGAGGCATTGCCGGCGGTCACCGTGCCTTCCTTGTCGAAGGCCGGGCGCAAGCCGGCAAGGCTTTCGATGGTGGCGCCGTGACGGATGTACTCGTCGGCCTCGACTACGGTCTCGGCCTTGCGGGTCTTGATCGTGACGGGCACGATTTCGGCCTCGAAGCGGCCTGCCTTCTGGGCCGCTTCGGCCTTGTTCTGCGAGGCCACTGCGAAAGCGTCCTGCTCTTCGCGACTGAGTTGGAACTGGCGCGCTACGTTCTCGGCCGTGTTGCCCATGTGGTAGCCGTTGAAGGCGTCCCACAGTCCGTCCTTGATCATGGTGTCGACCATCTCGGCTGGGCCCATCTTGGTGCCGGCGCGCAAATGTAGGCAATGCGGCGCCTGGGTCATGCTTTCCTGGCCGCCGGCCAGCACGATCTCGCCTTCACCTTCACGAATGGCCTGGGCACCCAGCGCCACGGCACGCAGGCCCGAGCCACAGACTTGATTGACCCCCCAGGCAGGAGTCTCGAACGGCAGCCCGGCGGCGACGGCCGCCTGGCGGGCAGGGTTCTGGCCGGCCCCGGCGCCCAGGATTTGGCCGAGAATGACTTCTGCCACTTCGCCGGGCTCGACTGCGGCACGCTCCAACGCCGCCTCGAGTGCGACACGGCCAAGCTCATGGGCGGGCTGACTGCCCAGCGAGCCGTTGAACGAACCCACCGGTGTGCGGGCGGCACTGGCAATGACGACATCGGTCATGGGGATCTCCTTCTGACGAGGCATTGTTGCGGTGCAACGTAATTATCGCGCTGCACATATCAAGCGCTTTTTGCCGCTGCCGGCGTGAGCTGGCGATGCAGCCAGGTGGCCAGCGGTTGCCACAGGCCGTGCTCGGCGCTGCTGCCGACCACCATGCCGATGTGGCCGGACGGCGGCGTCATGGTTTCGGCACCAGGGATCAAGGCGGCCAGGGCGCGGGCCGATTGCGGCGGTACGATACGGTCGCTGGCCGGCACCACGACCAGGCTGGGGAGTTCGAGCCGGCCGGCATCTACGATTTCGCCAGCCAGCCGCCAGAGGCCGCGGCCAGGCGTGTTCTCGCCGTACCAGCCGACCAGGCATTCGCGCGCCACCCTGGGGACCAAGGGCACGCCGTCGTTGAGCCAGTCCTCCAGGGCGACGAACTCCTCGGCCCGACGGGCGGCTTTGGGCCCTGCGGCGGCCAAGCGGGCGAAGGCGCCGAACTTCTTCAGCGCCAGCGTCGGATCGAGGCTGGCAAAAAAAACCTGCAGGAGGTCGACGGGCAATTCGCCGAAGGCCTCGAGGATGACGTCGATGGTGGCAGCGCCGCTGGCGAACAGACGGGCCTGGTCGGCCTGAGCGGCGTGGAAATCCCAGGGAGTCGCAAGGAGCGCCAGGGCTGCGAGCTGGCGCTGCCGCCGGAGCGCCAGCGCCAGCGCCAGATTGCCGCCCATGCAGTAGCCCACCACGGCGACCGGGCCGCCACCGGCCAGGGCCGCGTCGAGCGCCCGCTCCAGGCGTCCGGCGATGTAGTCCTTCAGACCGAATTCGCGCTCCGCTGCGCCCGGTGCGCCCCAGTCGACCAGCAGCGGCCGTAGCCCCTGGCTGGCCAGCCAGCGCAGCAGGCTGCGTCCGGGCTTGAGGTCGAGCACATAGCCGCGGTTGACCAGCGAGGGCACAAAGAGCGCTGTGGGTGCGCCCGGGTCAATTTCCGCACCATAGTCCAACAGCCGCGTCGTGCCTTCCTGCCAGAGCAGCGGCGGCTCCGGCAAATCTCGCTGATAGGAATGGCGGCGATAGGCCTCGATGCCCGTCATCATGGCGCCCAGGCGGTTCAGGATCTCAACCCCCACGGCGGCCTGGAACTCGGCCGGTGCGACGCCCTGGAGAGCCGCTGCCAGTTCAGTCCCTTTGGCCCTTTGTTCGCCGCTCCAGGGCGCCGAGGCGCTCGGTACAGTCGGCAAGACGGCGAGCGAACTCATCAAGCTGGTCATCGCCGAGGCCAGGTGAAAGGCCAGCGGCCGCGGCCCCTGACGGGGCGGAAATGCTTGCGCTGTCGTCGGCATGGTTTTCGGCCCGATCCTTTGGCCTGGCGCCTGCGAACAACCCGGCGAACCGAGGGTCGGAGACGTTGGCCGCAACCTGTTCCTGCCAGAGGTCGAGGAAGCGTCGTGCCAGCGTCTCGATGTCAGGCTCGTCCGCCATCGCCGCAGTATAACCGAGTGGGTGGCTGACGCCACGTTGGCCAGACTCGAGCCTTGGCGGCGTATTGCGCGCTGCACAACGGCACTTGCGCAATGCAGCAAAAGATGCCCATTATGTTGCACTGCGAACGTCCTTTGGCGCAAGAAAACGGGAGCCGAACGTGGCCGAAAAATCCCCGAACGACGACCGCAATGACGACCGCATTGTCATTAAGAAATATGCTAACCGGCGGCTCTACAATACCGCCACCTCGAGTTACGTGACACTTGATCGGCTTTGCCAAATGGTCAAGGACGACCAGGATTTCGTGGTCTACGACGCCAAGACCGGCGACGACATCACGCGCTCGGTGTTGACTCAGATCATCTTCGAGGAGGAGAGCAGGGGACCCAACCTCTTGCCCATCAACTTCCTGCGCCAGTTGATCAGTTTCTACGGCGATAGCCTACAGGGGGTGCTGCCGCAGTACCTCGACATGTCCATGGAAACCTTCAGCCACAACCAGGACCAGATGCGCGAACAGGTGGCCAAGGCTTTCGGCGGCACCTTTCCCTTCGCTACTTTCGAAGATATGGGGCGGCAGAACATGGCCATGTTCCAGCAGGCCATGGATCTCTTCAATCCCTTCCGCCAGGCCAGCGGTGCTGCCGAAGGTGAGGCCGCAGCAGCGAGCCCAGCCGGCGGCAACAGCGATGACATCGACGATCTCAAGAAGAAGCTCGAATCGCTGCAATCCCAGTTCGACGAACTGTCACGCAAGTAATTTGCAGTAGATTCGCCCGGCTAGGGCCAATGAAAAAAAATCTTATTCGGCGTCTTCGGCGGGCGTCCGCGTGGTTAGAGCGAGGGCGTGCAAGCCGGCCGCCAGTTCCTCCGCCAGGACCTTGTAGACCAGGCGTTGACGGGCAACGCGGCCGAGGCCGGCGAAGCTTTGTGAAACCACGACGACGTCGAAGTGGCTTTCGCCGCCCGGTCGGGCCCCGGCGTGGCCGGCGTGGCGTGCCGATTGGTCCACCACTTCCAGGCGCTCAGGCGTGAAGGCCGTTTCGAGCTTCCGCGTCATGGTTTCGGCAACGCGCATTGCTGTCCCTCCGGATTTCCTAGTCGAGCAAAGGTGGGAACGCTTTGCCGCCCCGTCAAGCGCCGGCCGCCTCTCGCGCCACCCGACAACAGCCCGAAGATCAATACCAGAGTGGAAAAGTCAGCTAATTTTTTGACCCACGCCGTGGTTGAGAGGTTAACTATTTGATTGGCATCAATTTTAAATGAGAAAAATTCTTACTTGCAGTTATATTATTTCTCAGCTAAGATCATGGGCAAATAGGCAACGAGTGGTGTCACGGTTGAACACCGAGGTGCCACCAACTCCCAGTATCCGGGAGCCCAGCACTTGGGAGAATAACCATGGATGCTTTGCCCCAGAATAGTGGAGTTCAAGCCCGCAACGGCAACGGCAGCGGCCGCAAGCCGACCACCCGCGAGGTAGACGCTCACGTTGGTGTGCGCATCCGCGAACGTCGCGTGCTGCTGGGCCTGACCCAACTCGAGTTGGCCGATCTGATTGGCGTCACCTATCAGCAGGCGCATAAGTATGAGCGCGGCATCAACCGTGTTTCGGCCGGCCGTCTTTACGATATTTCCCAGGCTCTGCAGGTCAGTGTCGGCTTCTTTTTCGAAGGACTGGAAGAGAGCGACGAAAGGCCGGTGACGCAGCGTCAGCGCATGTGCCTCGAATTGGCCCGCAATTTCTCGATGATCGCTAACGAGCGCCACCAGCAGGCACTGAGTTCGCTGGCTCGGGCGCTGGTCGAG
This sequence comes from Rhodospirillaceae bacterium, assembly GCA_002690215.1. Taxonomy (GTDB): domain Bacteria; phylum Pseudomonadota; class Alphaproteobacteria; order UBA2966; family UBA2966. Next base: position 199 of record NZDS01000199.1, on the reverse strand, counting down.
AAATAGGCGGGCGCGAAGCGGCAACCACAGACTCCCCGCGGCGGACGGCCCCAAATTTACGTCCGCCGCTCCTCCCCAGCGGCCCGGGCTAGTCCCGGGCCGCTGTACTTTTGTCCCCTGTGGCCCGGGCTAGTCCCGGGCCGCTGTACTTTTGTCCCCTGTGGCCCGGGCTAGTCCCGGGCTGCTGACCCTTTGAATG
>NZDS01000198.1 GCA_002690215.1 Rhodospirillaceae bacterium | reverse complement strand
GCCAACCACTCCATCAACTCCTCAACATATTGATTCTTATAGCATAATCTCCATCTCAGGGCATCGATTAACGAGTTCATCTGGGAAATGGGGGCTGATAGCGAGTTCACGTCGTTTGTTGCCAGATCGCCGTACCTTGAGGAAAGCGACGATAGAATCGGTCAATTTCTTTCCGTCGGTTGTCGATGTCACTACCTTGGCGATCTTTTCTTCGATATGTTTGGCGTCGTCTTGCCTGGCTGCGCCGTCAGCCTTCCCGACATTCGCCAGACCTCTGGAAGGCTTGCCCGTCAACGTCTCGAATGCGCCCTCGACCGGTCGAAGCCTGTTATTCTCGACGCCAGTGCGGTTACCTTTTGCAGTATCGATTACCGCCTGAATATCTGCATTTGAGATTGACGATTCCGGTATCAAATCAGCTCCATTCAATGCCGTCTTGGCAACCCTCATTTTCGCAGCGGCCTTGGCAACCTCCTTTTGTGCCGCTTCATCTTGTTTCGTCGCAGCCGCCAGGCGCCCGCGAAGGCTGTCAACAACGTAATCGATCGTGCGATCGGGCGTTGCGGCCAACGCGACCTTCAGCGCGGTCAGTTCCCTGTTTTGGGCGGCACGCAGTTTCTTTCCATGTTCGTCGCGGTATTCCTGGACATCGGCTTGCACGAAGATCGAACTAGAAATGGCTTGCAGCAGCAATGATGAGTCCCTGAACTTGCGGAATTCCTCGGACCTGGCATCCGGATGCAAGAGAATCAGGTTGTCCGCCATGTAGCGCACCTTGACGGCAAAGCGGACCAAGGCACTTTGCAACTGAATCCGAGCTTTGAGCGTGACGTCCCGATCATTGGGGATCGCCTTGTCGGCAATCCTGAGGTAGGTGTCGAGCCGCGTTTCCAAACCCTCCCGCAGCCGGCCCTTCTCAAAGCCCATCACGCCGCCGGCCGTGGTGACGTCACTTTGCAGTTTCAGATCCCCAACGACGACGTTCGAGTTGGATTCCCAGATCGCCCGCACCAGCCCATATTCCCGGGAGCGGGGATGTTTGTCGTTGTCACCGAAATAACCGTTCGGAAAATCGGTTTGTTGTATGACTTCATCCATACCAAGCAGGAATTCAATAGCACCTCGTGACAAATCTGGATCTCGTAGAATATTCTTCAATATCCTGGAAGCTTGTTTGATATCTATCTTTCGGTAACGACGCTTTTCTTTGTCAGTGCCTTCATAATCTGAATTCTTGATTCTTTCTGTAGGATTAACAAGATGCGCCAGTTCCTTCTCAATCTCCTTGGAAACTACTTTGGGAAGATAAGATGGAATTTCCCTAAGCTTGGGGTCAGCTGCGAAGGCACTGATAGCTGCATTGAGCAACTGAAAATCAGTCAAATAATTCAAGATCTCATATGACTTCTCCAGTTGTTCCCGGCTTAATTTCGTATCGCCTCTAACTTGCAGGAGAAGTCGCCGCAGGTTGGCCCGCCACAATTTGCGAAGTGCCGCCCGGGATTCGAGGAAAGCCGTCGAGATCGTGGAGACGAAAACGACGAAACGATCCTGGGTGTCCTTCCTTTCGTACAAGAGTGCCGCCAGGGCCGAGCTAAACTCCGGATCCTTCAGCGTCGCAAACCAGGCGACAGATCTGTCGGGCATGTCACTGGACTGCGGCTTTAGCCTGCTTTTCAGTTTTCTGAGCGTCTCGATCAACGGCGTTGATTTTCCCTTCGAAGCAGCCTCTGCCTTGACCAACGTCAGGAGATTCTTCAAATCTACTTTGCACCCGCCCTCGTTAGTAGATTGTTCATAGAGAATGGCGCGTGTCCAGGTGATGAGACATTGAGGGAACCTTCTGGAAGCATTGTTGTCGTCCAGAAAAGCGGCCGCCGCGTTGCTTAGGCCGACGATCGTCCCGCCCGAAACTTTGACGCGCAGTTCTTTCGTCAACGCCTTGTCCACGGCAGTCTTAAGATAGATCTCTCTTGCCCGCAGATATTCGTTTGTACCCTCGCGCATCATGGCGGCTTCCGAGTCGTCGGCTTGGTCAAGGTCTTTGTACAGCGACAGCACGGCATTCACCCTTCGCGCATCGTTGTCCTGTAGGCACGGACCACTGTCGCGGTCCCCGCGAACGCGGGGCGTGGAAGGATCGATAAAATCGTGCTCCCCCCTGCTGCAGGTGAGGAAGGCTGTCTCCTCTTTCTTCTTGTCCTTGTTCTTGTTTTTTTCGTAGGAGGTAAATTCAAGTTGATCCCGCAGTTCGATAAGCAGCGCCTTGGCGCCGATGATCATGCTGCGCATCTGGATCATCTGCACTTTTTCGTGGTTCGAGAGCGGGCCCTTGTAGACGTCGACGTCGATCTTGGTTACGGCGCAGGCGCTCAGCGCCAGGCCTGCTAGCGCAAACGGCCAGGTTCGTGGGAGCCGTATCATTGTCGGGCCGCCTTTTGCAGGGTGGCAGACAGCGCGATATCGCGCCTGAGCTCAAGCAGGCGCTCGCGATCGGCCTTGGCGGCGGTAAGGGCTTGGAAGAGCTTTTGCACCAGCGCGCTGTTGCGGCGTTCCTCCATGACCTCGGAGACCTTGCCCACGGTCTCGTCGATGGCGCTGAAGAAGCCTTCCGGGCTGGCACCCATGACGATGACCAGGCGGTGGTCCTTGGGGGCTTCGCGGAAGCCCTGCGGCCCGAACAGCATCAGGCGCCGGCCTTCGCTTAAGTCGCTGATTTGGCCTTCTGAAACCTGGCTGACGCCGATCCTGCCCTGCTTGCTGAACTGGGCCGACGAGCCCAAGGAATCGATCATCGCCGCCGGTACCCAGCCCGAGGCGAACTGCATCTGGCTGATGAAGCTGGCCTGGCCATGCACCCGGATGCGGTACATCTGCGCCGGCAACTGTCCTTGCGGATCGAAGACGCCGAAGTAGAAAATCTGCTGGATTTCATGGGTCGGCGCCTGGGCCCCGAGCGCCGTAACCGCAACCGCGCCGCCCACGAGATTTTCCGTCGGGCTCAGATTACCACAGCCTGAAACCGTGGCGCCGGCCAAGGCAAGAGCGCAGACACCCGCCAAAAAACGCGCAGATCGCCCCATTACCACCCCCCTTTCAACAGCTTAATATGGGCAGAGCCCCATTTTCTTCATTCTTCAAGAGAATTTCTTGAAGAGTTTTTGATATCCAAGAAAAAGTCAACGTCGAATTGTCGGAGAGGTGGCGCCGCGCGATTGTCGTGAGTCCCCGACATGAAGCACGGGAGAGTTGTTTTGAATGTTGAGATTGCCGCTTTTATCGAAGCCCAATCCGCCACTCAAAAGCCTGGTCCCCCGTGTCCAGCCGGCCCAACACCGTGAGCTCGAGTGTCGGATCATGGGCTGCCAGCGCACCCTGCCAGAGGCCGTTCCAGGCAGCGAAGACGGCGGGGTCGGGACTTTGGCCGCGCATCAGGCGCCAGCTCGACTGACGCACCAGGGCGGCATCACCATCCGCGGACCATTCGGTTGTGTCGTCCTGGGCCTGGGACAAGGCCGCCATGAAGGCGGCGAAAGCATGAGCCCCCGCGGGACCTTCGTATCCCAGTCGCTGGGCCACTTCGGTGTGAAATTGGGCACCGATTAAGTGGCCGGCCAGGCGGCCGAGCTCGGCTGCAGCGTCGGGACCGAACTGGTCAACCAACTCGGGCAGGCCATTGGCGATGTAGTCCATGGCGTAGTTGCGGTTGGCCTTGTGCAAACGTTCGGGCGGCCAGACGGCCGCGTCGAGTTGGGGTGCCGTCGCAGGATCGAAGGGGGGAATCGGTTCGTCAACGAATTGCAGCCGCTCGTCTTCCGTCAGGTCGTGATCATACTCACGAAAATATCCCGCCAAGCCGTACTGGCCCGTCATGTCCTGGCTGACGCATACGAAACCCAGTCGCGGGTTGCCCATCGACACCCCATTGTGGCCGTACCAGCCGCGTAGGAATCCGTGGCTGACCTCGACCGGTACGCCACAAAGCGCCGCCCCGGCGTAGAGCCAACGCGGGTGGCGAAAGTGGACCCAGGCCTTCTGTGGCGATTCTTCGTGATACGTCCCCTCCCCCCCGCCGATGGCGTTGGCGAGATAGTGGTAACGCGCCGCGGCAACCGCATCGGGCAGGCCGCCCAGGCCCAGCTTCTCGAAACTGGCGGTGAATTTGGCCAAATGCTGGCGGCGAAAGAGCCGGAAACTCCATTCGCCCACCTCTTTCGCCCCGCGGCGGTTGGCCAGCAGCAGGATCAGGCCGGTCAGATAGGCGTGGTAAAGCGTCGCCGCGGCTTGCCAACCGGCGCTCGGCGTGCCCGGCTCTTGGGGCTGGCGCAGGATGGCGGCAAAAGGATTGCGAGACATGATGGGATTCCTTGGGTGAGACGGCGACGGCTAATTCGCCAGTGTACCGCATGGCGGTTCTGCGGCCGATCGACGCAGTGGATAATTCTGATTTGACAACTGTTATATATGAGCGAATATAACGGTATGAGGTACCGGACAGGGGTCCGGAATCTGTTCCTTAAGAAAACCGGTCAAGACCGCGCCATGATCGATCCCTTCGGCCGCCACGTCAGCTACCTGCGGGTCTCGCTCACCGACCGCTGCGATTTTCGCTGCACCTATTGCATGGCCGAGCAGATGACCTTCCTGCCCAAGTCCGATGTGCTGACCTTGGAGGAGCTCGACCGGCTATGCTCGGCTTTTGTGCGAAAAGGCGTGCGAAAGTTGCGCCTGACCGGCGGCGAACCCCTGGTGCGGCGCAACGTGATGACGCTGATCCACCGCCTGGGCCGGCACCTCGAGACGGGAGCTCTGGACGAGCTTACGCTGACCAGCAACGGCAGCCAGCTTGGGCGTTTCGCCACCGAGCTCCTCGCTGCCGGGGTCAGACGTGTCAACGTTTCGCTCGACACCCTCGACGCCGACCGATTCCGCGCCATCACGCGGCGCGGCGATCTCGGCCAGGTGCTCCATAGTCTGGCCACGGCCAAAGCGGCCGGACTGGACATCAAGATCAACGCTGTCGCCATGAAGGGCGTCAACGACGACGAGATCGACCGCCTGATCGTCTGGTGCGGCGAACAGAGCTTCGATCTCACTTTCATCGAAACCATGCCGCTGGGGCAGGTCTCGGGGGACCGCAGCGAACACTATTTGCCGCTGTCGCTGCTGCGCCGCCAGCTCGAGAAACGCTGGACCCTGGAAGAGAGCGATCATCGCACCGGCGGGCCGGCAAACTACCTGCGCATCGGCGAGACCGGCGGCCGATTGGGCCTGATCACGCCGCTGTCACACAATTTCTGCGAATCCTGCAACCGGGTAAGGGTGACCTGCACCGGTACGCTTTTCATGTGCCTGGGCCAGAGCGACGCCGCCGATCTACGCACGCCTTTGCGCCAGAGCCAGGACGACGCCGCCCTGGAGCTCGCCATCGACGAGGCCATCACCCGCAAGCCTAAGGGACATGACTTCGACCTCGAACGCGGCCAGCCCCCGGCGCTGGCGCGCCACATGAGTGTGACCGGCGGCTGAGCGCAACGACACCACCCCGATTGTCTCGGCAAATTTCCTTGCATCTCAACGAGATAAATTAGGGACAGGGACCTGTTTCTAAATTAGGGACAGGGACCTGTTTTTCCTACTGCAGTGAGATCTGGTGGGCGAAAGTGTCGCCGTCACTAATGGTGATGCGGCGGAACCCGAGCAGGCCGGCGAGATCGAAAAATGTGAAATAGTCCTGCACGCCGATCTGCTGAAAGAGTGGACTGGCGCGGGCGATGGCGGTGAGCTGGGCGAGCAGGCCCCGCGCCTGATAGAGAGTGTGGAGGTAGTCCCGCTCGAGTGAGACGATGATCATCTTTTCGGCTTCGTCGCCCTTGGCAAAAATTGCATAGCGCGGCGCATAAGGCCGTTCGACCTGCTGACGACCCAGCGCGGTGATGAATCCGACGCGCATCTGCCGGCCGCTCTTGTTCAGCGCCGCGGCGCGAACCTGATAGATCTCGCGGCTGCCGGGCGCCGGATAATAGTAACCCTCGTGATGGTCCCCGGTAGCCGTTTCCGTCGCTTGCGGCGGCGGCTTGCCATTATTCGTGGCTTGACAGGCCACCAGCGACAACACCACCAGCGCCAGCCACGGCAACCCCGCCCATCGGCGGCCAGCGTTCGACATACCCACCCCTCCTGATCTCCTTGGCTGGACCGGGTCATCATGACGAGAGCCTGTCGCCCTCGCAAGGGAGGCGGGTGGCGTTCGGGCAACCCTGCGCTATACTTCCGCCACCTCCCGCCGCACCGACAACAACGACAATCATGGCCCAGCCCGCCCTTGCTTTCGTCGCCAGCCCGACGCGCGAAGCCCGACGCGGGCGCCGGCAGTTGGCCTCACGCTACCCCCACGTTCCGCCCAAGGAAGCCGACATCATCGTTGCCATCGGCGGTGACGGCTTCATGCTGCAAACGTTGCGCCGCCACATGAAGCGCAGCGTACCCGTATTCGGCATGAATCTGGGCACCGTCGGCTTTCTCATGAACGCCTATGCCGAAGAGGACTTGTATGATCGCCTGGCCGTTGCCCAGGCCGTGCAGCTTCACCCGCTGCGCATGATAGCCGTGCGCGCCGACGGCAGCCGCCGCACGGCGCTGGCGGTCAACGAGGTGGCGCTGCTGCGCCAGACCCGGCAGGCCTCCAGACTGCGCATCACGGTCGACGGCGTGGTGCGCCTCGAGGAGCTGACCTGCGATGGCATCCTGGTGGCCACACCGGCCGGTAGCACGGCCTACAACCTTTCGGCCCATGGCCCCATTCTGCCGCTCGGTGCCCAGGTTCTGGCCCTGACGCCGATCAGTGCCTTCCGGCCAAGGCGCTGGCGTGGTGCCATTCTGCCCAACGCGGCCGAAGTCCGGATCGAAGTTCTCAGTAACGGCAAGCGACCGGTCAGCGCCGTGGCCGACGACACCGAAGTCCGCGACGTCGTCAGTGTCCGTATCGCCGAGGACAGGAAGACTACGCTGCGCCTGCTCTTCGACCCCGAGCACAACCTCGAGGAACGCATTGTCCGCGAGCAATTCGTGCCTTAGCGCATGTCAGGACTAATCCCGTTCGCCTCCCAATCATGAGCCGGCTCGCCATCGACTGGCCGAAAGCCCGGGCCCTGGCCCTGACCTTGGCTGTGGGGAGCTGCGGCGGCGCTCTTTTCCGATTTTTCGAACTGCCCCTTCCCTGGTTGTTGGGGGCCATGTCGGCAACCACGCTGGCGGCCCTGCTGGGATACGCGGCTCTGGTGCCCATGAGCCTCAGGACAACCATGATCGCCGTTCTGGGGATCATGCTGGGCAGTGCCTTCACGCCCGACCTCGCCGACGCTCTCGTCGATTGGCTCGACACGCTGGTGTTGCTGGTGATCTATACCGTGACCGCGGGCTCGCTGGGCTTTTTGTTTTTTTTCAAGATCGGCCGATTCGATCCCGTCACCGCGTACTTCTCGGCCATGCCCGGCGGTTTTACGGAAATGACCATAAATGGTGAAGCGCTGGGCGGAGATACCAGGACCATTGTGCTGTGCCACGCCGTACGCGTCCTGATCGTCGTCTTCGTGATACCGCTGTGCTTTGGGTTCTTCGTACTGATGGACCCTGCCACCACCGAGGCGGGATCGGGCATCAGCGGGGCCGGTGCATCGCTTGCCGGCCCGTCGCATTCCGGCTTGAACCTTCGCGAAGCGGCGATCCTGTTGGTTTGCGCGGTGGTCGGCTCTTGGGGCGCCCGGCGTCTACGTCTTCCAGCCAGTTTCCTGATCGGTCCCATGGCCCTATCGGCGCTCGTGCACATCACGGGCCTGACGGCTTCGAGTCCACCAGATACCCTGGTAGCGGCGGCCCAAATCGTCATCGGCGCCGGCATCGGCGCGCGGTTTTCCGGCTTATCCCTGCGATCGGTCGCCCGGACGCTGGCATTGTCGCTTGTTGCCAACGCCATGCTGCTGGGATTGGCACTGGCTTTTTCTTGGCTGGGTGCAAGATTGGGCGGCGCCTCGCTGGCAGCCAACATGCTGGCCATCGCGCCTGGCGGGGTGGCTGAGATGAGCCTCATCGCCCTGGCGCTCGGCATCGACGTCGCTTTCGTGGCCAGCAGTCACCTGATCCGCATCCTGCTGGTCGTCGTGGCCGCACCACAAGTTTTCCGCTTTTGGCAGCGGGAGCGTTAACCCGCATTTCTAAACGGGTCAGGGATGATGTCCGGGCAGTGGCCTGCGTGCCAGGCGCAAGGTTTCGGTCGCCATAACGTCATCCAACCCACGCAGCAAGACGAGACGAATGGCGCGCACCAGATCGCGGCCCCTGAGCTCGTCGCGACGCCGGTACCACTCCATCAACACCCCGTTCATGGCGCCCGAAACGATGGCAACCAGTTCGTTGAGACCAAGGTCGGAGCGGAAACGCCCCTGCATCCAGCCGAGTTTGATGATGCCCTCGAGACTGCGTTTGAAGTGCTGACTGATGTCTTCGATCTCTTGCCGCAGGGGATGGTTCGACTCATGGAACTCCTGAGTTATGACGATTAGAAACATCAGGTAGTCCGCGCGCGTGACTGCCACGGAGGAGATGCCATGGACGTAGGCGACAAGTTTGGCCTGGGCCGAATTGGGGGCGTGCGCGATCTTCTCGATAACAGGTTCGATAACTTGCTCCCGGGTCTTCTCCAGCAGCAACAGAAAGATCTCCCGCCGGCCCTTGAAATAGCCGTAAAGGGTTTCCTCCGTGAGCCGCGAGGCCTCGGCAATATCGGCGATCGACGTACCCTCGTACCCGCGTCTCAAGTACGCCTTGAGGGCGGCATTGAGAATTCGGTCGGGGGTGGTATTTCGGGAGATTTTCTTGGCGGCGGGCGCGACCACAGGTCGGCCTCCAAAATAGGACTACTTGGCGAGACGGTAGGGGGCCAAACCGGACTTGTCAAACGCCTGTCGTACTCCGATTGGAATCTACGATTATGAACAGTAGGTTAGCGGGTTTTTTTATGATATGGGTATGGCCATTGCGACCCTGGCCGATAACATTCCGAGGATGTTCAAGATCGTGCGGCGAAAACCTCGAACCAAGCTGACTATTGCTTTGATCGTTGGCCTCATGACCAATGCCTGGATAGCTCCGGGATACGCGGGATCGAAAGTACTGCCCGACCCGGCGCCCATCGGGAAGACGGCGGCCGGGAGGGCAACACAGGCATCCGAGCCGTCGGCCGGGATGCCACCCTACCCTGTGCTCATGCCCCGGAAACAATCTGGTCCGGTGGCAAAGGCACCTCCTACGGTCGACGACTTGAGAATCCGGCAAAGACGGGTGCCGGCAGGAAGCGCCGCGGGAGCCAGTGCCTTTCCGGCCCGGCCTGACGCCGGTGGCACGGGCCTGGTGGTAACGGCAACGACGATCGCCGCGGTTGTGGTACTGGGCGCTGTCATTATGATTGCAGCCTCCGACAGCTCCAGTTCCAGCGCCGGATCCGAATCCGAATCCGAATCCAGTTCCAGCGCCGCAGTGTCGGCAACCACGGCAACCGAATGAACGGTAAACATCGCCGTCCTACTGGCCCGCAAATCCCGCTAGCCAGGTCTCGTGAACGTGGAGCCATTCGACATCGTTTGCCGTCTCGAGCCGTTCCCTAAAGAATACTGTGCTCAACCGGGCCGTAGTTACGCTGGCTGTCTGCTGCCATTCTTCATAAGTAGCGATCACTTGCCCGGAAGCGGCACTGCGGCAGATGAAGTTTCTGATGTCGATCCTGAAATCCGCCCCTTCCCCGGCCTGCGACCCGTGGCCGTCCCAGAGTTCGCGCAGCAGATCACGACGCTCGGTAACGATGCCGCGCGGACTGATAATGGCGAATTCCGGCGCCAACACTTTTTTGCAACGGGAAAACGCTTGGTCTGTTGGGGGCAGTGCGGCGGTGAACCAGTCGACGAAGAAGACGTGAAGTTCGGTTACCTCTGTTCGACAGCGGTCCTCCATGCGGGCTAACCTCAGGCTGAGGGATCGGTCGGCTCGTCCTCGGTTACGTCACCTATGCTTTCACGGATGCCATCGAGGATCTGCTTGAGATCCGATACCTTTCCCTCCGGAGCTTCGGCCGCTGCCTCTGCTTCTGCTGCGCTGAATTCGGTATCTTCGGCGCTATCCCCGGCGCTCTCTTCAACGCTCTCTTCAACGCTCTCTTCGAAGCTATCCTCCGCGCCAAGCTCCTCGGCCATATCCGGCTCGGGGGAAGACCCGTCGGTGATCTCCCCCTCATCCATCTCGAGGTCCATCTCATCCAACATGGCGGCCAGATCGTCATTGGCCTCCTCGTCAGAATCGGCGGGATCGGGGGAATCTGCCTCTTCGGGCATGTCACTTTCGTCGTCGTCGCCGTCCGGCAGCGGCGCCTCCGCCGGCGCCGGCAAGTCGATATCGAAATCATCGATGAGCTCTTCGTCCGTCGCCAAATCGTCCGCGGCATCGTCGTCCGGCTCGGACACCATCGCCTCGATATCCAATTCGTCGTTGACCTCGTCGTCGTCGGCTATCTCCTCGGCCGCTATTTCCTCGTCATCGGCCAAGGCATCCAGCCCGAGCGAATCCAGCGGAGAATCGCCCTCGCCCTCCTCGAAGGGCTCGCCGTCGTCGACCAGGTCGGCCACCGCAGCTTCGACGGCCAATGCGTCGTCTCCGGTCAAGGCCTCGTCCACGGCCGACGTATCGGGCTCAGCATCCTCCATGGCAACGTCGAGATCGGCTTCTTCCAGGGGGCTGGCCTCAGGAACCGGCGAAGATCCCTGGGAGCCGGCTATCATGGCACTGAGTTCGCCCTCGATGCCGTTCATGATGTCGCTAAAACCTTTTCCGCTGCCGGCCTCGATGGCATGGAGAAGCGACAGCAACATCGTCCTGAGCTGTTCGTTTTCCTGGCTCACGCGATCAACCGCCAGCTGACGCTCGTCCAGCGACTGTCGGATGGCGTCAATCAGCGTGACCAGTCTGCCGCTGTAGTTTGCGTTGTCCGTCATCAAAACATTCGGGACTGTTGAGCCTATTTCTTAACGGAGGATCTGGCTCATCTTGGTTTGATGTTAAGCCGCTTGTCG
>NZDS01000197.1 GCA_002690215.1 Rhodospirillaceae bacterium | reverse complement strand
GTCCGGCGAGATTAGCCAGGCCGTAGAGCTCTTCCGCCGCGCCGCCAAGGCCGATCCCGCCAACCCCATCAACCAGTTCCAATTGGGCGAGGCGCTGCGCGCCAGCGGCCCCGATTCCGCCCTTGCCGCCATCGCCGCCTACCGCCGCGCCGTCACTCTGGAGCCCCGCCTGGTCGACGCCCACACCAACTTGGGGCTCACCTGCCTGGCCCAGGGCTTCCACGGCGAAGCCGTGGAATCGCTGCGCCAAGCGGCGGCGCTGGAGCCCGAAGACGCTGGCAACCAGGCCAACCTGGGCATTGCCTTGCGCGAGACCTTCGAGCCCGAGGACGCGGCTGCTGCCCTGGCCCGTGCCCATCGCCTGGCGCCGGCCAATCCGGTCTACGGTGCTTACTTGCTAGGCATGCTCGACGAAGGTGGGTTCGTGACGGCGCCGCCGGCTGCGCGTCGTGAGATGGAAGCGGCGTTCGCCCGAGAGGACGTCGACCATCAGGCTCTGGCTCCGGCCGCTGCCGTGCTGCTCAGGCTGTCACCCAGCTTCCAGGGCCTGCTGGCGCTTGCCGCCAGCGAGCAAACCGAGGTGCTGGCGGCAGCCGTGGCTGGCGGTACTTTCGACGAGGAATTCGACAACGCACTTTGGGCCGGCCTCCTGCGCCATAGCCTGATCATGGATCCCGAACTCGAACGGTTGCACACCCGGCTGCGCCAGGTCGCCCTCGAGGAGGGCCGTTTGCAGCTCGCCAGCGATGATTTCGTCGTCGAACGCAAGGCCCATTTCATCAGTGCGTTAGCCATGCAGGCCCACCGCGCCGACTACCTCTGGCCGGAAAGCGGCGACGAGGGCGCCATGGCCGGTGTGCTGACCAAGGACGTTGTCCGTCGCCTGGGCGAGCTTGGCCAGGATGGCGCCGCCGTACCCGACCCGGCGCTATGGCACCAGATCATCATCGCCGCCTGCTACCGGCCACTCAGCGAGATCGCGGGCAGCGAGCGTCTGCTCGGCGTCGACGTTGCCGGCCAGCCGCCCTTCCTGCGCCGGTTGCTCCAGCAACAGCTTTTCGAGCCCACCCGCGAGCGCACCCTGGCGGACACCATCGGCCGGGCCGGCGACAGCGAAGCCGGTGAAGCTGCCGGGCAGGCGCTGGCTGGACCAGTGCCGCGCTGGGCTTCGTGCAGTCTGCCCGAACCCGTACCGCTGGGTTTGCGCCTGATCAGCCGTTTCCCCGACCGGGCGCCCCCCGCTTTCGCTTTCCAGCCCATGCGCGTACTGCTGGCTGCGGCGGGCAGCGGCCGCGAGGCTATCGAATTGGCCGCCGGCCTGCCCGACTGCGAGGTCGTGGCGGCCGATACCAGGCTCGATAATCTGGCGTATGCAGCTCGCATGGCGGAACGCTACGGGCTCGAAAACCTCTCCTTCGTACAGGCCGGTGCAGCCGATCTGCCGGCACTGGGGCAAAAATTTCATCTGATCGACAGCGGCGAGTTGCTGTTGGGCGAGGCGGGCGCCGAGACCCTGGCGTTGCTGGCCAATTTGCTGGAGCCCGAGGGCGTGCTGCTGGCCAACGTCTACAGCGGCCCTGCCCGGGCCGCTCTGGCGGCGGCCCGCGACGTGGCCGCGGGCATCGTCGTGGAACCTCCCATCGAGCGTCTGCGCAACGCCCGGCTCAGCCTGCTTGAGACCGAACCACCGTCGTCCCTGGCCGCCTGGCCCACGTTCTATGCCCAGGCCGGCGCCACGGATTTGTTGTTCGGCTTGGGCGGCACGACTTGGGAACTGTCCGGTCTGGCCGCCGCCGCAGAAGCTGCCGGCTTGCAGCCACTCGGCCCGGACGTCGCCGATCCCCACCTGGCCGCCGCCTACCAGGAACACTTCGCAGACGACGAACGGCTGGAGAATCTGGCCAACTGGGCCACCCTGGAGTCCGAGCGGCCCGAACTTTTCGGTACCGTCCACAGGCTTTGGTGTCAAAAGGCGGAAGTGCCGGGGGAATAGCGACCCCCCCCCTCACCCTCCCCCGCAAGCGGTGGAGGGAGCCCGGCACCAGCCGTCAGTTTCTACTCTAATTTCTCACTTTTTCCCCCTCCCCCTTGAAGGGGGAGGGCAGGGAGGGGGTGTATTCCAGTTGTTCCCCGCCCTCAGCGATTGAGCTCGCGCATGCCGCGGTCCAACCCCTCCAGGGTCAGCGGGAACATGCGCTCAGCCATCAGCTGCTGGGTCATCTGCAGAGAGGGCGTGTATTCCCAGTGGCGCTCGGGCACCGGGTTGAACCACACCACGTGGGGGAAATGGTCGAGTACGCGCTGCAGCCAGGTCTGGCCGGGCTCTTCGTTCCAGTGCTCGACGCTGCCACCGGGGTAGACGATCTCGTAGGGGCTCATGGTGGCGTCGCCAACGAAGACGACTTTGTAGTCGGGGCCGTAGGTGTGCAACACGTCATAGGTCGGGAAGCGCTCGGAATGGCGGCGGAAGTTGTCCTTCCAGACACTCTCGTAAAGGAAGTTGTGGAAGTAGAAGTATTCCATGTGCTTGAACTCGGTCCGGGCGGCCGAGAAGAGTTCGGTGACGGTGCGCGTGAAATCGTCCATCGAGCCGCCATTGTCGAGAAACAGCAGCACTTTGATCTTGTTGTGGCGCTCGGGCACCATCTTGATGTCGAGGTAGCCGCCGTTGTTGGCCGTCGAGCGAATGGTGTCGGGCATATCGAGTTCGAGATCGGCTCCCTCGCGGGCGAAGCGACGCAAGCGCCGTAGCGCAATTTTGATGTTGCGCGTGCCCAACACCACGGAATCGTCGAGATTGCGAAACTCGCGTTTGTCCCAAACCTTGACGGCGCGGCGGTGGCGCGAGCCTTCCTGGCCGATGCGGATGCCTTCCGGGTTGTAGCCGTAGGCGCCATAAGGCGAAGTCCCGGCGGTGCCGATCCACTTGCCGCCGCCCTGGTGGCGGCCTTCTTGTTCTTCGAGGCGTTTCTTGAATTCCTCCATGAGCTTTTCCCAGCCGCCCATGGCCTCGATCTCGGCCATCTCCTCCTCGGTCATGGTGAGTTCGGCCAGCTTGCGGAGCCATTCTTCGGGGATCTCGGCGACGATGCCGTCCTCGGGTGGCTCCAGGCCCTTGAAGCAGTGGCCGAAGACGACGTCGAACTTGTCCAGGTTGCGCTCGTCTTTCACCAGGGCAGAACGCGAAAGGTAGTAGAAGTGGTCGATGTTGTAGGCCGCGCAGCCTGCGTGCATGGCGTCCATCAGCGTCATGTATTCCTTGAAGCTGACGGGCACCTTGGCCTTGCGAAGTTCGTAGAAGAATTCCGTGAACATGGCGTGCTCCCGGCCGGGTTTTTCGGCTCTGCGCCTACTGGCCGCGCTTGGTCATGAAAGCAAGGCGCTCGAAGAGGTGGACGTCCTGCTCGTTCTTGAGCAGAGCACCATGCAGCGGCGGGATCAACTTTTTCATGTCGCGGGTGCGCAGCAGGTCGGGCTCGACGTCTTCCACCATCAGCAGCCGCAACCAATCGATGAGCTCGGACGTCGAGGGCTTCTTCTTCAGCCCCGGCACCTCGCGGATCTCGAAGAAGACGTTCAGGGCCTCGGTCAAAAGCTCGCGCTTGAGGTCGGGGTGGTGGACGTCGACGATCTGCTCCATGGTCTCGCGCTCGGGGAAGCGGATGTAGTGGAAGAAGCAGCGCCTCAGGAAGGCGTCGGGCAGCTCTTTTTCGTTGTTCGAGGTGATCATGACGATGGGCCGGTGTTCCGCCTTGATCACCTTTTTGGTCTCGTAGACGAAGAACTCCATGCGGTCGAGTTCGAGCAGCAAGTCGTTGGGAAACTCGATGTCGGCCTTGTCGATCTCGTCGATCAGCAGTACCGGACGTTCGTCCGATTCGAAGGCGTCCCAAAGCTTGCCGCGGACAATGTAGTTCTGGATCTTATGCACGCGCTCGTCGCCGAGCTGGGAATCACGCAGCCTCGACACCGCATCGTATTCGTAAAGACCCTGTTGGGCTTTGGTGGTCGATTTGATGTGCCATTCAATCAACGGCCGGCCCAGCGCCTTGGCCACCTCGATGGCCAGCATGGTCTTGCCGGTGCCAGGCTCACCCTTGATCAGCAGCGGCCGCTCGAGAGTGATCGAGGCGTTGACGGCGACCATCAGGTCGTCGGTGGCGACGTAGCTATCGGTACCTTCGAATTTCATTACTTCACACCACGAGAGTTCTGGAAAGGGGTGTTGGGGGAAAGCCCTGAGAGGGGGCCAGCGGACAATAAGGGGGAACTCGGGCCGCGATCAAGTCTTGATAGCGACCTCAGCGGTTCCCACCTGCCGCCATGATGGCTCGGGCGCGAACCAGCAGGGGTTTGGCCTCATCGTAACGTTCCTGCGCCCTGAGCACTTCAGCGAGCTGGAATAGGGCGCTGGCCAGGCGGCCGTTGGTGCTGCCATAGGCCCGCTCGATTAGCGCCAGGGCACTCCGAAGCGCCACCTCGGCGCGCTCGTATTGCCCCGCCGCGCGCTCGACCTCACCCAGCCGGCCGAGGGGTTCGATCAGCGCCGGATGCTCGGCGCCCAGGGCTTTTTCGACCAGCACCAGGGATTCTCTCAGCTGGCGGCCGGCAGTGACATAACGGCCGGCGCGGGCTTCGGCCTCGGCCGCACGACCTAGGATGTCGGCCCGCAAAGCGGCGTCGTCGCCGGCCCGTTTCAGAGCGACGCGAAAATGATCGGCGGCTTGGCGCCGCTTGCCCTGGCGCGCCAGGGCGGCGGCAATGCCGGCCAGGGCCCGGGCGCCGGCCGGGCCGTCGCTGACTTGGCCACGCTCATGAATCGTCAGGGCCTGGTGGTAGCGCGTTGCAGCTTCTTCGTGGCGTCCGGCTTGGAGGTCGAGTTGGCCTAGTTTCTCGAGGGCGGCGGCCTCGATTTCGGGTTTTGCCGCAGCCTGGGCGATAGCTTGCAGACGGACAAGCAATAGCTCCGCCTGGTCTACATTGCCGGCAGAGAGCTGCAAGTCCGCCAAGCTGTCCAGCAGCGGCGCCAACTCGGGCCCGTTGCCATGATTTTTTTCCAGCGCCGCCAGCGCTCGCCGGCCCAGCGCTATGCCCTCGTCGAGCCGGCCCAGCAGGCCGTATACGGCGCTCAGATTGAAGAGCATGTTGACGGTGTTGTCGTCGTCCTCGCCGAACTCGCTTTCAGCCAGCTTCAGCGCACGTTCGGCGAAGGGCGCGGCGGCGGCGATACGGTTGGCGGCAAAATGCTCGCTGAAGTGCTGATAAGCCTGGTTGAGTTCAGGCGATTGGGCGCGCGTCGCCAGCGGCTGCAGCAGCAGGACGCAGAAAACGGCGAACAGGAAAATACGCAAACCCATGACCGCGTCGACGAAGTCCCCCTTGGCTGATCGCCACGAAACAACTCGCGGTGCCGTAGACGGAAAGTGGCGGCCTGTCAATCCTGACGGTCAATAGCACGGATCGCCGCGGGGCCCGCTTGCGGCCCACGGCAAAGCCTTCTAACGTCGTTTTCACACGTTGTCGCAGCAGCACCCGAGGGAATCGTGGCCGAACAGCAAGCCGCCCTAGTGGTCGAGGATCTGCACAAGAGCTTCGCGGCGCTGGAGGTGCTGAAGGGTGTCTCGCTGGCCGCCGAGGAGGGCGGCGTACTCTCCATCATCGGCGCCTCGGGGTCGGGCAAGAGCACGCTATTGCGTTGCATCAATCTGCTGGAGGTCCCCGATTCCGGGCGCGTCTGGGTGGGCGGCGAGCTGATCGTCATGCGCCAGCGCCGCGACGGTACGGCCGAGCCCGGCGATCCGCGCCAGGTCGATCGCCTGCGCACCCGGCTGGGCATGGTATTCCAGAGCTTCAACCTTTGGTCCCATATGACGGTGCTGGAGAACGTCGTCGAGGCCCCCGTCCACGTGCTCAAGGTGGCCAAGGCCGAAGCCGAAAAACGAGCGCTCGCGTTGCTCGACAAGGTCGGCATCAGTGACAAGCGCAACCACTACCCGGCGCACCTCTCCGGCGGCCAGCAGCAGCGCGCCGCTATCGCCCGGGCGTTGGCCATGGAGCCTGATGTCATGCTCTTCGACGAGGCCACCTCGGCCCTCGATCCGGAACTTGTCGGCGAGGTGCTGAAGGTCATCCACGACTTGGCCGACGAGGGCCGCACCATGATCCTGGTGACCCACGAAATGGGCTTCGCCCGCGAGGTCTCCAGCGAGGTGATTTTCCTGCACCAGGGCCGGGTCGAAGAGCAGGGCCCGCCGGCCCAGGTTTTCGGCCAACCACGCTCAGAACGATGCCGTCAGTTCCTGGCGGCACACATCAGTTGACCCGGCCTGTTGGAACTCCTTGACGGGCCGCTTGGAAGGGACGAACGTAAGCAAAAATCATCACCATTTTTCGTGTGCAAGGGAGGGGATCCCCATGAGAAGACTGTTTATCGCTGTTGCCGCCGCCACCGTGCTGGCTATTGCTGCCGCGCCAGCCACGGCCAAGGACTGGACGAAGATCCGCGTCGCCACCGAAGGCGCCTACGCGCCCTTCAACTTCATCGACAAGAACGGCCAGTTGCAAGGCTTCGACGTCGACATCGCCAAGGCACTCTGTGCCCAAATGAAGGCCCAGTGCACCTTCGTGGCCCAGGACTGGGACGGCATCATCCCGGCGCTGCTGGCCAAGAAATACGACGCCATCATCGCCTCCATGTCGATCACCGAGGAGCGCAAGAAGAAAGTCGCCTTCAGCAATAAGTACTACAACACGCCGGCCAAGTTCGTGCGCAAGAAGGGCTCGGGCACCGAGATCAACGCGGCCAGCCTCAAGGGCAAGGCGATCGGTGTGCAGCGCGCCACCATTCACGAAAACTTCCTGCGCGACAATTACGGCAAGATCGTCGACATCAAGGCCTACGACACCCAGGAGAACGCCAACCTGGATTTCGCCGCCGGCCGCGTCGATCTGATGCTGGCCGACAGCGTGGCCCTGCTGGACGGCTTCTTGAAGACCGATGCCGGCAAGAATGCCGAGTTCGTCGGGCCCGACTTCACCGATCCCAAGTGGTTCGGTGACGGCGTCGGCATCGCCGTGCGCAAGGGCGACCAGGACTTGGCCGACGCTTTCTCCAAAGCCATCGCCGCCATCCGCGCCAACGGCACCTACCAGAAGATCAACGCCAAGTATTTCGACTTCAACGTCTACGGTAATTGAGAGCCGCGATCTTGGGCGCCACCGATCGTAACCGCGGTCGGTGGCGTCTGCGTTTTGAATTGACCTCCGCCGGGCGCGCCTGATGGAACTTCACGGCTTCGGTGGGCAGCTTGCCATCGGCCTTTCTATGACCGTCAGGGTGGCGCTGGCGGCGGTGGTTGTGGGTCTGGTGCTGGGCCTCATCGGTGCCGCCATGAAGCTCTCGGGCTCGCGCACCGCGAGGGCCGTGGCCGGCGGCTATACCACCATCATCCGCGGTGTGCCCGAGCTGTTGCTGCTACTGATCCTGTTCTTCGGCGGCACCATGGCACTGCAGAAAATCTTCGAGCTCTTGGGCCACGACGAATACGTCGAGGTCAGCGCCTTCGGGGCCGGGGTAGCGACGCTGGGCTTCGTCTTCGGAGCCTACGCCACCGAGGTCTTCCGCGGCGCCATCCTGGCCGTGCCGCCGGGTCAAATTGACGCCGCCCGGGCCGTCGGCATGGGCCGCCTGCTGACATTTCGGCGCATCCTGCTGCCCCAGGTTTGGCGCTTTGCGCTGCCGGGCCTGGGCAACCTTTGGATGGTGCTGTTGAAGGATACGGCGCTGATCTCGGTGATCGGACTGGACGAGATCATGCGCAAGGCCACCATTGCCTCCGGGGCGACGCGTGAGCCGTTTACGTTTTATGCCGCAGCGGCGCTGATCTTCCTGGGCCTGACCATCGTCTCGATGGCCGCACTGCAATACGCCGAGAACCGCGCCGGGCGCGGTTTCGGCAAGCTGTAGGAGGGGCGGCGGTGGATTTCGACTTGATGGTAACGTCCATACCCAGGCTGCTGGAAGGCGCCGTCGTGACGCTGCAACTGGTGTCGCTGTCGCTGATCCTGGGTATGATACTGGCGTTGCCGTTGGCGCTTTGCCGGGTGTCGCGCCAGCCACTGCTGTGGATGCCGGTCTACGGCTACATCTTTTACTTTCGCGGCACGCCGCTGCTGGTGCAGATCTTCCTCACCTATTACGGCCTGGGCCAGTTCGAGGCGGTGCGTGAGAGCTTTCTTTGGCCGGTGCTGCGCGAGGCCTATTGGTGCGCCATCATCGCCTTCACCATGAACACGGCGGCCTATACGGCCGAGATTCTGCGCGGCGGCATCCTGGCGGTGCCGGCTGGCGAGATCGAGGCGGCGCGGGCTGTGGGCATGTCGCGCTGGCTGCTCTATCGCCGCATCATACTGCCGCGCGCCATCCGCATGGCCCTGCCGGCCTACAGCAACGAAGTAATCCTGATGCTCAAAGCCAGTGCCCTGGCCAGCACCATCACGCTGCTCGACCTGACCGGCGTGGCGCGGATCATCGTGGCTCGCAGCTTTGCACCTTATGAGCTCTTTCTTACCGCCGGGGTCATCTACTTGCTCATGACATTCGTCGTCACGCGCGCTTTCAAGCAGGCCGAGTATCGCCTCAGCCCCCACCTGCGACCGCCGCCTGTTTGATCAGATTCAGCTTGTCTAATTGGAGCGAGCTTCGGCGATGCGCTGCAGCAGCGCCTCCATGTCATCCGCAGGCAGGGGTTCGGAATAGAGGAAACCCTGAACCTCGTCGCAATTGTACTGTTTCAGCCGGGCCAGTTGCTGCGGCGTCTCGACACCCTCGGCTACAACCTTGAGGCCGAGCTTGCCTGCCATGGCGATGACGGCCTGGACGATGGCAGCGTCGCTTTGTTGCGAGATCATCTTGGCGATAAACGAGCGGTCGATCTTGACCGCCTCGATGGGCAGCCGGGTGAGGTAGCTGAGCGAGGAATAGCCGGTGCCGAAATCGTCGATCGAGAAGCTGACGCCGCGCTCCGTCAACCGCTGCATCGAGGTGATGGCGGCGCCGACGTCACGGATCAGCGAACTCTCGGTGATCTCCAGATTGAGACGGTGACCTTCGAGGTGGCTTTCGTCGAGGATCTGCTCGACCTTGGCGGCGAACCCGGGATCGTGCAACTGATGGCTCGAGATGTTGACGCCGATGCAGCCCACCTCGAGGCCGGCATCCTGCCAGGCCTGGGCCTGGCGACACGCAGTTCTGAGTGCCCAATCGCCGATCGGGCCGATGCACTGAGCCTGTTCGGCCAACGGGATGAACTTCTCCGGCGGCACCGAACCAAACCCTTCGTGCGACCAGCGCGCCAGCGCCTCCATGCCGGAGATGCGGCGATCCTTGAGCGTCACCTTGGGCTGGTAGACCAGTTCGAGTTCGCCTCGCTCGACGGCCTTGCGCAAAGCCAAATCGAGTTCGAAGCGTTCATCCGCGGCGCGCTTCATGTCGGGAGTGCAAAAATGATAGCGGTCGCCGCCTTCGCGCTGCGAGCGGAATAGAGCTGCGCTGGACTGTGTCAGTAAAGTTTCGGCGTCGGCACCGTCGAAAGGATAGACGCTGATGCCGATGCTGGCCGTCAGGTGGGTCTCACGGCCCTTCACCTCGAGCGGCCGGGCGAAGGCCGCAAGGATACGCTGGGCCGCGCCGATCACCTGATTGAGGTCGCGGGCAGCCGGGATCA
Source organism: Rhodospirillaceae bacterium (assembly GCA_002690215.1). Lineage (GTDB taxonomy): Bacteria > Pseudomonadota > Alphaproteobacteria > UBA2966 > UBA2966. The sequence goes on along the minus strand of NZDS01000197.1, from coordinate 11,943 downwards.
GCACCACGAATTGGTCGACGCCGAGGCGGGTGATGGTGGTGCCGGGCCCGCTGCCGGCCAACAGCCGTTCCGCCACCAGGCTGTAGGCGGCGTCACTGTCGCCGCGGCCGACTACGTTGTACATCAGCTCGAAACGATCGAGGCCGATGAGCAACACAGCCGCCAAACCGCCGTCACGGTCGCTGCGCCCGGCGGCAGCGCGCAACTGATTGCGGAAGTGAGTCAGGCCGCCGAGCTCGCCAAGGCCTTCTTGGGCGCTGTCACCGGAATTGGCGACTTGGCTTGGTATCGCCGTGGGCCGCCACAGTTCTTGTTCGGCGATGGCGGCCAGGCGTTCCAGACGCTCGCGCTCACGCCCGCCGAAACGGCGGTTGCGGCGGTCGGCCAATGCCACCGCACCCAGCGGCCGGCCGGCGCTATCGCGCAGCGGCAGACCGGCGAGGAAGCCCAGCTCGGCCGTCGGTCCGGCTTCGCCACCAGGCGGCGCCAGCACCATTTCGTCGTTTCGCATGACCTGGGCGATGAAATCGGTCAGCGACGGCAGCACCGCGGCGTCGATGCCGCTGGCGCCCTTGAAGCAGAGCCCACTGCCTTCGGCCACGGCGAAAGTGGCGATGGGCATGTCGAAGATGTCGGCGGCCAGCGCCGCCAGACGTTCGAAATGGTCTTCGCCCGGCTTGAACGACAATTCCGCCCCATAGTCGGCCCCACGATCGGCGCTCGTCTCGGCATTCTCGTTGGCTACCGAGGCCGAATGGGCCTGCTCGGCCAGGCGGACGATGTTTGTTTTAACGGGGGTCATGGGGATTTTTGAAACTCGATCGGGTGGCACCGGGGACTACAACGCCGAATTTTGCCACAAGGTGGTTAATAGTCGGTGACCAGGACGCAATATGAGAAATATGCTGGGGTGGTCCTCATTTCATGAGTCCCGCCCCAGCCTTTTCTTACGATCACGGCAGCGGACCAGGAGGTCCGCACCTGCGCGGGCGCGCCGGGCGACCGGCGGGCTGCGGTCGCAGCCTTGAGCGATTCACATCATATGCGAATCGCTCTAGACTGCTGCCGTGCGAACCTTATTGCCCGTCCTATTGACCCTGCTGGGCCTGGCCTTGACCGCCTGTCTGCCACGTCAGCAGCAGGCCGGCCCGCCTTTTGCCGAGCCCATCTTCTCGCGCGGCCGCATCATCACCGCCGACGACCACCGGCTGCCAGTCGAGCGCTGGGCGCCGGCTGGCCGGCCACAGGCTGTGATCGTGGCGCTGCACGGCTTCAACGACTATCGCCGGGCTTTCGACGCCGCCGCCGGCTGGTGGGCCGAGCGCGGCCTGCTGACCTATGCCTACGACCAGCGCGGCTTTGGCGAAACGGCCGAGCCGGGCATCTGGGGTGGCGGCGAGAACATGGCCGGCGATTTGGTCGACGTGGTGTGGGCGGTGCGCCGGCGCCACCCGGGCCTGCCCATCGTGCTGCTGGGATCGAGCATGGGCGGTGCCGTGATCCTGGCGGCGTTGGGGGCGGAGGAGGCCGGCCCTAACTCGCTACGCGCTTTTCTCGAGCGTGAGATAGCTGGCGCGGTGCTGTTGGCGCCGGCCGTTTGGGGACGCCAAACCTTGCCACCTGGCTATTCCCAGGCGCTCTGGCTTTCTACCCACCTATTCCCCTGGAAACGCTTCTCCGGCAGCGGCCTGGGCATCAAGCCCTCCGACAACATCGAGATGCTACGTGCGCTGGGCCGTGATCCGCTGATCATCAAGAAGAGCCGCAGCGACGCCGTCGGGGGCATGGTCGACCTGATGGATGCGGCGTTGGCCGCGGTGCCGAGGGTGGATAAGTCGTTGTTGGTGCTTTACGGCGAACGCGATGAAGTGATACCCGACAACGCCACTCGCTTGATGATGGCCCGGCTTTCGGCCCAGCGCCGCCTGGTCATCTACCCCGAGGGCTACCATATGTTGTTGCGCGATTTGCAGGCCGAGACGGTCTGGAGGGATGTGCTGTCCTGGGTCGGGGATGCCGAGGCGGAGATGCCGTCGGGGCACGAGCGGCCGCCCGAAGTGGCGGACATCGGCGCCGAGTGAAAAATGATAACGCACAAAGGAAACCAATCGAATGGTTGCGAACGAGCAGGGGAATTGGCCCGAACTGGCCCAGGCCGCCGAGGGCGTAGAGCTGCTGGGCGTTCTGGCGCCTGGTTTTGATGAGATCCTGAGCCCCCAGGCCATCGGCCTGGTGGCCATGTTGGAGCGCCGGTTCGGTGACGAACGCCGTCGCCTGCTGGAACGGCGCGGCGAGGTGCAGGCCCGGCTCGACGCCGGTGAGAAACCAGAATTCCTCGCCGAGACGGCGGGGGTGCGCGAGGCCGACTGGAGTGTGGCGCCGCTGCCCGATGATTTGCAGGACCGCCGGGTCGAGATCACCGGACCGGTAGACCGCAAGATGGTCATCAACGCCCTCAACTCGGGTGCCAGCGTCTTCATGGCCGATTTCGAGGACGCCAGCACGCCGACCTGGTCCAACCTCATCGAGGGCCACATCAATCTGCGTGACGCGGTGCGCCGCGAGATCGCTTTCAGTGACCCGAATTCGGGCAAGGAATATTCTCTGGCCGAAAAGACTGCGACGCTGCTGGTTCGGCCCCGCGGCTGGCACTTGCAGGAAAACCACGTGCGCATCGACGGCCGGCCTGTATCGGCCTCGCTTTTCGACTTCGGGCTATACTTCTTTCACAACGCTCAGGCGCTTATGCAGCGCGGCAGCGGACCCTATTTTTATCTGCCCAAGCTGGAGAGCCACCTCGAGGCGCGGCTTTGGAACGATGTCTTCGTGGCGGCCCAGGAGGCCTTGGGTGTACCCCAGGGCACGATCAAGGCGACCGTGCTGATCGAGACCATCCTGGCGGCTTTCGAGATGGACGAGATCCTGCATGAGCTGCGCCAGCATTCAGCTGGTCTCAATTGCGGCCGCTGGGACTACATTTTCAGCTTCATCAAAAAGTTCCGCCACGACCCGGCCTGCGTCCTGCCCGACCGGGCCGAGATCGGCATGACACGGCACTTGATGCGGTCCTACAGCCTGCTCACGATAAAAACCTGCCACCGTCGCGGCGTCCACGCCATCGGCGGTATGGCGGCTCAGATCCCCATCAAGAACGATGCCGAGGCCAACGAGGAGGCCTTGGCCAAGGTGCGTGCCGACAAGGAACGTGAGGCCGGCGACGGCCACGACGGCACCTGGGTGGCCCATCCCGGCCTGGTACCCATCGCCAAAGCCATCTTCGACGACAAGATGCCCGAAGCCAACCAGATCGCCCGCCAGCGCCAAGATGTGGCCACTACCGCGGCCGATCTTTTGCGTGTTCCCGACGGCCCCATCACCGCGGCCGGCCTGCGCCAGAACGTCAACGTCGGTATTCGCTATCTCGAGGCCTGGCTGCGCGGCGTCGGCTGCGTGCCGCTCAACAATTTGATGGAGGACGCCGCCACCGCCGAGATCTCGCGCTCCCAGGTCTGGCAGTGGATTCGCCACGGCGCCAGCCTGGACGATGGCCGGGTGGTGGATCGCGATCTCTTCCAGAGCGTGCTGGCAGAGGAGATGGCGGGGATCAGCGACGAGTTGGGAGACGAGGCCTTTGCCGCCAGCCGATTCGAGGCTGCCGCAGGCATCTTCGCCGAACTCATCACCGGCGAGGCGTTCGTCGATTTCCTCACCTTGCCGGCCTACGAGATGGTGGCCGCAGAGGCGGGTGCGGCGACATGAAAATCGGCATCCTCGGTGCCGGCGCCATGGGCTGCGTCTATGGCGCGCTTTTCAAGGAAGCCGGCCACGAGGTCTGGCTGGTCGATCGCTGGGCCGAACACGTCGCTGCCATCGCTGCAGAGGGCCTCAGGGTCGAGGGCATCAGCGGCGACCGCACGCTGGAAGTTGCTGCTACCAGCGACCCGGCCGAGGCCGGGCCGTGCGAGTTGGTGGTCGTTGCCACCAAGGCCGACGACACCGAAAGCGCCGTACGCGGCGCGGCGGCGCTGATGGGCAACCAGACCAATGTCCTGGTCATCCAGAACGGTCTTGGTGCTTTGGAGCGCATGGCACCATTGGTGCCGCTGGAGCGGCTCATCCTGGGCATTGCCGGCGGTTTCGGCGCTTCGGTGGAGGCGCCCGGCCGAGTACATCACAACGGTATGAGATTTGTTCACCTGGCCGCCGCCGAGGGGGCGGCCGACGGGCGCGTGCGGGACTGTGTCGAGACCTGGCGGGGCGCCGGCTTTACGGCCGAAGCCTTCGACGACGCCCAATCTATGATCTGAGGAAAAATGCTCGGCAACATCGCCTTCTCGGCGGTCAGCACGGTAACCGGTCTGCGCCTGGGCCAAGTGGTGGAGAACCCCGAAGCCTTTGCGCTGTCGTGCTCCTGCGTCGAGGAAGCGGCAGCGGTGGCGGCGGCCAAATCGGTAACGCTGCCCTACGACGACCCCATCGCCTTCATCCGCGACTTTGCCGGCGGCATGCCCCAGGCCCGGCCCAGCATGATGCTCGATCTGCTGGCCGGCCGGCGCTCCGAGGTTGACTATCTCAACGGCGCCGTGGTCCGGGAGGCTCCGGCACTGGGCCTAGAGGCGCCGGTCAACGCGGTTCTGGCCCAGGCCGTTAAGGCACTGGAGCAAAAGGCTGCCGGGCTGGGCCAAGCCTACGGGGTTGTTTAGCTTTTCCAGGGACGGGCGATACCATAGATGACGGCGGTCAGGAGGCCACTGGCCAGCAGTGTCCAGGCCAGCGGCCAGGCGCTGCCATCGTGCAGCACGCCGACCGCCAGGGCCGCCAGGCCGGCGCCGGCCATCTGCAGGGTACCCAGCATGGCCGAGGCGGCACCGCGGGTCGCCGGTGTCGCGTCCAAAGCCTTCACCGGTGCCGTGGCAAACAACGGGCCCATGCCCAGCGTGTAGAGCGCAAAGCCGAACGTCAGCGTGGCCGGGTGCTCCAGGCCCAGAACCAACAGCATCAGCGGCACCAGCGTGGCCGCTGCCATCAGGCTCAGGCCCAGGCGCAATAGCGCCTCGATGCCTATTCGGTTGACGCCTCGGTTGGCCGCCAGACTGCCGAAGAAAAAGGCCAACACAATCACGGCCTGGTAGAGGCCATAATGGTTGGTGGCGACGCCCAGGCGGTCGATGAAGACGAACGGGCCGGCCGTGATGAAGGCGAATAGGCCGCCCATGGCGGCCGCCATGACCAGGCTGTAGCCCAGGTAGCGCCGGCCGCTCAGGAGGGCTCCGTAGCTGCGCCCCAGCCGTCTGGGTGCCAGCGCCTCGCGGTCGGGCTGGGTGGTCTCGGGCAGGTAACGCCAGAGCAGCACCGTGACGACCATGACGGCCAGCGCCAGAAGCCCGAAGTTGGCCCGCCAGCCGAACCAGACATGGACATGGCCGCCTATCAGCGGCCCCACGGCCGGCGCCATCGCCACCGCCATTCCGTAGGCGGCCAACAGACGCACGCTGCCCGGGCCGCTGTAGAGGTCGCGGATGATGGCCAGTCCGACCACCGCCTGGGCGCAGGCCATGACGCCCTGCAGGGCGCGGGCGGCGATCAGCACCTCGATCGACGGTGCCAGGCCGCAGACGATTGTGAAGATCAGAAACCCAGCCATGCCGGCCAGCAACACCGGGCGCCGGCCGAAGCGGTCCGAGAGCGGTCCGTGTACGAGCTGGGCCGCCGCGAAGCACAACAGGTTGAGGCTCATGGTGAGCTGCACGGTCTCGGCGCTGGTGTCGAAGTAGGCCGGCAGGTGCGGCAGGCTGGGCACATAGAGGTCGGTTGAGAGGATGCTGACCGCGCTGCCGGCAATAAGCAAAGCCGGGATGATTAGCGGGACCTTGGCGTGGCCTGGGGCGGTCGGTGTCAAACCTGACCCGCCTAGTGCGAGTCGTTGGCCGGCCCGATCAACGTCGTTGCCGGCACCGCTACGCCGAAGGTTCGGCCCTTCCAATCGATGCTGCCAACGTGGAGACCGACGATGGCCAGGTCGTCGCCGCGGCGGCATAGAATGGGCGAGCCGGAATCGCCCTCTGTGGCGTCGCAGGTATGGGCCATCAGAGCGCCGTCGGCGGCGAAGCCGACGACTTGGCAATCCGGGTGCAGCGACAGCACGTAGGACATGTCGCGGCTGTAGCCGGCCTGCTGTACGCCGATGCTCTCGTTGGCCTCGCCGTTCAGGTCGCTCTTCACCAACTGCTCCAGGGTCAGGAAGCCGAGGTCGTCGCCGGCCGGCTGTTCCAGCTCCAGGATTGCCCAGTCCGACGCCAGATGGTCGCGGCGATTACCTACCACGGCGGGGTATTCGGCGGCCCGCCGATAGCTGGCCACCGGGAAACTGGCCAGCGCACCGCCACGCTGATAACCGGCCAGGAAATGCAGCCAGTCCGGCGGCGCCCAGCGCTGGCCTCGTCTGTCCCACAGGCAGTGGGCCGCGGTCAGCACTTGGCTCGGCCCGATCAAGGTACCGGTGCAATAGGCGCCGTTGACCATATTGATGCGACCGATGGCGCGCCAGGGAAATTCCGTGGTTTCGACGGCGACGCGATCGTCGTTGCCGACGATGCCCTGGGGAGCTTTGGCGGGGCTTTTGGTGGGGCTACCGGCAAAGGCTGTGGCGGCGAGCAACGCCAAACTGGCGACCAAGAAAATAAGGCGACTAGCGATAAGAAAACTCCTCGGCACGACGGGTCCGCCCAAGCGCCGCGGAGTTTGCCCTAAGCGCGCCTGTCAGTCCATGCCTAGCAGGGCTCGGGTCTCGGCCACGTCGGCGACCTCGCGGCCCAGGCTGCGAGCTTGCTCCGCCACTTGGTGCACCAAATCGGCATTGCTCGGTGCGCCGAGATTCTCGTAGGCGTAGTCGCCAAGCCCGATGGAGATGTGACCGCCCGAGGTGATGATGCTCTCGCTCAGGCGCAAGAGATCGCCGTTGTAGTTGCACACCGACCACTCGACGTGTCTGTGCGGCGGCAGGAATCGGGTGTGGGCGTCCAGGCCCTCGGGTGTGCCCGGGTGGCCGGCCAGCATGATATCGTCGCTGAGGAGAAACAGGCAAAACGCCGGCTCGGGGATCAGGCCCATGTCCATGAAGGCGATCATCTGGCGCGTGAAGCTGATGTTCCAGCAGACCAGGTATTGACTGATTCCTTGGGCCCGAATGTTGCGGGCGAAGTATTCCAGGGTGTCTGTGGCGTTCTGGTAGATCAGGTTTTTGGTGGTGAATTCGGTCCGCTCCGGATCGTACCAGTCGACGTTGACGCTACCCATGTCCATGGGTGCGAACTCGGGCTTGGTCGCAGGGTCGGCCGCTAGCCGCGTGACGTTATCGAGGCGCTGCGCGGCAGGTTCATCCAGCGTCACGTAACCCAGTGTCGGGTGCACCATGATATCGCTGCCGGCCCGAACTTGGAGAATGGTGTCGCGGTAGCTCTCGAAGTCGTGGTCAGGCTGGCCGTCGGCGGCGCGGCCGTGGAAGTGAATGATCGAGGCGCCGGCCTGGCGGCACTCGGCGGCGTCGGCGGCGATCTCTTGGGGTAGCCAGGGCACGTTGGCATTGCCATCGCGCATGGCGTACTCGTTGACCCGGGCCTCGATGATCAGTTTTTTCATGAGCCTGCCTCCGCCGTCATGATAGGGCCCTGCCTGTCTATTCGGACAGCTTAAAAAGGGTTTATCCAGCGTCTCGTTACCGGGTGCGCTCTCGGCTATGCTATCGGACCAGAGTCTGCAGCAAAGCCGGGAGAGGCGGGTCATGGTCACTAGCAAAAGCGACGCCATTGCCGAACTGAGCAACGGATTTCTCGAAAGCCTGTACCGAACCATGGTGCGCATCCGGCGCTTCGACGAGCGCACGGCCGAGCTTTTCAAGGGCGGCCGGGTGCGAGGCACGGCGCACTCCTATGTCGGCGAGGAAGCCATCGGCGCCGCCGTCGGAGCGAGTCTGCTGGAGCAGGATTTCCTCATCTCCAACCACCGCGGCCACGGCCACTGCATCGCCAAGGGGGCACGCCTCGACCTGATGATGGCGGAGCTCTTCGGCAACCAGGCCGGCTACTGCAGCGGCCTCGGCGGTTCCATGCACATCGCGGCACTGGACAGCAACATCTACGGCGCCAACGGCATCGTCGGCGCTGGCATGGGCATCGGCACCGGCGCCGCATTGGCGGCCAAGATCCGCGGCGACGATACCGTGGGCATCTGTTTCTTCGGCGACGGCGCTTCCAACGAAGGCATGTTCCACGAGACAATGAACATGGCCGCCATCTGGAAGTTGCCGCTGGTTTTCATCTGCGAGAACAACTGCTACGGCCTGTCGACGCCGTTCACGTATTCCTCTTCAACCGACAAGATCTCGCGCCGCGCCGCCGGCTACTCGGTGCCCGGCCAGACCATCGACGGCAACGACGTCATCGCCGTGCACGAGGCCGTGCAGACGGCCATAGCGCGGGCCCGCGGTGGCGAGGGGCCAAGCCTGATCGAGGCCCTGACCTATCGTTGGGACGACCACAGCATGCGCGCAAACCTGGCGCCCTACCGGCCTGACGAGGAAGTCGAGGCCTGGAAAAAGCGTGATCCCCTGAAGCGCTTGGAACGCATCCTGCTCAAGCGCGACGGCATCGACAAGCAACTGCTCGGCGGCATCCACGAAGAGATCGAGGGCGAGATCGACGGTGCCATCGAATTCGCCGAAGGCGGCACGCCGCCAAGTGTCGAGCTGATGGAGGCCGCCGTCACGGCACCCCACGACACGCCAATTGAGCCCAGCGACCGCGGCCAACGCGAAATCCGTTACGTCGAGGCCATCAACGAAGCCATGCATCAGGAGATGGAACGCGACGAGCGGGTCTTCGTGATGGGCCTCGACGTGGCCGGCATCGGCGGCATCTTCGGCGCCACCAAAGGCCTGAAGGAGGCCTTCGGGGTCGAACGCGTGCGTGATACGCCGCTTTCCGAGATGGGCTTTTCCGGCGCCGGTGTGGGCGCCGCGGCGGCCGGGCTGCGGCCCATCGTGGAGATCCAGATCTTCGATTTCGTAACCTACATGATGGACGCCATCGTCAATCAGGCGGCCAAGTTCCGCTTCATGCTGGGGGGCAAGCCGACGGTGCCGATCGTCTTCCGTGGCCCGCAGGGTAGCGGCATCCGCATGGCGGCGCAGCATTCGCAGAGCTTCGAGGCCTGGTTCAACCACGTGCCCGGCCTGGTGGTGATGGCGCCTTCGTCGGCCTATGACGCCAAGGGCCTGTTGACTTCAGCCATTCGCGACGACAATCCGGTGATCTTCCTGGAACACAAACTGCTCTATCTCGGCGAGCCCTCGGCGGTGCCCGAAGAGCCCTACGCCATCCCCATCGGCAAAGCGGCGGTCCGGCGCCAGGGCAGTGACGCTACCGTGGTGGCGACCCAGGTCATGGTCGATCGGGCGCTGGCGGCGGCGCAACTGCTGGAACGCGAGGGCATCTCCATCGAGATCATCGACCCGCGCACCATCAAGCCCCTGGATACGGATACCATCCTGTCCTCGGTGGCCAAGACCAACCGTCTGGTGGTGGTCCACGAGGCGCCATTGACCGGTGGCTTTGGTGGCGAAGTGGCGGCGCTGGTAGCCGAGCGGGGCTTCGACGACCTCGACGCCCCGGTGCTGCGGCTGGGCGGTCGCGAGGTGCCGATCCCCTACAACGAAGACCTCGAACGCGCCGCCACGCCCCAGGTCGGCGACATCGTGGAGGCGGTCAAGAAAGTCCTCGGTTAGATATCAGTCCTCGTGGGCTTCGCTCTCGAGGGCGGCGTCCATGGCTTCGTGGACGCTGGGCGGTGCCACCTCGAGCCAGCGCCGGCCGCTGACCTCGGTGGCCCAGGCGCCTAGAGGTGCGGTCAACACGATGCTGAGCACCGCCACCGCCAGGATCACCTCACCCGGTCCGGTGTCCAGGCCAGCCAGGGACATGGCGGCCAGGGCGCCGCCGCCGATGGCCGCCTGCACGGTGGCTTTGGGCAGGTAGGCGATGACCACGAACAGGCGCTCGCCGCGATTGAGGTCACTGCCCAATAGGCAGAGCCAAGTGCCGGCGCTGCGCGCAACCAGGCCCAAGGCGATGATCAGGGCGCCCGCCAGACCGGCCTGCCAGGCCACTTCGAGGTTAACCTGGGCGCCGACCATGGTGAACAGCACGATCTCGGCGAAGACCCAGATCTTGCCCAGCTTGGCCGAGATCTCGTGCGCCATGTGCTCGTCTCGCTCGAGCATGATGAAGCCGATGGCCATGATCGCCAGCAGTGCCGCGAAGGGCAGCCATTCGGCGCTGAGGTGCTCCAGCCGCACCAGCAGCACGGATAGCGCCAGGATCACCAGCACCCGCTTGGTGGCGCGCGGGTCGAAGCGCTGGAATATGCGGAACAGTGCCACACCGACGCCAAGGCCGACGGCGATGCCCAAAACGATGGAAATGGGAATGCCGGCGAGCTGCCAGGCGACGTCGACCTGCTGGCCGCCGATCAGGCCGACCAGGACACTGTAGATGACGATGACGAAGACGTCGTCGATGGCCGAGGCGGCCAGCACCATGGTCGGGATGCCCTTTTCGGCGCCCCGGTTCTGCTCGATGAAGCGGATCATCAGCGGCACCACGACGGCCGGCGAGACGGCGCCCAGCACCGAACCCAGGATGGCCGCCTCGAGATAGCTGAGGTCGAGCAACGGCGGCCCCAGCACGGTCACCGCCAGGCCTTCGATCACAGCGGGAATAACCGACAGCAGCGCCACCCGGCCGCCCACCCGATGCAGCGTTTCACGGCTCAGCTCGAAACCGGCGCGCAGCAGGATGACGATCAGCGCGATCAGGCGCAGATCCGCCGAGGCCGCCAGCAGGCCAGGGTCCACCAGCGCCAGGACATAGGGGCCGAAGACGACGCCCAGCAACAGCATGCCGACCAAGCCGGGGATGGTAAGCTTGCGAAAGGCCCAATCGACAATGACGCCGAGGATCAGCAACTCAGCCAGGCTGACGATCATCGACGGGCCCCTGCCAACGCAGGCGCTTGCGGCGTCATACTCCTACTGCCGCCATCTCCACGCCGGCTTCGTCGAAAAGTCCTGCGGACAAGGCAATGTCGCTGCCCCAACGCTCGTGTTCGGTGTCCCACTCAGGCGCGACGACGCGGCTGATGCCGACCTGGATGATGACAACAGCGCAACGCGGGCAGGGCGCCAGTGACCAGACATAGAGCGTGCAGCCCGTCAGATCGCGGTAGGCAAACAGAATGGCGTTGACTTCGGCATGGATCACGCGCGCGTATTTTTCCTCGCGTTCGGTCAGCAACTCGGACTTGTCTGCGATGCCGCGCGGAAAACCGTTGAAGCCGGTCGAGACGATACGCCGGTTCGGATCGACAACGCAGGCGCCGACCTGAGTACTCGGATCTTTCGAGCGCTGCGACACCAAGCGCGCCACATCCATGAAATGCTGATCCCAGGAGTCCATAGCACCGCCCAATTTGTCTCGCTTGGATACCTCACCGGGGCATGCCCAGCGGGGAGGGAGCGGGCGGGTGGTGGGCAATGCTGGACTCGAACCAGCGACCCCCGCGATGTGAACACGCTCCGGCACCAAACCGGACCCACGACGCCGCTCGACAAACACTGCAAAATCAACAAGTTAGCGCGGATACTACAAAATGCTCCAGGCTCTCGCAAGCCCCAATTTGCTGTCGAACTGTGCCAGGATTGTGCCAGAACCCAAATCCGCCCTCTCAGAAACCGGGTTACCCAGCTGCTCCTCCACCCCCTCCAGGTCTCCATTTCCCCCGTCAGGTCGTGGCCACCTCCAAGCCACCCAACCCCAACCTCAACCAAGCCACTCCTCCCCCCGCTTCCAGACGGTCGTTTACGCATGCTTTTAACGGCGTTTCTCTCCC